>CAZTJY010000220.1:0-2528 GCA_964613725.1 uncultured Parapedobacter sp. | reverse complement strand
ATTGAACGTCGCCGCCCACAGCACCGCCTGAAAAGGCGAAAGTACCTTGGTAGATACGATGGTTGCGATGGAATTAGCCGCATCGTGAAAACCATTGATATAGTCAAATGCAATCGCGAGGATGATAACAACGACCAATAATGTGCTGATCATAGGAACCTAGGCGTTTTTCACTAAAATACTTTCCAGCACATTGGCCACATCTTCACACTTGTCGGTAGCAGTTTCCATGGCAGATAGTACTTCCTTATACTTAATTAATACGATGGCATCCTTCTCAAATTCGAACAATTCACCCACTGCCTTATCGAAAATATAATCCGCTTTGTTTTCGATGCTGTTAATACGTACGCAAGAATCAGTGATATTCCGGATATTCTTGAGATTCCGCAGCTCGTGGACAGCCTTTGCAACATCCTCCGTTGCTTCCAGAATCAAATCAGCCATCTCAATAATGGGTTCGGTAATTCGCGCTACCTTATATAAATCGATGCGGTTTGACGCGTCATGTATGAAGTCTGCCACATCATCCAACGAGCTTGTCAAAGTATGGATGTCCTCCCGGTCAAATGGTGTGATGAAGTTCTTCCCGAGCTCTAGATGGATTTGATGCGAAATTTCGTCTCCGCGATGTTCCAGGTCTTCGATTTTCCGGCATAACTCTTTCCGCTTATCAACATCCGTCAGGTTTACCAGTTCCTTCAGCAACTTTGCCATATCGATGAGATTGCTGCTTGCCTGTTCGAACAAAGGGAAAAATTTTTTGTCTTTTGGAACGAAATACTGGAATATGCTATTGAGTGACATAAGCAATGATATTTATGCAAAAGTATGACCTCAATGTTAAGTTAATGTTAATTAACAACTCTTTTTCGTGTTAATTCAAACTGAAAGGAAACTATAGCGACGGTTTCGACTTCTCCAGTGTAAAAGCAAAAGTAGTACCCACACCCTCCGTGCTTCGCACATTGATCGTTTGCTGGTGCGCTTCGATAATATGTTTCACGATGGATAACCCTAAGCCAGAACCACCGATTTTTCGCGACCTACTTTTGTCTGTTCGATAAAACCGTTCGAAAACCCGGGGCAGATTCTTCTCCTCGATTCCGATACCATCGTCGGTCACTTCCACCAATACCGTTTCAAACAGTTCATAGATCCGGATATCGGTTCCGCCGCCCCGCTTGCCATACTTAATGGAATTGCTGATGAGGTTAACAAAGACCTGCCGAACCTTTTCTCGGTCTGCCCTTACTAGGGTTGGGTGCTGGTACTTTTCTTTAAAGACCAAATCCATTTGGTGTGCTGATGCCTTATCCTCCATCGATTCGAGCACCTCCTTAACCAAAACGACAAGATCGAATTTCTGATAATTGACAGGCACCTGCCCGCTTTCCAGTTTCGATATTTCATCAAGGTCCTTTATCAAAAACGATAGCCGGTCCAAGTTCGACGATGCCTTCCTCAAGAACTGGGTCGCCATCCCCACATCTTCCTGCATCATGCCATCCTGCAAGGCATCGATGTAACCCTGCAAGGCAAACAATGGTGTCTTAAACTCATGCGCCACATTGGAAAGAAACTCCCGCCGAAACCGTTCCTGTTCCTTCAGTCGATCGATTTCCTTCTTTTTCTCCTTGGCCCAATCACGCACCTGTTGTTCAACGTCGTTGATTGGGTCGTCACTGATTTTCTCCCCCAACGCATCCTTAAGGTCCTTGCCCAATTTCAAGTTGTGGATCAACTTATAGATAAGCTTTATTTTGCCGTAAATATACCGTTGGAATAGATAGTAGAACGTTAAGAAGCTGATGGCAAATGAGATGATGAATGTAATGAGGAAATGCTGCCAACTATGCTGGAAATAAAAATTCATGCAGGCGATAGCCAGCCCTACCGCACACGCGTTAATGAACACAAGCAGGATAAACCTCATGGCTTTCGCATGTCATTAGTCAAACCGCCCCAATATCGTCAAACCACCGGAAACCTTGTCCCCGATGTTAACGTCCACCTTAGTTCCCAAGGGAAGGAAAACGTCCACGCGAGAACCGAATTTGATAAAACCAAACTCTTCTCCTTGGTCCACCTGCGAGCCCTCTTGTACATACCAAACGATACGACGCGCCATCGCCCCGGCTATTTGCCGGAACAGGATTTCTTTGCCGGTCGCTGTCTGCACTGCGATGCTGGTCCGCTCATTAAGCGTTGACGACTTGGGATGCCACGCCACTAAATATTTCCCAGCATGATAACGGAAAAAGGAGACCTTCCCGCTTACGGGATTACGGTTGATATGAACATTTACGGGTGACATGAAAATAGACACCTGTAACCGCTTATCATTGAAGTACTCTGTTTCTTCAACCTCTTCGATAACGACCACCTTCCCGTCGGCCGGGCAAAGTATGGCATTTTCATCGGTAATAATACGCCGACGTGGGTTTCTGAAAAACTGCAAAACGGTAATAAGCAGCAAGAGCGAAAGAAAATAGGTCGCCCAAACGACAAATGAATTGTCCGAAACA
>CAZTJY010000219.1:0-2601 GCA_964613725.1 uncultured Parapedobacter sp. | reverse complement strand
CCAAGGCGCTGCAGGTTCTGCTGGTGCTGGCCGAGGCGCAGGGCGGGGTGGTGACGCGCGATGCCCTGTTCGAACGGGTCTGGCCGCACACGATGCCGACCGACGACGTGCTCACCCAGGCGATCACCCAGTTGCGCAAGGCGTTCGGCGACGACCGCGACGCGCCGCGCTACATCGAGACCATCGCCAGGACCGGCTACCGCCTGCTGGCGCCGGTGGCCTGACTGGACGGCCGGACGGGCGACGAGGCCGCATCGGCCGCCGTGGAGGGCGGGGTGGAACCCGGACCTGCCCCCGCGGCCCCGCGATCGACGTCGCCCGCCCGGCCGTCGCGCACGCCCTGGCACGTGGCGGCGGTGGCGGTGCTGTTCTGCATCGCCGTGGTCGCGCTGTGGCGGATGCCGGCTGCCGTGCCCGCCGCGGCCTTGCCCGGTGCGGGCACGGCCACGGAGGTGCTCGCGGTCGAGTACCGCGCGATCGCGTCCGCCCCCGAGCAGGAACGGCTCCCGTCGCTGTCCCCCGACGGCGGCACGGTGGCCTTCGTGCGTGCGGAGGCCGGCGGCGGCAGCCGGCTGATGCTGCAGGCGGTCTCGCAGGCCGCCGCGCGCGTGCTGACCGACCCGGGCCCCGACGTGGAGGACACCATGCCGGTATGGTCGCGCGACGGCACCCGCATCGCCTTCGTGCGCGTGGCGGGCGAGGACTGCCGCTTCATGGTGGTGCCTGCCGCCGGCGGCACGCCGCGCGAGGCCGGCCCCTGCCTCGACGGCGCCTGGTCGCACTTCGACTGGACCCCCGACGGCCGCGGCCTGGTGATGGGCGGGCCGCGCATGCCCGGGGGTGCCGGCGCGCCGCTGAATCGGCTGGACCTGGCGACCGCCCCCTGGGAGGCGCGCGACTCTCCGATCGGCGACGGCGACGTCGACCAGCTTCCGCGGTATTCGCCGGACGGACGCTGGCTCGCGTTCCGCCGCAACCTCTCGCTGGCGGACCTGTGGATCATGCCGGCCGAGGGCGGCACGCCGCGGCCGCTCACCCGGCTGCGGCGCGACATCCGCGGCTGGGACTGGCTGCCCGACAGCAGCGGCATCGTGCTCAGCCAGGTGGCGGGCAACGCCACGCTGTGGCTGCTGCGCGTGGACGATGGCAGCCTGCACCCCCTGTCGCGCCTGCCGACCGGCAACGCGGTGCATCCGGACGTCGCGGCCGACGACTGGTCGATGGTGCTCGAGATCGACCTCTCGCGCAGCGGACTGTTCCGCGTCCCGATCGACGGCGCATCCGACGCGGGGCTGGAACCGGTGTTCGCGTCCAGCGGCGTCGACATGCTGCCCGCGCTGTCGCCCGACGGCCACACGCTGGCGTTCCTGTCCGACCGCTCGATGGCGGTGCAGCTGTGGCTGGGCGAGGTGGGGCAGCCGGCCACGCTGCGACCGGTCGAAGGGCTGGAGCCGGTGCCGCGCCACGCGCCGGTGTGGTCGCCCGAC
Source organism: uncultured Parapedobacter sp. (assembly GCA_964613725.1). Classification (GTDB taxonomy): domain Bacteria; phylum Bacteroidota; class Bacteroidia; order Sphingobacteriales; family Sphingobacteriaceae; genus Parapedobacter. Next base: position 1,114 of record CAZTJY010000219.1, on the reverse strand, counting down.
GGCCGCCGCCTGGTCGTGCTCGGGCGCAGCGGCGACCTCGAGCGCCTGTTCGAGGTGGACGTGGCCACCGGACGCGCGCGCCAGCTCGCGGTGCCCGCGCAGCGTCCGGTGTTCGCGGCCTATACCGGCGACCCCGCGCACCTGCTGGTGGGCGTCGACGACGGCCGCGGGCGCGTGCGCGCGGTGCTGTACCAGCGCGAGGACTGGCGCGTGCTCGCTTCCGAGGAGGACGTCGCGCTCGCGCGCTACGACCCCGGCGCCGATGCGCTGATGTTCAGCCGTTCCACCGTGCCCGGGTTATGGCGCAGCGACGCCATGCTGGGCGGCATCGAGCAGGGGTCCGCGGACCGGCCGACGCCGCGCCATTATCGCCACTGGGCGCTGTTCGAAGGCCAGGCCTACTCGCTGGTGCCCGAGGACGGTTGCCCGGCCCCGTGGCGCGCCATCGCCCGGCCCGGCGACGGCCCCTGCCTCTCGCGCGAAGGCGGAGTCGTGGGCGGTTCGCCCGCCGTGGATGCACGCGGGCGATGGCTGTACCTGGGCCTGCCGGCGTCGCAGAACATCGACGTCGGCTTCGCGCGGCTGCCGCGCCCGCCGGCCCCGGAGTCCGCCCCGCGCCGGCGCACCCTGCGCGAGGCCCTGCCGGAAGTCATGGGCGAAGGTCCCCGAAGCATGACTTTCGGATGCCGCACGCCCCAATGTCGGTTCGATTTCGTCCCGGTTTCCTGAGTTTCGGAGCGGCGGGCGGCAAACAGGTGGCTGGATTCCGCACAAGGAAACAGCCATGCAGATGCAAACGATCTGGAGCGACCGCGCCGGCGCGTACGATGTGTCCGGCGCCGCCGCGCACGACGAACGTCCCGCCCTGATGCTCGCCAGCCGCGGCGGCGGCCTGGCCGTCGGCGGCAACGCCGCCACCGCCTGGCTGGTGTTGCGCGGCAGTGCGACGCTGGAATGCCGCGAAGGCCGGTTCGCGCTGGCGGCGGGCCAGTGGCTGGTGCTGGAGGCGGAGTCGCGCCCGCTGCTCGCCAGCGCCGAGGATGGCCTGGTCCTGGGCGTCACGCTGTGGCCGAGGATGCCGCTGCCCGCGGCGGCCGACGGGGCGCTGGTCCCG
>CAZTJY010000218.1:0-2606 GCA_964613725.1 uncultured Parapedobacter sp. | reverse complement strand
ATTGATAGACATCTTTCATAGCCGTGATTATTTCCTCATCGCTGACGGTCAAAATATCATGTACCGTCTCCAGAATAATCGGAAAATTAATTTCACCAAGCTGAGTGCGCAAACCATCGGCAATCGTGGAAGGGTGTATACTCGGAACGATCTTGCCCGAATAAAAGGATCGTCTGGCATCATCGGCACCTGCAGGTTCTGCTCCAAATACCTTCGTCTTATTGCTCAGCAAAGAAACCGCTAACCCTGTTCCCGCTAATAAACCTCCACCCCCCACAGGAACGATAATTACGTCCAAATCAGGATGTGACTCCAGGAATTCACCTGCTACTGTAGCATTTCCATGGATCATATCCAAATCATCGGATGGATGGATAAAAATGGCCGCGGGGTTTGTGGACAGGAAGTTTTTCATCGTTTTTTCACGATCTGCCGGACTATTCCCTGAAAAAATAATTGTGGCACCGTAACTGCGAACAGCCTCCACTTTTACTTTCGGTGCATTCCCGGGCATAATTAGTACAGCCTTTTTATGAAATATACCAGCTGCACGTGCCAATGCCTGTGCGAAGTTGCCTGATGAATGACCGGTTAAAATATTCGTATCCTGACGTTGCAATTTTGCCGATGCGGCATAGACAGCGCCCCTTATTTTGAAAGAACCGGCCTTTTGAAAATTTTCGCACTTGAACAAAAGGTTTGTTCCATAAGTGTCGTTAAGGATAGAGGATGCCACAACCGGTGTATGGTGAATGTGGGGGGCGACAATAGTCTTTATTCGTTGATACACCTTTCGATTCACGCTTGTGGTAATTTTCTGATGCTATTACAAGTTTGCCAATCAAAGTTAAAACAAAATATAGTAATGAGCAGGGTACGGGGGACTACAAAATTTTTCAAAACGACCATTGTAGGAGGTATGGTGGTGTTATTACCTTTGATTTTATTTTATGTGCTTTTCACCTTTCTGTTCTACACCATCTCTGGAATTGCAAAACCACTTTTGGGTCTGGCTGATGTCAGTGAGGCATTCAAATACCCGCTACTGGTTGATATATTCGCCTTTTTATTTCTGGTGGCTTTATGCTTTTTCGTCGGGCTTTTTGTCAGTACGAAACAGGGTCAAATCTGGGTAAATCGAATTGAGCGGGCGGTATTGTTCAAGTTGCCTTACTATGGAACTCTGCGCGAAGCAGTTCATCAATTGCTGGGTAATTCCAACATGAATTTATTCAAGGTGGTATTGGTTGATCTTTATGGCAATGATACTCTTGTGACGGCTTTTCTGACCGATGAATCCATTGGTGATTATGTCACGGTTTTTGTGCCAACAGGACCAAATCCAACCACGGGATTTATCTATCATGTCAAAAAGCATCAAATCACTCATATAGATGTCAAGTCTGAGGAAGCTTTCCGATCTATTATTAGTGTGGGTACCGGATCAGGAACGATACTAAATAATCACTATTACAATTCCCACCATGTCAGCGAGACAGCCATTCCGGAAAAGATGGAACAGAATCCAGCCCAGAGTTCCACGCAAATGGAAGACCCTGTAAAAAATTAATTTCCAGGGTATATAATAACATTCATGCTACTTCAGATCAGGAATGTGGATCAAATGTATTTTCTTGCACTTTTAAATCGAAATCTCACGAAGTGAAAATAGGATTGATCTCAGATACCCATAATTATCTGGATTCATCGATTACAACAGCCCTGAAGGGTGTCAATGAAATTTGGCATGCTGGTGACATCGGCTCATTGGCTGTCACCGACCGATTGGCTGAAATAGCTCCTGTTCGGGCGGTGTATGGGAATATTGACAATCATTTGGTTCGTTCAGAATGGCCCGAATATCTGTATCATGAGATTGATAGCAACCGTTTTTTGATGATCCATATTGCTGGCCGGATTGGAAATTACAATCCCCGGGTCAGAGAACTGATCGCCCAATTCCGACCAACATTTCTGATTTGTGGGCACTCTCACATTTTAAAAGTACAATTTGACAAGCGCTTTGATTTATTGTATATCAATCCGGGAGCAGTCGGCCAACATGGTTTTCATCTGATGCGTACCCTGATTACTTTTGTAATTCAGGATGGTATTGTTACCAATATGAATGCAGTAGAATTGGGACGGAGAGGGAGGGAGTAAATCTTAGAAGAGACGTTCTTAGGTGTGAGGTTGAGGTCTCATGAATTTAATTGAAAGGTTTGACTATCATCACAGGGTCGAATTTCGTGGCTTTCCGGCCTTTATTATTCATACTTTCTGCCTGTAAACCAAGCCCATGGTTTCCGGGGATCAGTCCAGGCTAAATCACTTCGAGCGAAGTCTCGCCTTGAGTCGAAGTCTCGCCTTGAGTCCGCATCCGGCTTGCAAATCCTTCTAATTTTGCCCTGGACCAGTCCTGGCTTTTTTACCAGCATAATGCCTTGCAAACGGTACTACCGCCCCATTCGTAATTCGTAATTTCACATTCGTCATTGATTAGCTGGCTTGCAAATCCTTTATTTTATTCGTCACTCGTATTCGTCATTCAAGTCAGGCTTTACAATCCGTTCTTGAATTTGCTCTGCGGTGCAAATTCAATTCAT
>CAZTJY010000217.1:0-2644 GCA_964613725.1 uncultured Parapedobacter sp. | reverse complement strand
GGCAAGGAGTTCGACGTCGTCCTCCTCTCGATGACCCGGTCGAACGACATCGCGGCGGACCAACCGAAGCTGCTGCGACGGAAGTACGGGCACCTCATGCTCGAGAACCGCCTGTGCGTGGCGATGAGCCGACAGAAGCGGCTGCTGATTGTGGTCGGAGACAGCGGGATGTTGACCGGCGAGCAGGCCGCTGAGGCGGTACCGGGGCTCGTTCGTTTCTTGAAGCTCTGCGGGGGGGACCATGGCGTTCAACTTCACGCCTGAGAGGCCGGCGCTGAACTTCGGGCCCCGGCACCACGCGCGCTGGAGTTCCCGTCAGTTCCTCCTGTGGCCGGCGTGGGCATACCGGGTGGTTGCCCCTCGGGTTCGGCAGCGGAAGCTCAACGTACTCCAGCGCGCCATCATGGGGCTCTGCCGAGCCGGCGTGCCTCGGGTCGACTCCATCGCGGAGCACCTCTCGGTACACACTGACCTGGTCGCCTTCATCCTCTCTGAGCTTGGCGATCTCGGCTACCTCGACCAGCACGGGCTCCCGACCGAACACGGCGCGAGGGTCCTGGAGGACGACTCGTTCGAGACCCAGGAGATGGTCGCAGGGTACGTCTTCCAGGATCCGTGGAGCGGCGATCTCTGGCCGCGCTTCGTCGAGTCGCTCGACTACTGCGAGCTCGAGTTCAACGAGAACGGGTTCCCGTCCGTCCTGCTGGGAACCACCGGGAAGCCGCGACGCTACCGCACATTCACCGTGCTGCCCCGCGCCCAGCTCGCGCCCGCGACGCCCAGCGCCGCCGCGGTCGTGCAAGCGGTCGCACAGCACAGGAAGGGGCTCCGCTTCAAGGATGCCGACGACCGTGATGACGAGGCGCTCGGGAACTTCGTCGCCTCCGGCGTGCAGATCAGCCGCGTCAGCTTCGTCGAGGAGGAGCCGCAAGCTGTCTTCTTGCTCACCTACCTCTACGTGCCGGAGTCGGACGCGGGCGCGACGGACTGGTATGCGTGCGACCCGTTCGGGCTCGGCCAGAGCGTGCGGCTGCGTCGCCGAGTCGAGGCGGTCATGCACGACGTCCCCGGGCTCTTCGGTGTCGTCAACCAGCTGGTTGGAGAGACGCTCCACGCCGGCTACGAGGACCAGCAGCGATGGCTGGAGACCATCCAGCTGCAGGCCGGCCTCGAGATCGATCGACGGCTCACCGTAGGCTTCAGGACGCACAGCGCGTTTGATCAGGTGCTCGAACTGGAGGCCGCCCGGCAGGAGATGCGGTCGCTAGGTCGTGACTGTCCCGAGCGCAAGATCAACGAGGTGCTGCGTGCCGGCGTGAAGGTCCTGGAGGCGGTGTTCTCCTCAATCGCGGCTACGCATCCGCTCGGCGACATCTGGAAGCGCGTCTACGTCTCGCGAGTCGATCGGCGTACGGGAAGGCAGCACCTCGCTCAGCAGCAGGACCGAAGCGTCTACGCGGCCACCTATGAGGGGGCCTTCCGCTCCCTCGGCTTCACGGCGCCCATCCCGGAAGCGTTCTTGAACGTGAAGCCGGGGCAGGTGCGGTCGGTGTCCGAGTACCGCGACAGCTGGCGCCTGCGTCCGCTCGTCACCGCCACCGCTCTCCTCGCGCAGCGCGACCCGACGCACCCGCTCTCCCGGGCTGCGGCGAGGTCCCCAGCCCTCATCGGCGCCATCGACGAGATCGCCGCCGCGGGTGGAGGGGCCGGTCACGCCAACGCCGACTCGATCGCGCCGCAGCTGGCGGAACAGCACGTGGACAAGGTCTACGACGTCGTCTCGGTACTCCTCGGTCTCGTCGAGGCACGTTCGGATTCAACACGAGAGAGCACCGGAGGCTCGCATGGGTAGGCGGAACAACAAGAACAAGAAGCCGAACACCCCTCCGGCTGCGAAGCCGACGCCCACCCCGACTCCCACGACCGAGAGCCCGGAGCAGGTGCTCGCGAAGGTGGAGGAGGCCGCAGTGGCACACGCGACGGAGTCCGACCTCCAGGCGATGGAGGCCGCACCCCCGCCACCGCCAGACACCTCGAGTGAGGAGCTCGTCCGGCGTGCTGCGGAATTGGTCGCGCTGCTCGAGGCGCAGCGACAACGCCTCGGGAGTGCCGAGGCCGACGTGGCCCGCCGCGCGGCCGCGGTCGATGAGCAAGAGAGCGCGCTCAAGCAGGAGCGGTCCGAGCTAGAGGCACTGCAGGGAGAGCTCGCGGCGCGAGACGGAGGGATCTCGGAGCGGGAGAAGAAGCTCGAGGCGGATGAGGCAGCCCTGCTCCGGCGACATGAGGAGATCGTCCAGCGTGAGCTGGATGCCGACGCAGGCTTCAGCCGACGCAACCGAGAGGCCCTGGCGCAGCTCGAGGCCGAGGGTGAGGCGCTCCGCGCCCAGTTCTCGCGCCACCGAGAGAAGATGGACGAGGAGCGCGCGGCCTTCGAAGAGGAGCTGCAGGAGCAGCGCGACCGGCTCACCGCGGACGCGGAGGCTCAGCGCGCCAAGGACGCCGAAGCCGCCGCGGCAACGCGGGCGGCTGCCGAGTCCGAGCTCGCCTCGCAACGGGAAGAGCTGGACAAGGCACGCGAGGCGCTCGCTGCGGAGGCCAAGCGGCTCCGAAAGCTGTCCCGCGATCTCGACCTCGACCGGGAGCT
>CAZTJY010000216.1:0-2674 GCA_964613725.1 uncultured Parapedobacter sp. | reverse complement strand
CGACACTTTATGACCGGATCAAGGAAACATTGGCCGTGGCCAGCCAGTTGGTCATCGCCTCGCCGGTAAAACTGCCACCCAAGGTGGTGGTAGTCGCCCGGTACGTGGCGTTGGCGTTGGGCGTGCTCGAGGCCGTCGAAAGCGGCGTGCGCAACCGCGACGAGGAAGGAGCAGCCGATGAAAGCGACTAACTTCCAACTCGGCGTCGGCACGGGTGGCGGTACGCTGCTGAGCCTCATGGGGCAGCCTTGGCTGCAAGACATGACGCGTACGGTAGCGCTCGCGGCCCTAGGGGCCACCGTGAGCTACCTCGTTACCCTGCTGCTGCAACGGTGGCGCCGGAGGCGGTAAGTCCGGCCGCCACGTAGCCCGACGCAACGCGTCGAATCACAAACCCCGAAAGCGCATCATGCTTTCGGGGTTTGTCAGGTAAAAGCGGCACAATTCGATCGGATGGCGACCTTGGCTGTGTGTAACAGCAGCCCCTGGAATCTCATATGAGACGGAGTGAGTTTTATAGAAATAGCGGTCTGTGGGCGGTTGACAATAGCTTTGGCGGGGATGCGAATCCGGAGCGGAAGTTGGGATAAGTGAAAATTTTATTAGTATCTTTGTTGTAAAGCGTCTTTATTAGTATCTTTGTTGTAAAGCGTAGAAAGCATGCAAACATTAGAAATTAAAGTGCCGGAAGAGAAAACACAGCTCATAAAAGCGTTGTTGAAAGAATTGGGCATAGAAATAAAAGTCAAGAAGGGACAGACAATGGAACCAAACAGCGAGACAATTGCTGCGATGCAAGAATTGAAAGCGGGCAAAGGCAAACGCTTCGATAGTGTAGACGCCTTATTTGATAGTGTCTGATGTAGGGGTTACTTATGCCAACTTACCAATTAATAACCTCAACCAAGTTTCTGAAAGACCTCAAACGTCTTAAGAAACGTTCACAAAAAGATTTTGTCTTACTGCACGATTACACGGTGACCATGAAGAAGCATATAAAACACCATCCGTTAATGACCATCCTGGTCGCATGCGTCTTTTTCCTGACCGCTTGCCAAGAGCCACAGCCCTTCAAGCTGGTCCTGCTGCCAGATACTCAGGTCTATTCCCATTCCTACCCGGAAATCTTCCGTGCGCAGACCGAGTGGATCGTGGAACATGCCGATAGCGTCGCCTTCGTGCTCCATCAGGGTGACATCACCGACTTCAATTCCGAGGAGGAATGGCAGAACGCAGCCGCGGCACTGGCTGTGATGGATGGCAAAGTGCCCTATACGTTTGTTCCGGGTAACCACGACCTCGGCCCAAATGGCAGTACAAGCGAACGGGATGCCACCTTGCTCAATACCTACCTGCCGTATGAGAAGTACAGCAACATGTCCCATTTCGGCGGCGCCTTTGCCGAAGGGAGTATGGAGAACACCTACCATACGTTCCAGGCAGGCGGGCTCGACTGGCTGATCCTTTCGCTCGAGTTCGGCGCGCGCGACGGTGTCCTAAAGTGGGCCGGTGAGGTCATAGAAGCCCATCCGGAGCATAAGGTGATTATCAACACCCACGCCTATATGTATTCAGACGATACCCGCATGAATATCGAAAAAGACCACTCCTGGGTACCCCAGAAGTATGGGGTGGGGAAAGACACCGGCGACAATGCGGTAAACGACGGGGAAATGATGTGGCAGAAGCTTGTGAGCCAGCATAAAAACATCCTGCTGGTGTTCAGCGGCCATGTGCTGCACGACGGAGCGGGCCAACTGGTGAGCACCGGCGTACACGGCAATACGGTGTACCAAATGCTCGGAAACTACCAGTCGGGCGTGGAAGGCTCAGAAAATGGCGGTAACGGATTCCTGCGGATGGTCACCATCGATCCCGGCGCAGGCACCATTTCAGTGAAGGCCTATTCGCCTTATGTGGACGCCTATAAGACCGCGGCCGACCAGCAATTCGTTTTTGAAAATGTGAGGTTTTAGCGGGATCACTGGAAGCCAGCCCCTACAAAGTAATCCGCAGGATACGTATAGTCATCATCCTTGGCGTGTTCAATACCATAATCTGCAAACACCAACAACCGGCTTCCCGGCTCCAGCGCCTGGAACGCCGTTGCGTATCCGACCGGCACGTGGATGACGCGCTGTTCTTCGCTCCGCAGGATCGTCTCCTCCACGGGTAAATCCCGTGACGCTTCCATCCGGTCGTCTATTTTCACCGTCTTCAAGGAGAAGGCTCCGTCCAACACGTAGAACCAACGCTGCTCGATGCGATGGGCCCGCCAGCCGCGGATCGTTTCCGTATCTTTATTTTCGATGATGTAGAACTCATGATGCGTTCCTTGAGTTCGACTACCAGAAAGTGAAACGTCGTAACGGGATCATTTTCGACACCAAAGCCTTTTTGGAACGCAGTTTGGTGGATGGGAGGCTTTAGGTCGGGAAAGAAATCACTGGAAAAACCCGATGGTTTTTGTAGATTTGTGTCTATAAAGAAAGGACACTACATTCATGTACACAGAAGCTAGAAAACTACAGTTGATCGAGGAATTGCTCCGGACGAAAAGTGACAGCGTGCTTGCTGAGGTAGAAGCTGTTTTGAAACGGGCTGCTAAGCCCGTAAAAGACCAAAAGCTTTCCGAGAAATACGCAGGTTCACTCAACCTAACGAATGAGCAGTA
>CAZTJY010000215.1:0-2708 GCA_964613725.1 uncultured Parapedobacter sp. | reverse complement strand
CCTGGGTTCGGATACAGAATCTCAGTGTCTTTCTCACCGAACATCAAGATGGCGCTGAACAGGGTCGGTTTGCCGCCGGGCAGGATCATGACGGATTCCGGCGATACCTCCACCCCGGTCGTCGTCAGGGTGCGGCGCACCACCGCCTCTCGCAGCGCCAGAAGGCCGGTCGCCGGGGTGTAGCCGTGATGGCCGTCGCGCAGCGCCTTGATGGCTGCTTCGACGATGTGTGGCGGCGTCTGAAAATCCGGCTGGCCAATGCCGAGATTGACGATGTCACGACCTTCATGGGCGAGCGCGGTGGCGCGCGCCAACACGGCAAAGGCGTTCTCCTCGCCGAGGCGATCGAACGCGGCAATGGTGTGGAGCATCTTCCTGATCCAAGGTGGCGCTAATGAATGGGCGGCATTTTTGGGAGGCTAAGGGGCTTCTGTCAATCAAGGGTTACCCGCGTGTCCTACGAGATGAAGAATTGGCAAACGCGCCCGCGCCCTGAACGCAAGGTGATGGAGGGGCGGCTCGTGCGGCTGGAACCGCTGAGTGCGGCCGCCCATGGCGATGGCCTCTTCGAAGTTTCCAGCGTCGATGATGCCGAGTCGCGCTTCCGTTGGTTGCCGGACTATCCCCCGCAGACACGTGCCGCCTTCCAGCCCTGGCTCGAGAAGGCAGAGGCCAGTTCCGACCCTCTTTTCTTCGTGGTCATCGACAAGGCCAGCGGCAAGATCGCCGGACGACAGACACTGATGCGCATCGAGCCGGCACATGGCGTGATCGAGATCGGCAACATCTATTGGGGCCCGCCAATGTCGCGAAAGCCGGCGGCGACGGAGGCGCAGTTCCTTTTCATGCGTCATGTCTTCGATGACTTGGGCTACCGTCGCTATGAATGGAAATGCGACAACAACAACGAACCCTCGAAGCGTGCCGCGTTGCGTTTCGGCTTCACCTTCGAGGGCGTTTTCCGCCAGCATCTCGTGGTGAAGGGAAGGAACCGGGATACGGCCTGGTTCTCCATCATCGACAGCGAATGGCCTGCGCTCAAAAAGGCCTATGAGGGCTGGCTCCATCCGGACAACTTTGATAGGGATGGCGTCCAGAAGCGACGCCTCCAGGAATTCCATAAGTGATTGGCGCGTAAAGTTATTCTGTTACGCGAAAGGCTCTGCCATGGCGCATGGGCATTCTCACGACCACAGCGGCCACTCCCATGGCGGCGCCGGTCACGGCACGAGCGACAAGCGGCGCGTCCTGCTCGCCGCGCTGCTTACCGGCGCTTTCATGGTGGCGGAGGCGATCGGTGGCTGGCTGACGGGGTCGCTCGCCCTGCTGGCCGATGCCGGCCACATGCTGACGGATTGTTTGGCGCTGGCCCTGGCGTGGTACGCCTTCCATCTCGGTGAGCGGCCAGCCACGGAGCGCCTTACCTACGGCTTCGGGCGGGTCAAGACGCTTGTTGCATACACCAATGGCATTGCCATCTTTGTCATCGCCCTGTGGATTGTCTATGAGGCCTGGCAACGCTTCCAGGCACCGCCGCCGGTGCTGGGCGGACCGATGCTGGTTGTCGCCATCATCGGCCTCCTGGTCAATATTGCCGGTTTCTTCATCCTGCATGGCGGAGACCGCGACAGCCTCAACATGCGCGGGGCGATCCTGCATGTACTCGGCGATCTCTTGGGCTCGGTCGCTGCCATCGCCGCGGCGCTCGTCATCCTGGCCACAGGCTGGACGCCCATTGATCCGATCTTGTCGGTCCTGGTCGCAGTCCTGATCTTGGGCACGGCCTGGCGGTTGACGCGCGATGCCGCGCATGTTCTGCTGGAGGGAACGCCTCCAAGTATCGACCGTGACGCGATTGCGCGCGACATCGAGCAAAGCGTTTCGGGCGTGCGCGAAGTGCATCACATGCATGTCTGGTCAATGGACGGGAGCCACTTCGTTGCCACGCTTCACGCCTGTCTGCATGAGGGGACGGACGCCCACATGGCCATAAGTGCCATTAAGGTTCGCCTGGCCGTTGAACATGGCATACAACACGTCACGGTCGAGCCGGAATATGGAAGGTGCGCCGATGACACGCTCGGCCGTGACCATCATGAAGGAGGGGAGCATGGGCACGATCATGCGTCTCACGGGGGACACCAGTCGCCCGCTCATCGGCGGCACTACCACTAGGGCCATGTGGCAATGAGGGATAGCGAAACCCTCAAGACGGCAGTCGCCGCCTTTGCAATACTCTTCGGCTTCGGCATCTTCGCCTATTTCCTGCCCACGCTCATGATGGCTGCGGCCAACATCTCGCAAGCACTTGCCGTGGCCGTCGGCGTCGTGTTCGTACTGGCGTTGTTTTTCCTCCTGTGGCTGCGGGGCCGCTCGCAGCGGAAAGGATAGGCCATGCGCATCCTCGTCACGGGGGCGGCGGGCATGATAGGGCGCAAGCTCGTGGAGAGGTTGGCGCGCCTAGGCTCGCTGCGAGGGCAGACCATCGACGCGTTCGACCAGCACGACATCGTGCCGGCCGAAGTGCCGGAGACGGAAGCGGCCGTCGACATCCTGGCCAGCGACCTGGCTCGCGCGGGCGTGGCCGAGGAACTGGTTGCGGCAAAACCGGACGTGATCTTTCATCTGGCGGGGGTAGTATCCGGCGAAGCCGAGGCAAATTTCGAGCTCGGCTACAGGGTCAATCTTGACGGTACGCGAGCATTGTT
>CAZTJY010000214.1:0-2746 GCA_964613725.1 uncultured Parapedobacter sp. | reverse complement strand
ACCCACGGACTCTGACTCCGTTAGTCCTGGTTCGAATCCAGGTTCCCCAGCCAAACCGCTTCCAGAATCCTTGAAATCCGCGGAATTCCGGACTTTCCGGAACGCATGCTTTCCATGCTGAAGCGGCTTTGCCCAAGTGGTGCCCACAACTGATGCCCACAGGTGGTGTCCATCCGCCCGGGGCCGACGGAGTACGGGCGGATGGGACTGCGAAGGCGACAGGTTGAAAACCTCGTTCTCAGGGGACCGATCTTCTATTGGCGGGCGCGAATTCCGAGGGGCCTCGGCGCATCGGGCAGGAACGCACGGCTTTCACTGAGCCTTAGGCTCTCCGACCGTAAGAAGGCGTCACTGGTGGCACGACGGTTGAACGCGCTGCTGCTCCAGGTCGAACTGATACCGGCGGCGAGAATGGCGACGAAGGAACAGCTGAAGAGGATTTTCGCGCTCGAGATCGAGGCGATGCACGAGGAGATAGAAGCGCTCGACCGCGCGGCGAAGCACCTGGGCTCCCTGCGCGATCCGGTCCATCGCGACGCGGACCGGCAGGTCGGCTGGGCCTACCGCCTTCTCCACGCCTACGGGATCACAGAGGAGCTTTCCTTCGAGGAAGGCGGCGAAGTCCGGGAGGCGCTGATCGAGGCTGGCGCTGCACCCGAGGACATTCCGTTCATCGCCGCCACCTACGAATCGGAAAGACAGGGCGCACTGTCCGACAGAGAGGGACGCACGAGAAGCCCTTTCCTGCGCGACGTTCTCCATCGCATGGCCCAGGTCGGCCTCAATGATACCGTGCTTAACCGCGAGGCGGCGACAGAAGAGATTTTTCGCGCGCGGGCCGAAGCGCTCCTCGTCTCTGCCGCGGAGCCGAGGAGGCCGAAGCTGACGGGAGGAACTGACCAGCCGGAGCGGATTGCCGTAGAGGCCGCTCCTGTCCCTCCTCCCGCACGCCCCGCGGTTTTGTGGGCTGCTGATCCGGAAGCCGCAGAGGCTCCGCCGACGCAACCTGTACCATCGCGCGAGACGCCAACGCCGCGATTGGCCGCGCGGACGGCACCCGGATCGCCTACGCACTGGCAGGTTCGGGACCGCCATTGGTGAAGTCCGCAAACTGGCTCCATCATCTCGAGTTCGATTGGGAGAGCCCGGTCTGGCGGCATTTCTTCCAGGAGTTCACCAGCAGAAACCGGCTTCTCCGGTACGACGGCAGGGGCATGGGCCTATCGTCGTGGGAGGTCGACGACTTCAGCTTCGACCGCCAGATGGAAGACCTGGAGGCCGTCATCGAGCAGGCGGGGCTGACACGCTTTGCGCTGTTCGGCATTTCGCAGGGGTGCTCGACGGCCGTTACCTATGCGGCACGGCACCCCGAGCGGGTCTCGAAGGTCGTCCTGCTTGGCGGCTACGCCAGGGGATGGAAGTGCAGAGGCGATCCGGCCGACGCGGTCATGAGGCAGGCGGCGCTGGAGATGATCAGGGTCGGCTGGGGACAGGACAACCCTGCCGTAAGGCAGATGTTCACCGCGCTCTACATGCCCGACGCCCCGGCAGAAAGCCAGCGCTGGTTTTCGGATCTGCAGCGAAAGACGACGAATGGCAGGAACGCGGCCGCGATCCTCGACGTTCACGGCGGGATCGACGTGCGCGCAGTCCTTCCGCAGGTCCGTGCGCCGACGCTGGTCATCCACGCGCGGCACGATGGCGGCGTACCGTTCGACCAAGGACAGGAACTAGCCGCCGGTATCCCCGGAGCCCGATTTGCGGTGCTCGATACGACCAATCACATTCTGCCCGCCACAGATCCGGCATGGAACCGCTGCGCCCGGTTGATACAGGGATTCCTGGCCGAATAGCGCAGTTCTGTCTTTGTCCGACGGCCATTCTCCTGCCGGGTTGGACTTGTCTGCTTCCGTGCTGCGGCTGCCGAAAGCCGACTGTCGGGTGACGGCCCCGATCCAGCCGGAACGAATCCTATGCGACATCGTGGCTATAGGATTCCCGTCGGTCTCAGACGGGGTGGGAAGCGGACAGGCGGCTTTTGGGTGGGCATAGCAAGCAAGCGGACGTTCGGTCAGCCAACACGATCTACAGCCTTGCGCCCCCTGGGCTATCCTGGTTGCCTTGTCGGTTTCGCCTGCATCATTCACCAGCACGGCTCCGCGGACGCCTTCCCGGAGCTAGCTCAAACCACACACGAATCTGAGCAAGTGACTTGCCGTCAGGTGATCTGCAACGAACCTTTGGTAGCCAATCATCAAGTCGATAATCTCAGGGACTGACATGATTTCATCGCCCGGTGCCATCTGCGCTTCTGTAAAGCCATTATGGATCATGCAGGATTTGCAGATGCCAATCCGTCCACCGCCGCGGACGAACTTCGCCAGCAGGTCAGATACCGGCTCGAAGGGCTGGCCGACATCGATCCCGTCGGTTGCTTCTCGCTGGCCAAGCTCAACCGCTTCAACCATCAGAAGCACCATGGTATTGTGGCCTTGTTCGAGCGCCTTCAACGCCATGGTGAAAGCCACGGTAACCTTGGCAGGATTTGGAACGGCGATCGAACCGGGTGGCGACAAAATCAGCGGATTGCATGGGTTTCCCCTGGTTTATGAGTGAGGCCGAAATGACGTCATGAATATTGACCTCGAAAACTGCATAGCCGCCTCATGTGCGCAGCACACGATAGATCGACGGGATGACGAGAACGGTGAGCAGCGTCGAAGAGGCAAGGCCGAACAGCAGCGAA
>CAZTJY010000213.1:0-2761 GCA_964613725.1 uncultured Parapedobacter sp. | reverse complement strand
CGCCGTCAAGGACGGCCGCCTGGCAACGCCCGCGACCGGCGTTCTTGCCGGCATCACCCGCCGCACCGTATTCGACCTTTGCACCGAAACGAGCCTATTCTGCGAGGCGCGGACGGTCAGCGTCCCGGAGCTGCGGAGCGCCGATGAGGTATTCATCACTTCCACCGCCGGCGGCATCATGCCGGTGACCACCATAGACGGCGCTCCGGTCGGCACGGGCAAGGTCGGGCCGATCACCATGCAGTTGAAGGATCTCTACTGGGACAAGCACCGGGATCCCCTGTGGACGAGCCCCGTCCACTATCCCTGACCCTATAGTTTGCGAAGCAGCGCAGCACCGATCGAATAACCGGCGCCAAAGGCGCATAGCAGGCCGTGGTCGCCGGGCTTCAGGTCCTCATGGTTTTCCTTGAGCGCGATGACGGCGCCGGCACCAGCCGTATTGCCGAGCCGGTCAAGCACGGTGGGCGCCTTGTCCTGGTCTGCCTCATGGCCCAGCACCAGCTTCATGATCATCGCATTCATGCGAGCATTGGCCTGGTGCAGCCAGTAGCGCCGTATCTCTGACGTCGTCAGTCCATTGTCAGCAAGGAACTCGCTGATGAACTGCGTGGCGGCCTGGATGACCTCCTTGAACACCTTGTTGCCGACCTGGGTGATCATGTTCCCCTCCATGGCGATGATGGAGGTATCGTCCTGGCCGGCGCGCAGCAGATAGCCGAAATTGCTGCGGATGTTGTTTGAGAACTGCGTCCAGCTTCGCGTATCGAGCACCTCGAAGGAGCCCGCGGCGCGCGTGGCGCCCTCCTCCATCTGCTCGACCACCATGGCCACGGAAGCGTCGCCGAAAATGAAATGCGTCTGCCGGTCGCGGAAGTTGAGATGACCGGTAATCAGTTCGGGCGTCACCACCAGCACGCGCCGCTGCGCCCCGGCGCGCACCATGTTGAACGCCACATGCAGCGCAGCTGCGGCAGACGAGCATCCGAGATTCATGTCGAAAGCGGCGCCCTCGCTGCCTATCGCCTTCTGAATCTCGATCGCCATGGCTGGATAGGGTCGCTGATGATGAGAAGCCGACATGATGACCATGTCGATGTCGGCCCCCGTCAGGCCCGCATCGGCCAAAGCCTTGCTGGCCGATGCGACGCCGAACTCGGCCATGACGGAAAGCTCGTCGTCCGAACGCAGGGGGATGCGCGGCGCCATGCGCTGGGGATCGAGTATGCCGTCGAGCGTGTGCACGTGACGACGCTCGATGCCCGATGCGTGAACGATGAAGGCGCTGTCTGATTTGCTGAGTGGCGGCTCTCCGCGCGCTACCCGCCGCGGATTCTCCATCTCGACCCAGGCGTTGTAGCTGGCGACCAGTTCGTCATTGCCGATCGAGGCTTCCGGAATCTCCACGCCGATGCCGCTGATGATGACGCGATGCATTCACTTTGTCCCTGATTGCGAGCGTGCTGTACGACCGCGGCGATGGCACGGCAAGCCAGCCTGTCACGCTCGCGGTTTACGCCAGCTTAAGCACCCACGCGAGGCCTTCGGGTCGATTAGCTTGCCAAGCCGAAACATTCGGGCCGAACGCCAGCTGTCGCCTCTTTACGCCCCTGCGGCCACAAGGAACAGCCGAGGGAATTTCAGGAGCACCTTGCCGTCGGCTGCCGGAGGATAGGCCTCGGCAATGCGCGCCTCATACCGCTCCAGGAACAGCCGCTGCTCCTCGTCCGTCAGCGGACCGAGAAAGGGCCTTAGCCCCGTGGCCTTGACCCATTCGACGATAGCCGCAGCATCGGCCAGCGGGTGATAATAATGAGTGTGCCAGATGTGGACATGAACTGACAAAGGCTTCAGGATGTCATAGTAGACCGACACTGGCGGCAGCGGCTCGCGCGCCGCCTTCTTCAGCTTTTCCGCGAAAGGTGGTTCCGCCGCAACCTCGCGCATGAGCCGGTGGGACGGTTCCGAAAGGTTGTCCGGCATCTGGACGGCAAGCGCTCCCCCGGGCGCGAGAAAACCCATCAGCCTCTGGAGCAGAGCCGGATGCTGCGGCAACCACTGGAAGACGGCATTGGCGAAGATGACATCCACCGGTGCGGGAGGCGCCCATGTTTCGACATTGGCAAGGCTGAACTCCACCCCCGGCAACCGCCGCCGAGCCTTCTCTATCATGTCGGGAGATGTATCGAAGCCCGTGACAGCCGCCTTGGGCCAGCGTTGAACCAGAAGCTCGGTGGAATTACCCGGCCCGCATCCAATGTCCACCACCCGAGCAGGGTTTGCCACGGGCACCCGCGCCAGCAGGTCACGTGCCGGCCATGTGCGTTCATCCTCGAACTTGCGATACAGGTTTGCTGACCAGTCGTTCATGAATGAACTCCGCAGTAAGAAGAACGCCCCGCGGATTGCGCGGGGCGTTGCCTAACGGGTAAGCCTCTTGTGTGTCATGCGGTGGGGCGTGAGCGCTTCCGGACCAAGTCTGCGCACCTTGTCCTTCTCATACTCTTCAAAATTGCCCTCGAACCACTCCACATGGGCATTGCCCTCGAATGCCAGCATATGCGTGGCCAGCCGGTCGAGGAACATGCGGTCGTGGCTGATGATGACGGCGCAGCCGGCATAGGCTTCCAGCGCGTCTTCCAGCGCGGCCAGCGTCTCGGTGTCAAGGTCATTCGTCGGCTCGTCCAGAAGCAGCACATTGCCGCCGTTCTTGAGCATCTTGGCCAGATGCACGCGGTTGCGCTCGCCGCCGGAGAGCGAA
>CAZTJY010000212.1:0-2840 GCA_964613725.1 uncultured Parapedobacter sp. | reverse complement strand
GGATTGGGAATGTTTGAAGGGTTATTTACGGGATCCGCAATATACGCGGCAATACGATCCATGTGTTCTTCCGTAAACATCGGGGACTGACCCGCGTTGAGGGAAGCGATATTATACGCCTCAGCAAATTCCAGCGAATTCACCTGATCTGGAATGCGGGTCGCTTCACTGAATCCAAAGTTATTCCGGTACGAAATCACCGCATTCGCGGCACTTCCAGATTTGGTGGTAATCATGATAACCCCATAAGCCGCACGCGCACCGTAAATGGTTGAAGACGCTGCATCTTTCAGCACGGTCACGGATTGGATATCCGTTGGATTCAGGTGGCTTATATTTTCAACGGGAACTCCGTCGACTACAAAAAAGGGGGTCCCACTTCCACTGAGCGTGGTGGCGCCACGGATATTGTAATTTACCCCGGCGCCAGGCCCTCCCCCTTCACTATTCGGGCTGATATTCAGGTTACCCGCGGCCCCCTGTAACGCCTGGCCAATATTCGAAATGGCCCGGTTCTGCAAGATTTCGCCATCCAGTTGTGCCACCGATCCCGTCAGGTTAACCTTCTTTTGCGTTCCGTACCCCACAACAACCACCTCGTCCAGCTGTCCACTCGCCATTTCGAGCGTAACATCCAGGTACGTAACGCCGCCCACAGGAACCGTCCGGGAGCGATATCCAATGAAGCTGACGATCAGCGAATCGGTAGCTGGATTGACAGCGATCCGGAATTGCCCTTCCCGATCCGTATGGGTCTGTTTATCCGTACCCGCTATCAACACCGACGCACCAGCAAGGGGTTGCCCGTTTACGTCGCGCACCACGCCCGAAACACCGACCTGCCCCTGTGCGGCAACTACGGTCCAAAAAGCGGATGCTAAAACCAGCATGAAACACAGCAGGAGCGTTTCATGCCTTGTCCCGATTTTCCAAATCGGAAATTTGACACTGCATTTTTGTTTCATAATTCAGCATTTTAAAAAGTTACAATTTGGTATTTTAATTAAAAGCATACGTAGTCAAGTTGCAGCAATACGAGCGGAGTTCCTTATTTACCGTCCGGCCATATATATAAATAGGCCATCTCGTCGTTTGCTGGCAAATTACACGTTCACAATGATTACTCTGCCAGAGCCGAAGGCGGAAATCGAGCAAGCAATCGTTCAATTTTGAATACGTATGCATAATGTGTGAAAAAAATTACTTTCTGACCTTAACGGAATTTCTAATGACCAAATGGCCTTTCATCATCAACGTCTGGGGCTGCTTCAACCGGTTAGTGATATCGCCGATTAACAACGACACCGTGGTATCCACCATTTCCTCTAACGGCTGCTCCCAAGTAGTGAGCATATAGGAAGACCATCCGGTCATGAGTATATTATCGAATCCCACTACCGAAATGTCATCTGGCACGTTCATTCCAATTAACCGGATGGCATCCATTGCCCCGAGTGCGATAACATCATTTCCGCCGAAAATACAATCGATTGATTTATTACGGGTAAGCAACTCTTGTGTCGCTTTAAATCCACTCTCATAGCTGTATTGACCAGACTCGACCAGCAAGTCCGTGATGTTCTTGTCTTCCAGCACCTCTCGGAAGCCGCGCAACCTGTCAATCGTTATAGACGTATCCTGCGGTCCAGATACATAAGCAAAAGAACGGTGGCCCGTTTCTACCAAATACAACGCGATCTGCTTTGCAGCCAAGTAATTATCACAAAACACCGCGCTATAATCCGCATGTTCTATATAGCGGTTGAACAACACAATCGCGATCCCGTGCCGCTTAAACCGAGCTTCAGCCCCAGGAGAAAGCACAGCATCCGACACGATAACGCCCGCCACATTGTATTCCAGCAATTTACTAATCTCCGATTCCGTCACCTCTTCGTTATCGGAATTGATAAAGATTAGGTTGTACCCCAATGCAGAAAAGCGGGCGTGGAAAATTTCGAGCACGGCGGAATAAAAAGGATTACGTATTCGCCGCATTACGATACCGATTAACTTGCTCTTTCTTGTGATGAGGCTCCGTGCGTGGGCGTTGGGCTGATAATTCAACTCATCTGCAACCTCCAAAACTTTCTTGCGTTTCTTTTCGGAGACCCCTGTATTGCCGGCAAACACACGCGAAACGGTCGACTGCGACACCCCAGCCAATCGTGCGACATCCTCCGATGTATACTGCTTTTTATGTTTGTCCGACAGCATATCCTATAATGACTACGTATTCAAAAGCAAGTATACGTAAACATTTTGGAATTCCAAATAATTTAAGAAGAAATAGCCGATCACTATGTAATCTCCCCCCGAAAAATTTCATCCAAGTGCTCACCCCTTTGCTACAGCTTTTCATACTATGAGTAAATAGTTAGTGCTCCTTCCCCCGGCTTCGTCCTTGGCCAATATCCCCTTGGTCACCAAGTCTTGTATATCACGCGTAGCCGTATCTTGCGAGCATTTGGCTATCTTAGCCCATTTTGATGACGTAAGCTTACCCTCAAAGCCATCCATTAATTTATTCAATAGCAACCGTTGCCGATCATTGAACGTTTGTGCCTCCGGCATCATCCAAAGTTTAGCTTTTCGCTTCACCGAAGCCATCACCATATCCGAAGCATCGATTGCACGACCCAAACATTCCAAAAACCATGTTAACCATTCCGTAATATCGAGATCACCCGATTGGGTTTTCTCCAATATTAAAAGATATACTACGCAATAAGTGGGTATATAACGTGCTTATTCTCCGCTCCCATAGCGCTCTAGCCCCTACTACCCCTACAGACTACCGTTATACGTTCGCCCTTATAAAGTAATCTATTGGATAGGTA
>CAZTJY010000211.1:0-3087 GCA_964613725.1 uncultured Parapedobacter sp. | reverse complement strand
CCCGCACCCGCGGGGATAGACCCAAGAGGTATACAGGAGCCCCGCCCCCACTTCGGGTTCCCCCGCACCCGCGGGGAAAGACCCAGGGAGTAAACTCTGCTGGGCGGTGAATACTAGGGTCCCCCGCACCCGCGGGGATAGACCCGTCTCGTCGCCGTGGCTAAATACCCCAATGCGGGGTCCCCCGCACCCGCGGGGATAGACCCTCGTCAGTGACCGCGACCGAGATATTGAAGCCGGGTCCCCCGCACCCGCGGGGATAGACCCGTCAGCATCGGCTCCCAATTGCCGTCTCCGTCGGTTCCCCCGCACCCGCGGGGATAGACCCTGGTCATGCAGACCCAGATCGGAGACCACCACGGTTCCCCCGCACCCGCGGGGATAGACCCCCCTCCTTGACCTTACGCACGCTCTCCCACTGGGTTCCCCTGCACCCGCGGGGATAGACCCGGCAAGGAATTGCACGAAATGAGCCTCGAACACGCGGGGATAGACCCGGAATTGCCGCCGGCGAGATCGCACCCGGCCGGATTCCACCGCACCCGCGGATTACCCATACTTCGCCTGCCGTCGCCTCCGCAGAAGCTCCTTCGTCAAGAACAGGAGCGGGCGATGGCGGGGATGACTATGGAGGCGCCGAGGGGCGGGCTCACCAGCATGGCGTCGTCCCACGAATGCTTCGGCCGGGTGGTGCCGGCGCCGGTGACGAGTACGATTGTCAGCTCCTCTATGGATACGAGGAAGCAGGCGGTGAGGCGACGGAGCACATCCAACAAGCAATAACTTTTTGGAATAGAGTGCCACCAACTTAATATTGGACTGACTTGACTGGAATTCCCATAGTTCCGCCGTCGATCGAGCGGATCGGGCGCCATAAAGCCCGGATAGCTCCGCATCGCGCAAGCGCAAGAAGGGGAAATTTCATGTTGAACACGCGAATCTGGACGCCGCTGATCGCGGCCCTTGCGATGACATTCGTCGCCGATACTGCCGTAGCCGAAGAACGGTTCGATACGTCGGGCATCCAGGTCGACGAGGCGCTGGCGGCGCGCCTTCCCGAGAAGATCAAGAGCAGCGGCACGATCACCATCGGCTCCGATACCTCCTATGCTCCCTGGGAATTCCTGAGCGAGAAGGACGGCCAGACTCCCGAAGGCATCGACGTCGACATCGCCAATGCCATCGGACGGAAGCTCGGCGTGAAGATCGACTTCCAGACCTCCGCTTTCGACGCGATCCTGCCGGCCCTCGGCTCGAAATACGATATCGGGGTCTCGGCCTTCTCGATCACCAACGAGCGCATGAAGGCGGTGAATTTCGTCAGCTACACCAAGACGGGAAGCATGTGGGCGGTGAAGGCCGGCAACCCGACGAATTTCGACCCGTCCGACCTCTGCGGCCGCAAGATCGCGATCCAGTCCGGCAGCTACCACGAGCGCGCCGTCAAGGCGGAGAGCGACGCCTGCAAGTCCGCGGGCAAGCCCGAAGCCGAGCTGATTCCGTTCAAGTCCCAGCCCGAGGCGCTGACCCGCGTCGCGGCCGGCGGCGCGGATGCCACCGTGTCGGGTGAGGCCATCATCGGCTACGCGACCAAGCAGTCGGAAGGTGCCTTCGAAACCATGCGGGCGACGACCGGACCGCTCAGCAAGCGCGGCCCGAACGGCATCGCCGTCGCCAAGGCCGACATGGCGCTGACCGAGCTCATCGCCGACACGCTCAACGCGCTGATCGCCGACGGAACCTACAAGGCTCTGCTCGAGGCATGGGGCGTCGGCTCGGTCTTCATCGAGAAAGCCGAAATCAATCCGGAAGTGGGAATCTAGGGCAATGGCCTCCGGGCACAAGAACAACGAGGCCGGATCTTCTCCGGCCTCTTTCGAACCCGCCGCGGTCGTGCGCAACGTCGTCGTCCCGCGCAAGCATCCGGGGCGATGGCTGGCCGTGGCCATCCTCGCGATCGCCGCCGTGCAGGTCGCCGAAGCGATCGTCGTCAATCCCAACTTCCATTGGGACGTCTACCTGAAATACCTGTTCTGGCCGCAGGTGCTCCAGGGCGTCGGCTGGACGCTTCTTCTCACCGTCGTGGCCATGGCGGTCGCGATCGTCGTCGCCGGTGCGCTGGTCATCATGCGCGACAGCGAGAACCCGATCCTGCGCGGCATCGCCTATGCCTGGATCTGGTTCTTCCGCGGAACGCCGATCTACACGCAACTTCTCTTCTGGGGGCTCTTCTCCGTCCTGTTCCCGCGGCTCAGCATCTCCATTCCCTTCGGGCCGGAACTCGCCAGCGTCGACACGACCTACATCGTTACCCCCGCGCTCGCGGCCATTCTCGGACTGGGCTTCAACGAATCCGCCTATCTGACCGAGATCTTCCGCGCAGGCTTCAATTCGATCGACCGCGGCCAGACCGAGGCGGCGCAGGCGCTCGGAATGCGGCCTGCCAAGATATGGTGGCGCATCCTGATGCCGCAGGCCATGCGCGTCATCATCCCGCCGACCGGCAACGAGACCATCGGCATGCTGAAGATGACGTCGCTGGTCCTGGCCGTGCCCTTCACGCTCGACCTCACGTTTGCGACCAACGCGATTGCCAACCGGCTCTACCTGCCGATCCCGCTGCTGATGGTTGCGGGCACATGGTATCTCGCCATCACGAGCCTGCTGATGGTCGGCCAGTATTTCCTCGAACGCCATTTCGGCAAGGGCGTTTCAGTTCATTCGACCCGGGCGGAGTGATCCATGAGTACCGAGAACAGAACGGATCTTTGCGTCGAGATGCGCGACGTCCACAAGTTCTATGGCAGCGTCCAGGCGCTCAAGGGCGTCAATCTCAAGGTCCGGCGTGGGGAAGTGTGCGTGGCGATCGGCCCGTCCGGATCGGGCAAGTCGACGATGCTTCGCTGCATCAACCAGCTCGAGAGCATTTCCGCCGGCCGCGTCTTCCTGAAAGGCGAATTGCAGGGTTTCAGGGAGATCGACGGGCGCTTCCACCCGCTATCGCCGCGCGAGATCGCTGCGCAGAGACGGATGACCGGCATGGTCTTTCAGCGGTTTCACCTGTTCCCGCACATGACCGCGCTCGAA
>CAZTJY010000210.1:0-3123 GCA_964613725.1 uncultured Parapedobacter sp. | reverse complement strand
AATTGAGCCACTCCCGATGCTCGCTGGTCTTTCACGTAGACAGGCGTATCGTTCAGTCCTAGGTTATTCCGGATGGAAGACATCACGTCCTCACGGCTTAGGTACTCCCCCTCAATCTCCGAGGTTTTCACCGCTTCCGAAAGCATAAGCTGGAGAAGTGTCTCCTGCTTGAGCGCATCCGGCAATCCTTGGATAAGGCCATTGACCTCCCCCGTTTCCTGCGCAAAAGCAAGAATCAACGGCTGAACCTCTACGACGTCGTACGTAAAGTCAGGCCATCCTTTTAATTGCCAATTATACACCATGAGCCGATTACATTTCTTAATCGGCTCAAATATAAACAAAAAATGAGCCGATTACAAGCGTTATTCGGCTCATTAATCCCTCTTTGAAAAACGCTGCGTTCGCAAACGGAAATACACTTTCCAAACTAAAGCATTTCAGCTCTCCATTCCGCTTTACGGGCGTTAGAGTGAGCGATGGGAAAAGCAAGGGTGGCACGGTATGGAATGCAGCGCAGCGTAATGGAATAACGGGCTACTCTTGCTGTGCGGTGCTGGAAGTGGGTGTGTAATCTTCCCTGAAAATAGCCACACCATTAATCTGCTAAAGAAATACTGGCGCCGGCTCCAAAAGCTATAGCGCCGATAGTTATGGCTAAGATGCGCAATTTCGCCCCCGCCCTTCGTTCTGAAGTGCCCTGTCAACGGCGCTCAGCCAATTAGTGGATTATAAAGTTGACTATTAGAAGCTCAAGCGGAATGCCGAATTAAATCCGGAACGGTATTCAAAAAGTAAAGATTCCGTATACACTGTATATGTAGCCCCGATTCAACACTTGACTTATATCAAGACCATTTCTTGCGTTAAGTCAAAAGTCATACGGATGTATGGAGATACCTTTGTCATGTGATCACAAGAAATATATTTAATAACACATTTAATAATCATCATCATGACAAAATCACTAAAAATAAGCATGTTAATAATAACCCTAACTGCAGTTGGCCTAAACACCCGCGCTCAAGACAACCCTAGAACTAAACTCTCTTTCGGGCCTGAAGTGGGGCTCCCTATAAGCGACCTTGGTGATAGATACGATTGGAGCCTAGGCGGATTGGTACACGCAGAATTCCCGTTTCAGGGTAATCAATGGTCACTGACCCTCAACGCTGGATTCTACAACCTATTCACACCCCATCACGATAATATCCACAGTGGGACACCTTACCATGAGGACTTGCAGGTGCTGCCTGCCAAAATTGGGCTGAAGTACTTTCCGGTAGGCGGCTTCTTCCTCCAGGCAGAAGCCGGAGCTTCTTTCCTGTTGAATAAATCCGATGCAGGCTATGGCAACGACGCCGCTTTTACCTATTCGCCACAAGTTGGCTACCGATTCAATCTGGGTAACGAGAGCTTCCTCGACGCCGGATTCAAATGGGAAGGCAACACCAAGTTCAGCGACCGAGGCCCATCCAATCATTTCCTGGGCATCCGCCTAGCTTATGGATTCAGCCTTTAAAAAAGTACAA
Organism: uncultured Parapedobacter sp.; assembly: GCA_964613725.1. Classification (GTDB taxonomy): domain Bacteria; phylum Bacteroidota; class Bacteroidia; order Sphingobacteriales; family Sphingobacteriaceae; genus Parapedobacter. Next base: position 1,591 of record CAZTJY010000210.1, on the reverse strand, counting down.
ACGCTTTACCAAACGTTATCAAAAAATCAATTTATCATGACACGAATCTTAGCTGTAACTTCCAGTCCACGGGGCGACGCCTCAAACAGCACGAAATTGGCCAATGCCATAGTCGACCGACTGCTCCTAAGGCACGCAGATGCAGAAGTAATCAGGCGGGATCTGGCGCTTGAACCCATTCCTCACCTTGACGGTTCACACCTAGGAGCCTTTTTTACACCGGCAGAACAGCATACGGATGTCACACGGTCGGCCATCAAATATTCCGATGAAGCCATCGCCCAACTAGCGGCTGCAGACCTTATCGTTATCGGTGCGCCTATGTATAATTTCGGGCCGCCAAGTACCCTGAAAGCCTGGCTCGACCAGATCAGCCGCGCCGGAATCACATTCCGGTATACCGAAAACGGTCCGGTCGGGCTGGTCACCGGCAAGAAAGTTTACCTTGCAGTCACCACCGGCGGTATTTACAGTGAGGCGCCGGGATCGAATTATGATTTTCTTACGCCCTATATAAAGCACTTGTTATCGTTCCTTGGAATGTCCGATATCAGCGTCATCCGGGGCGAAGGCTTTGCCCTGCCCCACCTGCAGGATGAGGCCCTAGGCAAAGCTATGGTGAGCATCCCGATTTAACCGTCATATCCGTTCAATGAGGGGCTGTCTGAATATTTTCAGATAGCCCTTTTTTACTTTTCAGGTAATTTATGGTATTTTGTGCCATTGATTACCCAATCGGAATGTACGACACCCTTTTTAGTTATTTGGAAGAAAAATCCGGAATACATATTGGTGCGGAGGAGCGGGATTTTATTGCCTCCAAATTCAGGCATAAGCATTTCCGGCGTCGGCAGTACCTTTTGCAGGAAGGCGACATTGCCCGTTACACAGGCTTTATCGTTAGGGGTGCCGCCCGCATGTTTTCGGTCGATGAAAAGGGGAATGAACATGTGGTCAGGTTCGGATTAGAAAACTGGTGGATAGGCGATCAGGAGAGCTTCTACCATTTCACGCCTTCCCGCTATCATATTGAGATGGTCGAAGACACGGATTTACTGCTTGTTTCCAACGAAGGTCTCCAGGAGCTGCAGGAAAAAAGCGCTGCTTTTGATCACTTCGTCAAAATGCAAAACCAATTCACCGCCGCTGCTACACAGAAACGTATCCACGCCGCGATAAGTATGACTGCGGAAGAACGCTATGAAGATCTCGTAAAAACATACCCTCAATTCATCCAACGTTTTCCGCAAAACATGATCGCGTCATACTTGGGCATTTCGCCCGAAACATTGAGTCGTATCCGCAATGGCGCCCGTCGCCGATAGATGATACAACGACGACTGTTCCAGAAGAATGGCGCGAACTTTTCACGATCTGTGATAACCTCCACGAGAGGGCAGATAGTCGATATTTGCGCGCCGATGGCAGTCAATGTGGATTTGGAAATAAACCGGAAATTAGCCTGTTAACCGGCAGTTCCCAAATAATGAGATAGATGACGATAAATTACTATTTGGGCAAACTATCCATACAATAGGCACCGGAACTATTTTTATATAATTAAACTACGGTAACATGAAATATATTCTTT
>CAZTJY010000209.1:0-3221 GCA_964613725.1 uncultured Parapedobacter sp. | reverse complement strand
TGCCTGCACCCGATGAGGTATGCGATGAAGAAGCGTTCTATGCATCTCCCTGAACTTCTGGAAGCGCATTTCCGCAGGCATGCCCAGGAAACGGCCGAGTTCGTTCACCTGGCGTTTGTTTTGGAGGGTCAGTGTTTCCACGGCAGTTTGCAGCGTAGGATGACGGTCCATGAGCTGCCACAAGGCAGGATAGGGAATGGCCAGTAAACCGCCGGGTTCCAGCGCCTGTAGGCTGGCCAGCCGGTCTTCACGGTAGTGCAGGCTATCGTGCTGAAAAATCAATTCATGCGGTCGGTAAATGCAGACGCCCTGCTCGTCGCCTGTATCGGCATAGTGGTAGTAGCTGTGCGAAAGTGCGTGCTCAAAAACGAAGGCCTGCCCGGTTTCATAGGGGCCAGCCAGTTCGAAATGCTCGCCGCGCACCACCTCGTAGCGATGGCTCAGGCGTGCCATATCGACGGTCAATGAGGCGTCCGGTCCGCACGACAGCCCCATGCGGGGCCAAAGGTAGCGGCTCAACAACTGTCTTTTCAGAATGGGATCGTCGGCAAGGCGTTTCATTCAATACCCATTTACGGAAAAGCCGCCACCCGACGACTGGGCCAGGATCCGCAGGCACGCACGTCGTCGGGTGTTAGCAATTTGCTGTTGTTTTGATCTGTAGTTGCGCCAGTGGTCAGTACGTAATCCGCACAATGAACCGACCCGTGAAGGAAGTGTTCCGGGCCTCTCCGTCACTGCCTTCAAACTCCTTGATCAGCGTGGCCAGCTTGGCTCCTCGCACCACGGGCTTCTCGTCTTTTTCAAGCACGATGGGTAGCCGGTGCGTAATGGCGAAGTAAACGCCGTCGGCCGCAAAGCGGATGGTCGCATAGTCCAGGTTGTGAAGATAGTCCCGTTGCGATTGATCAAGCGAAAAGCGCTGGGTAACCCAGTCCTCGAAATGGAGGTAAGCAAATTCGGCTTCGTTCCGGATGTCGGGATCCGGTTGGGCGTAGAGGTGGGTCTGCCAGTCCTGTACGCCGATGGATGTGAATGGATACTGCATAAAATATTTGTTTTGATTTACGTTGTCAAAAATGCAAATGATTGATTGTGAACAAAATAAGTGGGAGCCGGTTTGTTGAACGAACAAATAAAAATGCCGAACGAACGGAGGGAAATGCCGAACGAACACTTGTTTTTCTTGAACGAACCGAACGGATTTTTTAGATTTGTTGTATCTGTACTTAAATACTGAACCAAAAAATTATGGAAGAAACCTTTACTCCACAGAATTATCACGATCGTTTGCCCCGCCTTTGGGGCGCTGCCATTGCTGCGTTGGCCGTGGCGGTCATCGGCATGCGAGAACAGTTTCTGGTGCTGGTGGTTGAACACACCTGGGCAGTAGCCGTGGTCTATGGGCTTTCGTTCGCGCTGGCCTGGTTCCTGATCCGGTACGTCGGCGCCCAAACCCGTATTCTGGATCGCTCCCATCCCTGGCTCGACGATGTTTGGAGCCGATTGCTCCACCAATTTTTCCGTGCGGTACTCGTACCCGCCCTCATCGTTCTGCTGTTTGCCGTCCTGTTTTACAACCTCTTTTCGGATACGTCCGAACTGAAGGAATCCGGATATTTTTATTCCGACTATCCGCTCTCGTTTCTGCTGCTCATCATCCTCAGTATGTGTTACGCCTTTGCGTACCTGATTGCTTATGTGCGGAATCTGCACGTGGAAGTGGAACGGCTCCGTAAGCTATTGACGATAGAGCGGGAACGGACGGCATCGGTTGAAGCCGTTGAGCCGGAGAGAAACACCGGAACGTATTCACTCGCCGACGACGAAGGCAGCCATGCCATTCCCTATGAAGATATTTGCTATTTCAGGATGTGTATCGAGGAGAACGACAGCGGCAAGCCCGTACGGTTCATTGAGCTGGTGTGTAAAGATGGTAGGAAATTTAAAGCAAAGGAGGATTCGCTTGTGCAGGTAGTACAGCATACGGAAGGCTTTTTCAAACAGGTGTGCCGGCGGTATGTGGTGGGGCAGCATGCCATTGCTGCATGTATGAAGGATAGGGAGTCGGGGAAACTGATGCTAACCCTATCGCCCGATGCCGTGGAAGTGGAACTGAGTATCCGCAACTCAAGCAAGCTGAAAGACTGGATACTCGAACAGGTGAAAACCATTTCCCGTCACGGATCGACGGATATGGAAGCCGAATTGGAAAATTTGGATTCCTGATTGCGAACCGTTATTTTTATCGCCTAATTAACCGTTTGTTTCACAGCCATCTACGGTGAAACAATGGCTGATCCCGGAAATAGATCTGTAGCTCCCGAAAAATGCTTGCTGTTTTTCCCTGGCCTGCCATTGCCCGGATCCGACGCCTGTCGATGGTGCTTTTAACTGAAAGTGCCATGTTAACCAGACTCATGCAGTTACTTTATGAACTTATCAAAGAAGATTTGCGCCCGTTTATCCGTGAGGCGCACGAATACATCCGCGAACGGCGTAATGGCCGTGAACAACCGTTGATGGAGCCGGTTTCCCCGGCGGATGAACATCTATACAACCGCAAAGAAGCCGCAGACTTCTTGCTGGTAGACCCCCGTACGGTAACCCGGTACCGGATCAACGGTAAACTCCGTTTCGTGCGCAACGACGACGGCCGCATCCGCTACCGCCGGGAAGACCTCCATGCCTGCTATTTCTGGAAATGGGGCAAAAAGCCCTAACGGCTGTACAACTGCTCCCTGACCGCTGCCAGACTGCTGCGGGTGGCTTGGCTGTCCGCCAGCATTTGCCGTGCAGTCCGCCTGCTGTACAAAGCAGCGTGGCAGCAGGAAGACCGCCGTTTGGTACGCTGTAGGTGCGCCCATGACGCACAGCGGTTGGGGAGTTTTCCGGGAACATTCAGGAAACAGGTGACAACCGTGTCACCAAAAGGGCGTATCGGTGACAACCTTCCCCGGATCCGGTGACAGCCGGGTGACAGCGCTAGGATACTGATGATCAGCGTCCTATGTTTGCCCCTGTCAGTCAACGTACCGGTACATCGAAACACTGGCAAAGAGTATAAATTGAAGTATTAATTTTTAAATCATTAGAAACAATGGCAAAATTCATCAACGGTGCCAACGGTACCTTTTCCGGAAAAGTGGGCAGCGTGATCGGCGCCAGCTGGCGCGGCATCCACTACCTGCGCGGCCTGGCGAAAAAGAGCAAAGTGCCGG
>CAZTJY010000208.1:0-3383 GCA_964613725.1 uncultured Parapedobacter sp. | reverse complement strand
GGCAGATCCCGCGGCTGGCCTCCATACCAACGCAGCCAATTCGATTTCGGAAAATCCAAACACGGTGCGCTGTTCATCGGGGAGCCTGATGTTATGGTCGACAAAATTCTATATATGCAGGAAATGTTTGGGTTGACACGATTCGCAGCACACATGGACGTAGGCGCCCCAGCCCACAACGATTTGATGAAATCGATAGAAATTTACGGCACTAAAATCGCCCCCGCGGTAAAGGCAGCGCTTGCCGATAAGTAAGAAATTGGCTAATTAAGATTACTCGTGCAGTTTGATCGCTTCAAACGTGGCTGGGAATGCATAGCCGAACCGCTCAGCGGCTTCGGCATTGTATACACGTTTCCTCACATGGAGCATTTCCACCTGCAAACCTTCCGTCGATCCGCTAGTAAGGTACTTCGCTGCCTGCGCACCGCTCTGATAGCCCCACTGGTAGATATCGGCACCAAAGGCGGCTACCGCGCCCCGTGCTACAAGCCCCGATTCGCTTGTGAACACCGGAACGCCCTTATCATTGCAATTTTTTAAAATGGTTTCAAACGCAGCAAATACGGTATTATCTGGGTTGGCAAAAAAAGCATCGATGTTTTTATTTAGCAACGACCGGACAACCAATTGGGCGTCGGCAGAAGTGTTGAGTGGCAGTGCCACCAGTCGGGTTCCGGCACTGTCGGCTAATGCGGCAATCTGCTCATAAGCTTCCAGCGACTGCGGTTCGGATTGGTTATAAATCATTCCCACCGTCAACTGCTTGCCCTTTGGCTTAACCATTTCGGTAATCAGCATGAACGACGTGTCGATATAATCAAGGTTCTCCCCGGTACCAAACAGGTTATCAGGTGCCTCACCGTCCGCAGCTATCAACCCTAAAATACTCGGCATGGCAGTCACTGTCTGAAACACAGGGATCTCTTTGCTTCGCTGCACGGCTGAAATAGTAGCCAGCGTGGTGCTGGTTCCGATCAAGTTCACTTCCTTACTATTGAAATAGCTGATGATCTGATTAAGCGTTGCTGCATCACCTTGCGCATTGCGATGGATGATAGCCACCGTACCATCCGCTTCACTGTACCCGCTGTCAGCCAACGCGTCGGTAAAACCCTGACGTGCTTGTGCAATAGTGGCGTCTTCAAAAGCCTCCACAAATCCTACTACCGGAATACTACGCTGCTCGCTCCCGGGCTGGCAAGCTATGATAAGAGCACCGAGGCATATAATTGTTAGTGCAACATAGTTTCTAAGCATAGCAGCAAATTTAGCGAAAAAGAGTCATATTTAGACTAAAATCCGTAACGTTGTCAAATGGTCTTCAACTTTAAGAAACTGTGGGTGCGGTCACATAAAGTAGGCCTTGTGCTCTCCGGCGGTGGCTTGCGTGGCATTGGCCATCTCGGAGCCATCAGAGCCCTTGAGGAACACGGCTACAAACCTTCGATTATTTCGGGATGTAGTATGGGCGCCATTATCGGGGCCTTTTACGCCGCTGGATATTCCGTGGATGCAATGCTGCGCATCATCGAAGAAAACAACCTGTTTCCAACAACCAGTTTCCGCTTACGGGCCTCCGGCTTCCTGGACAATCGCTTTTTGTCGCGGTTGATACTGAAACACATCCCCCAAAACACCTTTGAGTCCTTGAAAATACCACTTTGCGTATCTACCACCAACTTCATGTCGGGGGAAACGGAATATTTCCGTTCAGGTCCATTGGATGAAGCATTGTTGGCGTCGTCCAGCATACCGCTGATATTCCCCGGAGCGCAGCGTGATACATCTGTCTACTACGACGGCGGTATACTCGACAATCTTCCCGTGAAGCCACTGCTTGGGCAATGTAAATTCCTGATTGGCGTCCATGTAAACGCGCTGGATCAGCTAACACCTGAAAAACTTACCCCCACCAAGATACTCGATCGCGTTGCCCACCTCGCCATCGGGCAGTCCGTGTCGCAGAATGCGAAAAAATGTGATTTGTTTTTGGAGCCTCCAGGCATGCTTCGATTCAGCATGTTCGGAAAAAAAGAGCTAATGGCCATCTATGAATATACCTATGCATATGTATCACGTCAACTGGCAACAACTACGGCAAACATTCCGAAGACATAGCGCCCCTGCCCCTCGTTTGCCAAGCCGGATGCAGAAATAACAAGATCGTGTCGATCCGATTGCAAAAAATATAATATTTTTTTGCTTTTGCTTGAAAATAAAGAAAAATAACGTACATTTGGCACGTCAAACAAAGAAATGTTAACACGGAACAATGCATACTGGTTTTTTGGTTTCTTTTACTTTAGTAGTAAAGGCCGGGATTGATATGCATTGCTAACGAAACAAGCTATAAATGTAAGAAAGTCCCGGCACGAAAGCCGGGACTTTTTTTGTCCAGTATAAAAGACGATGAGTATAAAGGTAGCCATACAAGGCATCAAAGGATGTTTTCACGAAGAAGCCGCTTATAAATATTTCGGCGATGACATCGAAACGATAGAATGTGAATCGTTCAAAAAGACCTGTGAACTGCTCAAGCAAGGACAGGTTGACCACGTGGTAATGGCTATCGAAAACTCGATAGCCGGCGGGCTGCTCCCCAATCATGGCTTACTCCGCGACTACCGCTTCCCGATTGTCGGCGAGGTCTACCTGCATATCAAATTGCATTTATTGGTCACGCCCGGCACGACGATTCAAGACATCAAGTTTGTCGAATCGCACCCCATTGCCTTGCAGCAGTGCAGCGATTACCTCGAAGAAAACCCACAATTCAAAATCACCGAGGGAGAAGACACTGCTGGTAGTGCGAAAAAAGTAAGTGAATTGCAACTGAAGGATACCGCGGCCGTCGCCAACCAACTTTCTGCTAAGCTATATGGTTTAGATATCCTGGAACGGCGCATCGAAACAAACAAGAAAAATTATACCCGATTTCTGATCCTGGCCAAAACCGCGTTAGAAAAAACCAACGTCAATAAAGCCTCGCTTTCGTTCCAGACTGGAAATGGCGTTGGATCGCTTTCCAACGTACTTCGTTGTTTTGCCGAGCAAAACATCAACCTCAGTCGGATACAGTCCATGCCGGTGCTGGGTAAACGCAACGAATATGACTTTTACGTAGATGTGGAATGGCAGGACCAGGCAGATTACGAGACAGCCATACGCCGGGTATTGAAACACACAAACAACTTCAATATCATGGGTGAGTATGTGAAAAACGATAAGGTCTGAGTATTGCCATTTGCAATTCGCACGTTGCTATTTGCAAGGAACGGCCGGCAAATAAAGAATAAACAAAGAGCAAATTAACAAAAAAAAACAAATAAACGGTAAAAACAATGAAACAGACATTAGACATTGTACCCTTAAAATCATGG
>CAZTJY010000207.1:0-3437 GCA_964613725.1 uncultured Parapedobacter sp. | reverse complement strand
TAGATATCGTAATTCCCATTGATTCGGTGGTGAAAGTTGGAATATGCAGTTTCTACTTTACATTATTTTTTGAGTTTAGCCAAAGCTTTTCAACCAGTCCAGGACATTATCGTTCTCTGACCATATTGGTGCTTCCCGCGGAACAACCCCTTCATAAGCCATCTCCAGAGCTTCCCTTTTTTGCTTGGAGTCAACCCTCGCATATATTTCGGTTGTCTGTACAGATGAATGTCCAAGAATATCTCTTATATAAACCAGGTTCACACCCGCCTGCAGGAGATGAAACGCCTTGCTATGTCTCAACGTATGGCAACTTATTTTTTCAGGAATAAGATGGGGCGATTTCTTTCTTGCCATTTCTGCATAACACTGTACGATATAATGAAGTCCTGCACGTGTCAGCCTTTCCCTTCGAGCATTAAAGAACAGAGGCTTTTGGTTTTCATTTAAACCAGACAGTCTGTTACTATCCATATACATTCTCAGAATAGTTACATCATCTTCCATCAGGGGTACTATCCTAGACCTGTTCCCCTTTCCCACCAATTTTACGGTGTATGGTTTTTCCAGACGTATCATTGAAGGGGTCAACGCGATAACTTCGGAAACCCTAGCTGCTGAATCATACATCAGGCAAAGTATCGCTGTGTCACGGAGGCCCTTTCTGGTCATCCTGCCAGGCTGCCGGAGCAGTAACTTAAGACCTTCCAGACTTAGATGGGGAGCAATACCGGCAGCTGTTTTTTTAGCTTTGATTGACAATATCCGTTGCCATTCATATAACATTATCGGGTTCCGGTACTGGAGAAAGCTACAGAAGCTGTGCAGGGCGGCCAGACGAACATTTCGTGTAGCATCGCTGCATTTCCTGACTTCCTGTAACCAATTTAAGAAAGCAACCACGTTATCCGTTTTCAGATCAGCAAGAGTGAGTTTGTTTACCTTGACCTTATTTATCTCCGTCATAAAAGTGATAAATAAAATGAACGTATCCCTATAGGATGCTATCGTATGGTAACTCATTCCCCGTTCCCCGGGAAGATGTTTCGACAAGAAGTCTGTCAGACTTCTGGAAAAGTCAGTCGGCTTCATGGTCATTCCCGTTTAAAAGATCCGAAAATAAGTTTGGGGAAAGGCTTTTCACCCTGGCGGTCAGGTCAGGATACATCTGTGCGGTTAACCTGACATAACCATCTGTCGCAGACAGTGACCGATGCCCTAGGTAAGTGGATAGCAGCGGCAAGGAATAATAGAGATCCAAACCCGCCCTGGAAATTTGCGCCAGTGAATGACAGGCAAATGTATGTCGGAAGTCGTGTATCCTGGGCCCTGTACCTATACCTCCGTGCGATATGCCAGCCCTGTAAAGGATCTTTCTAAACCAGCGATAGATTGAGCCAACCGTATAAATCCGGCCATCCTGCCGCAAAAAGAAATGGTCCGACCGCTTGTAGGCCAACTTTGATAAAGTGTTACGGATATCCAGATACTGAGTGAGGGCCCTGGCAAGGCTTTCGGAAAAAGGGACAGCACGATCCAATCCGTTCTTGCTGTTGCGGATCAAGAGATAATTGTCTTTAAGGTTGACCTCGCTACAAGTCAATGCCAACGCTTCGCCTATCCTAAGTCCCGTAGCGTAAAGCAGCCTGAACAGGACCGGTATGATCAGGGCCGTGCAACAATTGGGTGCAAAGGCATCCAAACGATCGCAGGCACGGAAGAAAGCACTTATCTGCTTATCGGTGAAAATATAAGGGGTAAATGTTGACCGCAAGCGTGGCAGCGCTGCGATATGGGACGGATAGCCGACCTTGCATAGAAATGAGGCAAATAACCGGACTCCCTGGATCCGCTTGTACCTGTTTATTTCAGACTCGTTCATCCGTAACATTCCCCATGCCTCCACAAGTTCTTTTGACAGACAGACAGAACCTTCACCCCGCTCCAGGACCCATTTGTCAAACATGGCCAGCACGGAAACACGCTCCTTCGGTTTATAGCCAAGATTGATCTGCATGGTTACATATTGTTCGATATAAGGACCATAAACGCTGTAATAGAAACTAGCCATGTTGACACCCTCCTTTCTCGGTGTAGAAGTGCGTGTCGACGGAGGGAACATCAATTGCACACTGGCCAAGGGAACCCAGGTCTATCCGCAGATAGGCCATTGTACTCTCGATGTTTGCATGGCCAAGCACCTCGGAAATCAGGGGAATCGGAACCTTATCCTGCAATAGATTCCCCGCAAGGCTATGCCGTAAGGCATGCGGGCCGTGCCTCCGTTTTCTACAGTTTATTCCGGCCGTATTCAAATGGTACCTGGCAATATTGCCGATACAGCAGCTGTTTATAGGCCTGTAAGGAGATATAATCTGGAGAAAGCAATAAGGTTCCTCCGATAGCGGTCGGCCATTCTTTAAGTAATCGATTATTGCATTGCCGATTTCAGGTAGCAAAGGAAGAATGATGTTCTTTTGCGTTTTCATCTGCGGGAACCTAATGAGGTCTTGCTCCCATAGGATATGTTCAAACTTGAGTCCCGCAATATCAGAAGCCCGTAAACCCAATTTTGCAGCCAGCAAAAGTATGGCATAATCCCGCCTTCCTCTAGGACTGCCCCTATCTATGGATCCAAGCAGGGCTGTTACTTCTTCCCTGGAAAACGAAGAGGGCAGACGCGATTGTCTTTTATAGTTGACTTTCGGGATGTTGGGCGAATGGTCCCCTACGGTGAGAGACCTGTCGTAAAGGTACTTTAAGTAGGCTTTTACAATAGTCACTATTGTATGCTTGGTACCTAGGTTCCTCTGGGGAATCGTATTGATAAACTGCAGAATGACCATGGGGGTAATCTGATCAACTGTCTGAACACCATTGCTTATCAGTGACGACAGGAAACCCTTAAGGTACAGCCTGTAGTTATAGGCGGTCCTTTCACCAATACGATGTACAGCGCTTTTATAGTAAATGAAATCCTCCATGATGGCGCCGATCGGCCCTCCCAGAACAATCGGGGGATTCCTTCTCTTGCCCATAATCACAGTTCCCGTATCCTGGAACTCCGCCAGTGCTTCAACGCTGTTCCAGATGACCTGATGATACCTTGTCAGCTTCAAATAATCGGTACCTCCAAATAGGTAATCCAGATATGCTTCACCAACCTGTTTATTGTAGAATTCCAGACGACGTGTATCCATAAAGATCTTGATCCTGGCCCATAATTGGGTATATCGATAGATTGTACGCTCTTTTCGACAGATCTGTTGAAGATAAGCTCTAAAGCTAACTGTCAATTCATCAAATGTTTGGGATGCTCTCATGACTTGTTTTTTTATGGGGACGGAATTGTCCTTAAACAAGGTAGACAAATAATGTAAAGATATTACTGGACTTTGTTAATCAAACAACTACTAATCAATAGAGTACAAGAGTCG
>CAZTJY010000206.1:0-3567 GCA_964613725.1 uncultured Parapedobacter sp. | reverse complement strand
TTTTGTGTTCTGGGGGTGTGGTGGGGGGGCGTGGGGGGGGGGCCGCCCCATGGGGCATCCTTTTTTTGGCAAACTTAGATAAAGTCCCTTTTATATGCAAGTTTACAAGCGGCATCTGAAACAAGCCTATCGATCCTGCATCTGGTGCCAAAGGACAAGTTGTTACCGTTGAAACTCGTTCTTATGTCTTTTGGTTATGTTGCAGCTATCGGGCTAGGTGCATGTATTTGCAGTTGTCGCGAGAAAGCTTCCACGGTGCCGATCGCCTTTTCGAATTCGGTCTGTTCTGGTAACTCGCCGCTTCGGGCATCGATTTCCATTTTCCGCAGTCGGAAGGCAATTTGGTCGCCGCCGATCTGGGCGGTACGCCCGGCTACACGGTGCAGTAGCAGTTCGACGTCAGCCAGGTTTCCGTCGCGGTAATGGGCTTTAAGTGCCGTTAGGTCTGACGCTGTATCTCGGAGGTAGTGATCGATGATGTGGCGAACCTGTTCTTCATCGCCCAGTGCCATGTGCCGGATTGTCGATGCCGGCGTACTGCTGTCCACATGCTGATGCGGAGATACGGAGATGCCCAGTAAACGGAGTAAATCGGCCTCCTTGAAAGGCTTAAGCAGCAATCCGTCGAATCCCTCGGCAAGGATTTGTTCCTGTTCTTCAGGCAACACTTGCGCGGTACAGGCGTAAATACTTACATCCGTTGAATTGATTTTCTGCCGTAGGGCATGATTCAATTGCGTACCATCCATCTCGGGCATGCGGATATCCATCAAGACGGTTTTCACCGAAGGGTCCCATGGTGCATCCAACACCGCTTTGGGCGAATGGAAACACCGGTAGGGAACGGCATATTTGTTAAGTATGTTTTGGCAGAGGGCTAAAATAAGCCTATCGTCGTCCACGATCCAAACACTGCCCCGAGCAGAATGGGGCGTTGCACTTTCGGGTTGTTTTCCTGCGGTGTCGGGAAGTGGCTTATCCGCGGTTTTAAGCGGCAAGTTCACCTTGAATACGGATCCAACGCCTTTTTTGCTGTCAACGCGTATCTGTCCTCCCATGCTTTCGCAAATGGTTTTGACGATGCTCAACCCCAGCCCACTACCGAAATGCGTACCCGAATTCGCGCTTTCCGATTGTTCGAAATCGTTGAAAATGCGCTCGATATCGCCTTTCGGTATGCCCTTGCCAGTATCTTTCACAACCATGTTCAACTCGGTTTTTTCTGCATAGACAACGGTACTGACGTCGAGTGTAACCTTTCCTCGGTCGGTGAATTTGACGGCGTTGCTCAATAAGTTGAAAAGGATTTGTCTAATACGGAAAGCATCGCCAAGTACATATCCAGAGTCGAGTACCCGCGTGTTGAGTTTCAGTTCTAGTCCTTTGGTCTGTGCTTGGGTTTTCATAACCGAAACGACGCTGCTTATGAGTCCTTTTACCTCAAAAGGTTTTTCATTCAAGGTGATTTTTCCGGATGTGATTCGGCTATAGTCCAAGATTTCGTTAACAATCTGGAGGAGGTGTTCGGATGATTGGTAGATGGCGTCTATTTTCGTATCGCCATCTGGCTGGTCTTGCTTGAGCTGTTCGGAATAGCCGATGATGGATTGTAGCGGCGTACGCAGCTCGTGGCTCATATTGGCAAGGAAGCGTTGCTTGGCAGCGGCATGGTACTCAGCCTCCTCCTTGGCTGCTTCCAACGCCACGCGGTCGGCATTGCTTCGACGGATATCGGCCAAGATCAAATAGACCATGATAGCCGTAATAAGAAAAAAAGCGAGGATGATACCGCCGATGCGCCACACGCTTTCGCTTACCACTGCTTTGGCCTGCTGGTTGTCTACTTCCATCTGTTGCATGGCCTCGTTTTCGACCGAGTGTAGGATACTGAGCATATTGCTGATGAGGGCGTTGCTAGCCACGGTCAGTTCCATTTCGCGATCCACGAACTGCTCGCGCTGATGCTGCTGTAGCCGCTGGAAGCGCTGTACGGCACTGTCGATGCGGGCCAATATACTGTCGGGCTGGGTCGCTCGGATGGTGTCAATGATGGTTTCCATCTCCTCTTCAACCATTCGGCGCTCTTCCACCACTTGTTGTGGCTGTTCTGTCGGTTTTCTCCCGAAAAGGCGGGAGAAAAAACCACGGTCGTCTTCGATCAATGGGATCGTCACAGCACTCGTGTCACCGGCTATCGTGGTCGTCCGGCGCTTACGCTCGGTAGTAACAACCTTGCTTTCGGTGTTGGGTTCATAAATGATATCGCTCAGCGATTGCAGTTGTTCGGAAAATTCCTTGCTATCGACCACTTTCTCGCGTACTTTTACGTACGCGTTGAAAAGCTTGTCGCGTTGGCGGAGCAATGTTTTTATGGAGTCTATGCGCGATTGCTGTACGTCGCTGCCCTCATATAGCCGTTTGAGGGAGTCGAGTGAGCCGATAATCGCTGCAGATTCTTTAGAAAAACTATTATAAGCGGTGTTTCCTCCGAAGGCCTGCGCGCGCTGTAGTTGGTCGAGACGCATGATGTCCCGTGAGATGCCGCTTACGGTTTCCAATTTGGGTTCGGGTGTGGTAATGCTCTCTACCGTACCCATAATTTCGGTAAACGCATCGCGGCTAATCACCCAGGCCAAAACGAGCGACACCGCACAAGAAAGGAAGACAAAGATGACTTTGCGTCTTACGCTCCGTGTCGATTTTATGTCTCGGGTGGGCATGGGTACTCCTTGCTTTTCAGTAAAGTTACCAAAAATTGTGCAAAAACAATTATCGGCTACCAGCTGTTGGTTGTCCGCTTTCCCGATAAGCGGTCAACCGATAAACTGATAACCGATAAACTGATAACCGATAACTGACAACGGCTGTGACAGCCGGTTATTGATTCAAAAACACGAATTTATTGTCGAACATATCCAGTTTTACCTGGGCGTCCTTATCAATCTTCCCTGCAAGTATTTCTTTCGATAATTCGTTGAGGATGTGCTTTTGAATGACCCGCTTGAGGGGCCGTGCACCATATTGCGGGTCGTATCCCAATTGAGCCAACCAATCGAGCGCCTCGTCACTGGCCGAAAGTTGTATACCCATGTCGGCCAATTGCTGTTGTAGATTGGCAAACTGCAAGTGTACGATTTTTCCGATTTCCTCACGATTCAGCGGGGTGAACATGATGATTTCATCGATGCGGTTCAAGAATTCCGGACGCATGGATTTCTGCAACAGTTCAAACACCTCATTCTGGGTTTTTGCCATCACCTCGTCGTGATTTTCATCCGTCAGGATGCCGAAATTCTCTTGGATGAGGTGAGAACCGATGTTAGAGGTCATAATGATGATTGTGTTTTTGAAGTTCACCATGCGGCCTTTATTGTCGGTAAGGTGTCCATCATCCAGCACCTGCAACAAAATGTTGAACACATCAGGGTGGGCCTTTTCGATTTCGTCGAGCAGGATCACCGCATATGGCCTGCGCCGGACGGCCTCGGTAAGTTGGCCACCTTCGTCATAACCCACATAGCCCGGGGGCGCGCCGATGAGGCAAGCGGTGTGCCCTTCGCATCGAGG
>CAZTJY010000205.1:0-3575 GCA_964613725.1 uncultured Parapedobacter sp. | reverse complement strand
TTTCCCATCGACCGCGCGGCGTTCGCTATCCGGCCGGCAATCCACATGGATCTCAGAGCAGGGCCCACATGGCCCCGTATCGCCCATTTCCCAAAAGTTATCCTTCTTGTTGCCCAAGAGGATACGTTCTTCCGGGACAATTTGTTTCCAGAGGCCATAGGCTTCCTCATCAAGCGGCAAACCGTCGCTTTCATCCCCCTCGAAAACCGTTACGTATAACCGGTCGCTATCCAGTTTATAAACCTCGGTAAGCAGCTCCCAACTCCACGAAATCGCCTCTTTTTTAAAGTAATCACCAAAACTCCAATTGCCCAGCATCTCAAACAACGTGTGGTGATAGGTATCGATACCCACTTCCTCCAGGTCGTTGTGCTTACCGGATACGCGAAGGCAACGCTGCGTGTCTGCGACGCGGGGATGTGATGCAGGTGCTTCTCCCAAAAAGACTTCTTTGAATTGGTTCATGCCCGCATTGGTAAACATCAATGTAGGGTCGTTTTTGATTACTACGGGGGCTGATGGTACGATTTGGTGGCCTTTACCAGTGAAGAAAGCCAAAAAAGCTTCGCGGATTTCCCTGCTTGTCATCGAAAAATACATTTAATATATCGCGCAAACTTAGGCAAAATTGGCTGCATTTGCAATGTGGGGAGTATTCGGAAAAACCGGCTTAGGCCATAAATAATCTGCATCAAGGCAGATAAATATAAAAATCTGGCAATAAGCAGATAATAGGAAAAATCTGTCAATAAGCAGATAAATTTGCATATGTTGATCTCGTTTACTACTTTTGCTCTACGAGAATTCAGTACCTATGATAGGTGTCATAACCGGCGATATCATCAACTCCAGAAAAGTTGCCGACGCTAGCAGTTGGTTGTCGCGGCTTAAGGTCGCCCTTTTGGCTGCAGGGCCAACCCCGAAAGTGTGGGAAGTTACACGCGGCGATAGTTTTCAAGTAGAAATTGCACAACCCGAGGACGTACTCCAAAACGCGCTACATATCAAGGCGCTTATCAAGCAAATAGCGGGCCTGGACGTGCGCATGGCCATCGGCATCGGCGACAAAACATACGATGCACCCAAAATCAGCGAAGCAAATGGCGAAGCTTTCGTCCGTTCGGGGCGCCTATTTGACCAACTGAAGAAAAACACCTTAGCAATCCGCTCGCCTTGGGACGAGGTAGACAAGGCCATCAATATCTGTTTGGAACTCGCGTTGTTGACCATGGACCGCTGGACGCCCAATTCAGCTGAAATCGTGGCCTTAACCATCGAGCATCCTGGAAAAACCCAGCTCGAATTAGGAAAGATATTACAAATTAGCCAAGGCCGCATCAGTGAGCGCCAACAACGGGCTGGATTCGACGAAATCATGAAGATGGAAGCATATTTCAGGGAAACGATACGCCAAAAAACAAGGGGATGACATTTTTCCTTACATTACTTCTCGCGCATATCTTAGGGGATTTCTGCTTCCAACCAGCAAGTTGGGTAGTAGACAAAAAGCGCTACAAGTACAGGTCGAAAAGGCTCTATGCCCATATCTTTATCCACGCCGCTCTGCTGGCCCTTTTCTTAGGTTTCGATTCAGCCTATTGGTTAGGCTTTACCATCGTCGTCTTATCCCATTACATCATTGATTTGGCCAAACTGTATACCGAGCGAAGCAATCATATATTAGCCTTTTTCTTAGTCGACCAAGCATTGCATATTGCCATCCTGGCGTTGGTTGTGCACCTGTATGAGCCTTTCAGCATCGAATGGGAAAGCATCGTTTCCCCGGGGCATGTACTTTTTCTCACCACGCTCGCCCTACTCATCTTCGTACCGGCTGTATCAATAAAAATAGTGATTGCCCAATGGCGGCCGGAAACCATGGAAAAGCAGGGAGAAACCTTATTCAAGGACGAGGAATCACTCATTAAGGCAGGTCGGTTCATCGGCGTGTTGGAGCGCCTCTTCGTGTTCTTGTTCGTCGTCATCGACCATTGGGAAGCCATCGGCTTTCTATTAGCGGCTAAATCCATCTTCCGTTTCGGCGACCTACGGCGGGGAAAAGACCGGAAACTGACCGAATACGTATTGATTGGGACACTGCTGAGTTTTGGGATCGCCATCCTCATCGGGCTCGCTTATTTACGTCTCCTGCCAAAATTCGAATAAAACTGGCGCGTTAATTGCATAAGAGCTGGCAAATCAAAAACAATGCATAAACAAATACGACCAATGAACAAAAAGCTAACTACAGTAGGGTTATTAGCCGGTATCGGATTCCTTTCCGCCACCCAATTAATGGCACAGGCACCCGCAGTCAATGAAGTAAAACCGTTCGCCCCTGAGTCTGAATACCGTACGTGGTCCATTGGTGCCCACGTAGGCTTACTTAACCAATCCAACCTGATTGGCCTACGCCGCAGATTCGACCAAACGGAACAAAGCCTCGGCTATGGATTGTATGTGAAAAGGCAGATCTTACCGGGCTTCGGTATCCAGGCGGAGTACATAGGCGGCAAAGTAACCGGTGCATATGAGCACAACGATAACCGCTTCGACACCAAAATGCCTTGGTCTATCGCTGTCTCCGGCAATGTAACGTTGGCCAACATCAATTGGCGGCACCATCAAGGCATTATCAAACCGTATTTGAATGTCGGGCTGGGCGCCCTAGGCTTCGAGCCGACCACTGAAATCAATGGAACAACAACCACATACGAAAAAACGACCAAACTATTTGTCCCTGGCGGTGTGGGGCTTAAGTTCGCAGTCACTCCCGATGTTGCAATCGATCTGGGTTACCGGCTTAATCTCGTACAGTCTGCAAATTTCGACGGCGTGAGCACTGGCGGCTCTAAAGACATCTTCTCTTATACCCACCTTGGTGTTGAATTTGCCTTAGGCAACAAGAGCAAACCCTTTTTGGGAAACAGCAACCCGGTATCGGCGATGCAGAAGGACTATCAAGCGCAATACGACGAAATCGTTGCACAAAAAGCGGCACTGGAAGCCCAGCAGGCGGAAAATGCAAAACTACAGGAACAGATTGAACGCCTCTATGCCGACCTCGCCGACGACGATGGCGACGGCGTGGCCAATCGTTACGACAAATGCCCGGATACTCCTGAAAACACCAAAGTCGATGGTGCCGGTTGCCCGTTGCCTGAACCAAAGGCCCCGGTAATCCAGCAAATTACGGTAACGGATGAAGACCGGAAAGTAGTTGACGAAGCTATCCAAAACCTCGAATTCGATTTGGGAAAAGCTACGATCCGTACGACATCACATGCCAGCCTAAACAAAGTAGCCGCCCTGCTTATCGAGAAGAATTTCAGCTTAAAATTGGCTGGCCACACCGACAATACCGGTTCGATGCAAACCAACATGCGGCTCTCCAAGGAGCGGGCCGAAGCAGTGAAGGCATACCTAGTGAGTAAAGGAGCTAACCCATCGCGCATTGAAGCGACCGGTTACGGGCCCACCCAACCGATTGCGAGCAACAATACCGCTGCAGGTCGGCAAGAAAACCGTCGGGTTGAATTCACACTATATTAAGACCATATCGTAAACACTATCGG
>CAZTJY010000204.1:0-3596 GCA_964613725.1 uncultured Parapedobacter sp. | reverse complement strand
ATATCGAACACAACACCGGAGTGTGGAACCAGGCTTACAACGCCGAGATCCGTTCAGGTGAACCGATTAGTGCGACCACATACAACAACAGCTGGAATGCGATGTACAACAATTTGTATAATCTGAAAACGATTATTGAAAAATGTTCCGAAGGAGGTGATGAAGAAGGGAACTATCACACCCTGGGTATTGCCCAGACGCTTATGGCTCACGATCTGGCAACGTTGACAGACTTGATGGGCGATGTTCCATGGACCGAAGCCTTGCAACCTGGCTTTATTTTTACCCCTTCCCTTGATAAGCAGGAAGCTATCTACAATGAAGTACACCGGTTACTGGATGCAGCTATTGAGAATTTCAACAAATCCTCTGTTTTCCCTTCATTGGGAGTACAGGATGTGATTTACGGCGGAAACGTTGCAAATTGGAAAAAGCTGGCAAATGGACTCAAGGCCCGGTATACGATGCAGTTGTCCCTGAAATCGGCGCAATATAACGACGTGATTTCGTATGCGGAACAGTCATTTGCATCTCCGGCCGAGCAAGCCGAACTCAATTATGACGGAAGTACATCCATCAGCCCGTTCTACAAATTTTTCACTGATCGTGATTATTTTGGAGCGAGCCAGAGCCTGTTCAATAAACTGGATGATCGGAATGACCCGCGGATCGACGCCTTCTGGGAAGCTCATCCAAGCGCTGGAGGAGATCTGGAATTGGCTCCTAACGGAAATCCTACTCAGGTACAAGGATTTTATTCCATTTCTGCGTTGAGTTCTGCTACTGCTCCAACTTACCTGATGAGCTACCACGAAGTGGAATTTTTGAAAGCAGAAGCCTATACACGACTTGGACAACTGGAAGAAGCTGCAGAAGCATTGGAGAATGGCATCACTGCTGCGTTTGAAAAAGTAGGACTGACAACTGAAGATGCGGCCACGTATTTTGAGGAAACGGTTCAGTCAAAATTTGATTCCAATCCACTTGCAGAAGTCATGAATCAAAAATACATTGCTTTCTTTGAGGAGGAAGCGGTTCAGGCTTACAACGATTACCGAAGATTGGTTGCTATGGGGGATAACGTGATCGAACTGGAAAATGCACGGAACGATGAAAACCTGTTTCCAAAGCGATTTACGTACGGAAGTAGCGATGTAACGACGAATGTGAATGTTCGGGAAGCCTATGGCGATGGAAGGTATGTATATACAGAGGATGTTTGGTGGGCTGGCGGAACCCGGTAATAATAAAATTGTCAATTTTATAAACTAAGTAGAAATGAAAATTATAAATATATTTTGCTGGGTCGCGGTCTTCGGATTCATGTTGTCTTCATGTGAAACGGAAGTAATCGATCCAGCCGGCCAACGGGGTGTCACATCGGTGCCCGGAATTCAGAACCTCAACCCGGCCACCTTTGATGTTTATGACCTGGAGAATACCTTCGTGAAATTTGATGTGGTACTCGATGATCCAACTGTGGATCAGGCGGCCATTCTGGTTTCATATAAAGGGGATAAAAAGCGGGCGGAAGTAGCTTCAGTGACGAGCTTCCCGGCTACATTAACCATTCCCCTGACGGAAGTAGCAGCCAAATTGGGCTTGCAACTCTCTGATATTGAAGCTGCTGATGTGTTCAATTTTGAAGTAAAAACCACCCAGGGAGGTCAATCGTACTTTTCCAGTGCAGCTTTCAATGTTGCGGTGGTTTGTGGATACGAAGTCAGCAACGTAACCGGAAGTTACCGCGCTGTCAGTGGTGGATGGGGAGTTGATGGTGGCATTACCATCGAAGCCGATCCCAACGATGAATACACGCTGTATGTGACAGGTTTGGCAACCATTGATGGACTTGAAGAAGATCAGGGACCGTTGAAACTGATCGTCGATCCACTTGATTTCTCGGTTACCGCTGTACATTCAGTGTTAGCATCTTCTACCGCTCCATGGGGAGTTGGATATACCGGTTTGGGATATGCCGGATCAGGTATGTTGAACACTTGTGATGGAAGCATGGATATGTTGTTTACGATTACAGTAGATCAGGGATCTTTTGGATCTTTTGATTTCCAGTTTACCAAAAATTAGCACACTGATCCGGGAGATGTCCGTTAGCGGATGACCCGGGTGCTTGTTTGAGATATTTAAAGGTTATGGGCTACATAGCCCGAAGAAAAGCCATCTTGGAAATATTTCTGAGATGGCTTTTGTTTTTTGGTGAAATAGGCAGGCGGATTAAAAAAAGATTTTAATTTCTCAGAATAAAAAACTATATTTAGTAGTACAAGTTGTATACTTTAGGTGATAAACGCAGTAGATGATTGGACTTCGGACGGTAGAAGATTTTGTCAGTTATCTCCGGTACGAGAAACGGTATTCGCCCCATACTTTGGTGGCCTATCAAGGTGATTTGAAACAGTTTTTAGTATATCTGTCGGATCAATACCAGCTCGAAAATTGGAGAGATGTAGAGATGGTTCATGTTCGGAGCTGGATCTATCATCTGGCTGAGAACGTGTTGGATCGAAATACGATCAACCGGAAAATTTCCTGTCTTCGATCCTTTTATCAATTTCTGATCCGGGAGGGGAAAGTGAGCACCAATCCTGTCCTTGCTGTTCAGAGCATGAGAGCCTCCAGGCCTCTTCCTGAGGTGATTCCCGAAAATACCATAAAAAATTATTTTCATTTCGCGGCAGATGATACGTGGAAGGATGTCCGGGACCGGATGTTGATTGCGCTTCTTTACGAGACGGGTATGCGTCGGGCGGAATTACTGGAGCTCAATTGGACGGATGTCCACTTGAATGCCGGAATGATCCTGGTGACGGGAAAACGCCGGAAACAGCGACAGGTCCCTATTCGTCCCCAGTTGGTCAAGCAATTAAAGCACTATCGAAATTTAACTTCAGAGGAATTTGGAGTCAGATCCGAATATGTCATGCTCAACGATAATGGAAAAAAGGTATATCCGAAATGGATTTACAATCGGGTCCGCATTATTTTAAGCGCATGGGCCAATTCTGAACGAATTACCCCCCATGTCTTGCGCCATTCGATCGCCACCCATTTACTGGATGGAGGGGCTGATATTCAGGTGATAAGAGAATTATTAGGTCACAGTTCGTTAGCTGCGACCCAGATATATACACACAATAGCATCGAGAAGCTAAAGCAGTCGTATCGCGATGCACTGCCTGATCTCGATAGCGACATTCATTAATTCATTAAATCCAAAACACATGAAAGTAAGAGTTGAATCCGTACATTTCACAGCCGACGCCCGGTTGATCGAATTTATCGAGAAAAAATTAGCCAAGCTTGAACAGATTTATGATCAAATCCTGGATGTAAGTGTATTTTTGAAGTTGGAGAATTCGGGACAGGTACGGGATAAAATATTTGAAGCCAGAATTCAAGTTCCTGGTGACACCATTTTCATCAAAGAAGTCGATCGTACTTTCGAATCTGCGACAGATGCGGCTCTTGATAAGTTGAAGCGTCAAATTATCAAGCACAAGGAAATGCAGCGGTCGTATTAGTTCACCAAATCATAAATTCCTATGGGTATTTCTTCATCTTTTTTGCCAGTTCAT
>CAZTJY010000203.1:0-3665 GCA_964613725.1 uncultured Parapedobacter sp. | reverse complement strand
AGCGAGTTGATGGTAACGATAAACAGGGAGGTGCCGATAGCTACCCGCATGGGCGCTCTTGCGAGCACGACCAACGCCGGGATGATTAAGAAACCGCCGCCAGCACCCAACAGACCGGTTACCAGACCGACGCCTACGCCAAAGGCCGACAAGACCGGCAGGCTGGCCCGCGTATTGCTGGCTTGCTCCCGATGGCCCAGCACCATCGATATGGATGCAGTTAACATCAGTACAGCAAACAATACCATGATCGCCGTGGATTTGGTGAGCGTGATGGCACCGGCTTGCCAAAGGATATCGGGAATGAGAGGTAGCAGGTATTTCCGCACGGCAAAAACGGTAACGACGGACAGGAGGCCGAACGACAGGGCCGCCTTCAGGTCGACATAGCGTTTGCTGTACTGGTAAATGGCGCCGGAGAGACTGGTCATCCCCACGATAAACAGGGAATAGGAAGTAGCCATTGCAGGTTCGATATGGAAGAGGTACACCAATACCGGTACGGTGAGGATGGAGCCCCCACCGCCAATAAGACCAAGTGAAATGCCGATAAAGACGGCCAAGATGTAACCCAAAATTTCCATCCGTGTGCATCAGGGATCGGTACGCCGGCAAAGTACGGTTAATTTGCCAAATTATGCATTCTCCAAAACCAAATGCCCACGGCGTTGTTTGTACTATGAACCCGACATGATTAAAATAATCATTAAGGATACAGGGCTATGATTATTGACGAGTGTACAAAATTTATTAGGTGTCAATGAGCTCCGCTGCCGCTTCGGTTATTTTAATTGTCAAAGGCTCCATCTGACTGTTGAGAAAAAAATAAACAGATGAATGAGCAATAGGTTAATTTTATAGAGACTGAACGATATGGATACCAAGACCAAAGAAATACTGGAAGATGTAAAGGATCGGCTTCGCGATGCCAATGACCACGCGAACATTGCCAGTTCGGAGCGACTGCTGTCGGTAGCCGCCGGGGCATTCGTCCTTTATACGGGCATTACGCGTATGTTCAAGACGCCACTTTCCTCGTTGGCGGAAGTGGCCGTAGGTGGCGCATTGATTCTCCGTGGCGCCACGGGTTATTGCCCGGTGAAGGATTCCGTATGCCCTAGTCGCGACACCATGGGTGTTGGACACATCGTAGCAGAATAAACGTCCGTTTTGGCCAATCGGCATTTTTTCTGATATTGGTTGGCTGATATGGATTCCAAACGGGTGTTTTCCGGCTCTGTGTGGGGTGTCTTGGCGAAAATACTCGACGCCCTTGCTAAGTTTGTTACCATTCCACTGCTGGTTGGCTTCTACGGGAAAGCCGATTACGGTTTGATTGCGCTCGCTTTTTCGCTGAATGCCTACCTCCGGTTGATGGACCTTGGGTTCAATGTAGGGGCCGTTCGGTTTTTCTCCATGTGGACGGCCGATCGGAAATGGGAGAAAATAGCTGCGGTTTCCCGCTCAAGCATCGTCTTCTACGGGGCGATTGGGTTGGTTAATGCGGCTATATTCCTGACGATGTCCGCCTACGGGCAACAGTTATTCAACCTCACGGAGGCCCAACTGCCGCTTTACCGACAGATGATGGTGGTGCTGGCCTTCTCCACCGTGTTGAATTGGCTTTCGGGCGTGGCCATCCAGCTGCTGAGTGCCATGGATGAATTGGGTTTTATTAACCGTGTAACTGCGTTCAGTAGTGTCATGAATTTTGCCGTTGCGCTGGTGGCCATCCGATGGCAATGGGACCTCATCACCTACTTTATCGGCTACACCCTGACTACGTTGATGCCGATCCCGTTTTATGTGTGGCGGTTGAAGGTATTCCCTGTTCCACGGCGCACGTTGCTAGCGCCCCGCTGGGATGGGGCCGCTTTCCGCGAAATACTCATGTATAGCCTGGCGATTTTCGTGATGGGTTTGTTCCAACTCACGGCAAATAACTTGCGGCCACTGTTGCTGGGCAAGTTTGCCAATGGGGTGGAGGTCCTTACCGACTACCGGGTTATCCAGACCATTGCCATGCTCATCGTGGCGTTCGGCGGCGTGTTCATGCAGGTGCTGTTGCCGTCCACCTCTAAAGCGTATGCGGCGGGCGACCATCAGCGGATTGAGCGTATGATATTTAATGCCACCAAATACATTTCCATTTTCCTGAGTTTCATGGTGTTCGTGCTGATTATGAACGCCGACGAACTCTTGCTGTTGTATATGGGCAGCGACTACAGTAATCTATCGTTGTGGCTGTCCCTTTGGCTACTCACGGTGTTGCTTTCCATGCACAATACGCCGGTGGCTAGTCTCGTGCTTTCTACCGGTAAAACCCGGGCACTTGTCTATTCCTCTGCCGTGGCCTGCGTCGTTTCCTTGCCCATTACCGTCATCTTTGCGCCTAGCCTACAGGTCGGGGCCGCTGTAGTCGGTTATCTGGTGTATATGGTGCTCCAGATCGGTTTTTTTTATGTCTATTACATACCGAAGGTGCTCCATTTGGATGGCGGGCGATTGTTCGGTCGCGCTTTCCTGCCTGCTGCAATCGGCGGCGTGGTGGCGCTGGCAGGTGGCCGTTACCTATCGGGCTGGTTGCCCCCAACGGGTGGGTATGGCACGGTAATCGCCAATACCGTTATCTTTGGGATGGTATATCTAACATACCTCTTGTTGTTTGTGCTCAAACCCGCCGCTATCCGCGAACTGAAAGAAACACTCATGAGGAAAGGGAATAAAGATGCCTAAGTTTTCTATTTGCATACCGGCCTACAAAAGCCGCTTCTTATCCGAATGCATACAAAGCATTCTGGGGCAGTCGTACGCTGATTTCGAAGTACTTGTGCTCAACGATTGCTCGCCCGAGCCAGTGAGGGAAATCGTGCGTTCCTTTTCCGATACCCGTGTGCGATACTACGAGAACGAACGCAATGTAGGTGCGCTGCGGCTTACGGACAATTGGAACCGATGCATCGCCTTGGCCGAAGGGGAATTTGTAGTGATTATGGGCGATGACGACCGGTTGGAGCCGGATTACCTGGAGGAATTTATAGCGCTGATGGCGCGTTACCCGGGTTTGGACGTGTACCACTGCCGCAGCCTGGTTATCGATGACCAAGGGAATCCTCTTCAGTTGACCCCGTCCGGTCCACCGTTCGAACGGGTCTGCGACCATATCTGGCATCGGCTGAACCAATGGCGATCGCAATACATCTCCGATTTCGTGTACCGGACGGATGCACTCCGTAGCGTGGGGGGGTGCTATGCCTTGCCGCTGGCGTGGGGATCTGACGACATTACCGCCTACCGGGCTTGCGATGGGAAAGGGATGGCGCATACCAATAAGCCCGTATTCAATTACCGCAGCAATCGCTTGTCGATCACTTCCACGGGAAACGATTTGGAAAAGATGCACGCTAATGTGCTTTACGCGGCATGGTTGCGCGACTTCCTGGCGAGCCATACACCACATGAGACGGAAAGGGTGGTTTACCGCAACCTGCTTGGACAGCAGGATAGGCTTATGCAACAGCGAAAACAGTATACCATGGCGCTTTCCATGCGCAGCCGCCGTTTGCGGCGGATCTGGATGTGGTACCGACACCGCAAGGAATTTGGTCTCGGGCTCCGCGACATCGTCGTGGCAGCAGTGAAGGCGTGTGGGCTTACAAATCGAT
>CAZTJY010000202.1:0-3790 GCA_964613725.1 uncultured Parapedobacter sp. | reverse complement strand
GGTGACGGGCGGTACGCAGGGAATCGGATTTTCGATAGCGAAGGGTTTGGCAGCGGCGGGGGCAACGGTCATCATCAATGCTAGGAAGCAGGAAAAGCTGGATGAAGCGCTTTCAGGTTTTGAACAGGCGGGGTTAACGGCATCCGGCGCATGCTTCGACATAACGGATGGCATACAGATTAGGGATGCGGTTTCGTTCATCGAAAGGGGGCGTGGGCCCATTGATATTCTGGTGAACAATGCAGGCATCATCCGCCGCTCGCCAGCAGAATCGCTGCCCGAGGAGGATTGGCATGATGTTATCCTGACCGATCTCACCGCTCCCTTTTTAATGGCTAAATATGTAGGGCAGTATATGATTGGACGGAGACGGGGTAAGATTATCAATATTTGTTCGTTAATGAGTGAATTGGGTCGTGATACGGTAGCCGCTTACGCCGCAGCGAAAGGTGGGCTAAAAATGCTCACGCGCAATTTGGCTACCGAATGGGCTCCCTATAATATACAGGTCAACGCTATAGGGCCTGGATATATAGCTACACCCATTAATACCGATTATCGTAAACCGGGTAACCCGCTGAATGATTATATCATTAGCAGAACGCCGGCCGGTAGGTGGGGAACACCGGAAGATCTCGTCGGCACAGCAATTTTCCTTGCCTCTGAAGCATCTGATTTTATCAATGGACAGCTCATTTATGTAGATGGGGGCTTGGTTACATCCTTCGGAAAGCCGATTGAAAAATAATCCATTAACACATTAATAACGTGAAAATATGAAAACAAGTTGCTTGTCCGTTTCTTTGTTCCCAAACATAATGAATGGCGAAATGACCATTCGTGAATATGCAGATTTTTGTAAAAGCATCGGGCTGGATGCCTTCGATATCGGTATCATTTTATTAAAAAACCATACGCCAAAGTATATCCGTGAAATCAGGACAGCTATTTCTGAAGTGGGTATCCCGTTGCTGATGGTGACCACCTATCCGGATTTTACCCACCCCGACCCATTGCAGCGTGAACGCGAATTTGACTTTTTGGTACACGATATTGCGTTGGCCTCTGCGGTGGGAGCCAAATATCTTCGGGTGACGGCGGGCCAGGCACATCCGGAAACCACAGAACAAGACGGGATTGATTGGGCGGTAACCTATTTGAAAAAGGCAGCGCCAATTAGTGACAAATACGGAATCACATTGGTTTACGAAGACCATTCCAAACCGGGCGCTTGGGACTACATGGACTTCAGCAACCCACCATCGATTTTTTTGGAGATCGCTCGGCAGCTACGCGGCACATCTATTGGAATCAACTTCGACACGGCCAATATTTTGGTGGCTGGGGAAGACACAACGTTGGAAGTCCTGGATCAAGTGATCGATCAGGTGATGACCATACACGTTGCTGAGACCGCAACCAAAGGCAAGATGGATCCCGTGGCCATCGGAACAGGTATTGTGCCGTTTGAAGCGATATTCCGATACTTGAAAGCCAAGGAATTTGACGGATGGTTGTGCTTGGAAGAATGGGGTAATGAGGGGAAAGACGGAGTAAAGCGAGCGGTTGGTTTTGTCAAGGAAACTTGGGCAAGGGCATGAAAATCAAAAACCTTCGTTGGTGGATTGCGGGTTTGATAGCGCTGGCTACAGCTATCAATTACCTCGACCGCCAAACATTGCCAGTGGCTATCGGCGAACTCCGTAAGTCTTTTTCAGTAAGCGACTCGGAGTATGGCATGATCAACAGTCTTTTTCTCTTTGCCTATGGTACGATGTATGCCATCGGCGGGCGATTGCTCGATATGCTGGGCACCCGCATCGGCTATGCCGTCATGATTGTTTGGTGGTCGATCGCCAACATGCTACATGGCTTCGTTTCCGGTGTGCTGGGACTGGGTATCGTACGGTTCCTGTTGGGCTTGGGCGAAGGTGGTGGATTTCCCGGATCGGCCAAGGCTGTATCGGAATGGTTTCCCGCTAAAGAACGCGCATTCGCATTTGGTATATTCAATACAGGATCCAGTGTGGGGGCTGTAATCGCCCCACCTTTGCTCGCCTTGATCATTACGGCATTCGATTGGCGCTGGGCATTTATTTTGACCGGCTTGCTTGGGCTGATTTGGGTCATTGCATGGCTTCGGATTTACCAACGACCCGCCAAAAGCCACTTGATTACCGAGACAGAAAAAGTGGAAATCATCCAAGCGTTGTCCGCAGATGCTCCCGATAATAAGGTAGACCTCCCTTGGATCAAGCTGTTTGGTTACCGTAAGGTCTGGGGCTTGTTGATTGTTAAGTTCCTCACGGACGCTGGGTGGTTCTTTTTTATTTTTTGGCTGCCTAAATACCTGGATGATGTTCGGGGGTTGGATATCATTGGGATTGGATCTTACGCATGGATTCCCTATGCCTTTGCCGCGGCGGGAAGTTTCTTAGGCGGATGGTTCAGTAGCTACCTATTGAAAAGAACGGGATTACTAAATATATCCCGGAAAGTTCCAATGGCCATTGCCGCATCAATGTTGCCCTTATCGTTGCTTATTGTCGGCGCTCCGCTGATGGGCGCAATCATTTTCTTTGGTTTGGCGATGTTCGGCCATCAGGCGTGGTCAACCATTGTGCAAACGCTTGCAGCAGATATGTTCCCCTCTAAAGTAATCGGGTCGGTATCGGGATTGATGGGGTGTGTCGGAACGTACGGTGCCATGCTTTTCAGTTTGTGTATCGGCTTTGTCATTGAGCGCTACGGATATGGGCCGGCGTTTATCATTTCAGGTACCTTGCATCCGCTGAGTTTCCTGCTCATCCTAGGCCTAATCAAAAAAGTTGAATTTGTTAAAATAGTTAAAAGTATATGAAATTATCCGTTGCGATTGCAGGCGAGCATGCCCTGCCAAGTGCTTTTGTGGTTTTCCGGGGGTTTGAAAGAAGCATTCAAAAAGCTGCTGAACTTGGTTTCAACGGTGTGGAGTTGGCATTGCGCAGGGCAGAAGAAATCAATCCTGCTTACCTTATGAATTTATTGAATTTGCACCGTCTCGAAATCTCCTGTATCTCGACCGGCCAAGTCTATGCGGATGGCGGATTGCGCTTAACGCATGAAAATGTCGGAAAAAGAAACCAAACGATCCGTATTTTCAAGGAATTGATCGATTTGGCTGCCGAGTTTGGGCAGATTGTCAATATCGGCCGGGTACGGGGGGCAATTGGGGATAAGCCTCGGGGGGAAGTTGAAGGGCTATTCATCGAGGTGGCCCGGGAATTGTGTGCGTACGCACTATCTCGAAATGTGACCTTGATTCTTGAACCAGTGAATCGTTACGAAATTGATTTTATCGTCTCAGTGCGAGAGGGCGTGGCGTTGATGGAGAAAATCGGTATGCCCAACATGATGTTGATGCCCGATGTTTTTCACATGAACATCGAGGACGTCACCATTGGGCCGGAATTGGCGGCTAACATTGATCATATTAAATATATCCATATTGCTGATTCGAACCGGTTAGCTCCTGGACAAGGGCACTTGGATTTCAAGAATATCTTAGACAATTTGCTGCAGGTAGGCTACGATGGATGGCTTTCGCTTGAAATCTTACCAAATCCCGATCCGGATACTGCCGCCAGGCAAGCGGCAGATTTTGTACTTCCCTTGATTAAGGCATATAACAATGCATTGCGGGGACAAATCCAATCAAAAGTGAAAACCAAATAGGGTATCATGAGGCGAATTAAGGTTTGGTTGTATAATATGCTCGGTTCTTGCATCTTTGGTGCTTGCACTCGAATCA
>CAZTJY010000201.1:0-3795 GCA_964613725.1 uncultured Parapedobacter sp. | reverse complement strand
ATCCAATAAATTACCTGCCATTACATGTAATCTTTGAAATCTTCCAGTGGCTCATCAAAATCATCGTGCATCACAAACAAGCCCTTAGCGCTGCCAAATTTGGGAACAGGTTTATCGACCTTCTTCTTTCCTTTCTTAGCCTTTTGTTCAAGGAATTCAATAAAATCTGCTACCTCGGCCTTCATGGCATCAGGCAAATGGTTCAATTTTTTATATAATAACAAGCTATCCATCGTATGATTGTGCTATGAATGCAAATATAAGCTTTTTTAGCTTGCTGAAAAAGATTCTGTTAAGCATAACCACCGGCCTCACGGAAGGCACAAACTAATTTTTCTGAACGTGTTGTGTTCATTGGCCATCAAGAACTTTCTTGACTGTGCGTCATGAAAGTTTTATTACCTTGCTTCCACATAAAACAATATGGACATCACGCCCGCTGACATTACCGTTTTCCGTGAGCTATTTAAGGGGCGGGAAGATGTATTTGCGGTGCGTTGGGAAAAGGGTAATAAAAGCGGCTACATGCCAGCCTATAGTTACGACCCCTACCATTACCGTATGCATAAGGCAAACGGTGGTTCGCTCAAAAGCTATCAACACAAGACCCATCGTCCGTTGGCCGATTCGGAAATAGCCAGGCATTTGGAAGGTGGGCAGCACATCGGGATTTATCCGTTGCTTCAGGATAATACTTCTTGGTTTTTGGTAGCCGATTTTGATAAAGCAGATTGGCAACGGGAGGCATTAAAATTTCTTAAAGCCTGTGCCGCGAGAGCCATACCGGCATATCTGGAGCGTTCACGTTCTGGAAACGGCGGCCACGTCTGGATTTTTTTCGACAAACCCTATCCGGCCGTAAAAAGCCGCAAGTTGTTTATTGCTATCCTAGAAGAATCAGGCGCATTTTCCAAATTTGACAAAGGGTCAAGTTTCGACCGGCTGTTCCCTAACCAGGATGTACTGTCCCGCAAAGGTTTCGGGAATTTAATCGCATTACCGCTATTCAAACCGGCATTGGAAAAGGGGAACACTTGCTTTCTGGATCCGGAAAAGCTAGTGCCGGTTGCAAATCAGTTTGGTTTTCTGAAAACTGTAAAGCGAATAGCCAACAGCCAGTTGGATGATTTGCTGGCGCTCTTGAAAACAGAAAATGCCAGCGATACAAGTATTCCGACGCATTCCGGGAAACTGAACATTACCCTAAATAATACCGTTCGATTGAATCGCCGGGCGATTCCTCAGCCGTTGGTCAACTTTTTGAAAGATGAACTGAACTTCGCGAATTCTGCATTCATCGTCAAAAAGAAGAGTGGTAAAAGTACATTTGAAACACCGCGTTTCTTTAAGTTGATTAACGAGACGGAGCATGAAATCATCGTGCCAAGAGGTTTCGTTGGGAAGCTGATCCGGTTTTGCAGGGAGATGCAAATAGCACATGATTTTGTAGATAACCGGGTGGAGCTAGCTCAAGTAGATTTCCCGTTCCACGCGAGTTTGCGAAAGCACCAGCAGTATGTTGTCGAATCGGTGAGTAAGAAAGACATCGGTGTCATCGTCGCGCCGCCGGGAGCCGGTAAGACCGTCATGGGGCTTAAAATTGTCGCGGACAAAAAACAGCCCTCTCTGGTCATTGTTCATCGCAAACAGCTGTTGGATCAATGGGTTGATCGTATCGAAGCTTTTTTGGGAATCCCGAAGAAGGAAGTTGGTACGATTGGACAGGGAAAGATGAAGCTTGGCACAAAGATAACTGTGGCCACCATACAAAGTTTGCCTAAGTATCTGGAAAATATCTGGGAAAAATTCGGGACCATTCTCGTAGATGAGTGCCATCATATTCCCGCAGCATCCTACCGGAATACGGTTGAATCCCTAAACTGTAAGTATTGCTACGGGCTGACGGCTACACCCTTCCGGAAATACAACGACGATAAACTCATCTTCGCCTATCTTGGGGAAATCATCGCGAAAATCAGACCGGAAGAGATCGAAGAATACAAACGGGCGCACGTCGTAATCCGAAACACGGACTTGAACGTGCCGTACAATTCTAAGACCGACAGTTTTGAAACACTTTCTCAAATCCTAATCCACGATACTGGAAGGAATATGCTAATTGTCAATGACGTAGCTGCGGCACTAAACCAGGGTAAGAAGGCGGTGGTTATTACGGAGCGGAAGGAACACATTGATAGTCTCCATTTGCTGCTGAAGCAATACTATGAGACGATTACACTAAGCGGGGACGATTCGGACAGTAGCAAAAAATCGAAATGGAAGACATTGGCCTCCGGTGATTTCCAAGTGCTCATTACCACAGGCCAGTATTTTGGAGAAGGTTCGGATATCCAGCATATCAGCACGTTGTTCTTGGCTTATCCGTTTTCATTCCATGGGAAATTGATTCAGTATATCGGACGTGTACAACGGTCGGAAATCAATCCGACCATCTATGACTACCGGGACCATCGGATTGATTATCTGGACAAGCTCTTTTTGAAGAGGAACACATACTACCGGAAAATCGATAAGCAAGCTACGCTTTTCAGTGAGCCGCGATCCGATTACCAGCCGAAAACCAATCGGGTATTTACATTCGAGAAAATCGTCAAGATAGCGATAGCCGATTTAGCTTTCCATTATGGCCATGTTGCTTTTAACTATGAAATTTCTGAGATGCATACTAAGTTAGAATTTCAAGTTGAAAATCTGGAAATGCGCCCTGAATTTGATGTGCTGAAACCTTATTTTGTCAAAACGCTGAAATCGAAACATATCGTGGTGCAGCTGTTTGCTGAATTTGAATACGGTAAATTGGTTGCTCAATCGGCGGCTTCGGAAGCCATTGAACGGATCAACAAGGAAATCGTAGAAGGGGTAAAATTTCAATTCCTAAACAAAGGATTGCTGGGCAAACCTCCATTTCAGAAGCAAAACATACTGACTTCCGACCAGCTTCAGGATGGACAAAACATTTATTCTAATGCGCAGGATTTGCTGAACGACATCCTGAAGCAGCGGACATACAAACATTCCAGGCAGGTACAGTTTCTAGCGGACCATCATGAAAGCCAATTGATGAAGATACGTTTTGTACTCAGTCCATTTTCCTTTGTATTTCTTCTTTCCGGCGATAAGCAATACCATATTGTACTTGAGACATTGGATACGGAAGAGGCGAGCTATGTTTGGCATACGGATAAAAGCAGAAACTCGCTTATTGAAACCGTTGGCAGGATTGATAAAGATCTGCAAATCATCCGGGAAAAAGGAAGACAGGCCTTTATAGAAAACGAACCGGAAAATTTCAGTCGCATCCTGCATGATTACGCTAACCCTGACAAAGGGTTTGTAGGTTGGAAATCGGTATTGGAAGAACGGATTGTGTAGCGGAGAACCTGCTTGCCCCATTTCCCCAGTCGGGCTCATTCGACGCGCTTTCATGGACGATGAAGGATTGGCCGTGTCGCTCCAAGCCCGCGCGCAAAGGCCACGGCCATCCCTTTTTGGGGAAGCTTCAACCCAATTAAAGCCATTCGCTGCGCTGATGCCTTTTTCTGTTCAATTGGCTTCGCTCAAGCGCGCTTGGGATTGACTTTAAGGGATTGGCTGCCCCGCACGGCCCCGCACGCAAAGGCCGCAGCCATCCCTTTTGGGGGAGGCTTCACCCAAAATGAAGCCATTCGCTGCGCTCATTTCTTTTTCTGTTTAACCGGCTTCGCTCAAGCGCGCTTGGCTCGCCTGTTTAAACAGAAAAACCCGGCTATTGCCGGGCTTCATTTTGGGTGGCGG
>CAZTJY010000200.1:0-3928 GCA_964613725.1 uncultured Parapedobacter sp. | reverse complement strand
CCATGATAACCTGTGGCACAGCAAGGCTGACGAGGTGCGCCTTTATCTAGTGGGTATTCAGGAAGCCGAACTGGCAGACAAGCTGAGTGACTTTCATCAGCAGATTGCTACACCGGTTAAGAAAATCAGCCGGTTTACATGGGGCATAGCAGCTTGCATCGCTTTTGTTATCGCATTTGGTGCATTATTTTTCTTTTCTAAATCGCCAGAAGAGAAATGGTTTGCCCACTTTTACAAACCCGATCCGGGATTGCCTACATTAATGGGGGTTTCGGATAGCTATGAATTTGAAAATGCGATGGTATCTTACAAAACGGGGGATTATCAAAAGGCCTTGGACGCTTGGCAGGGGCTGCGGAAAGCGAATCCCGCAAACGATACGTTGACCTATTTCATCGGCTCGGCTTTCTTAGCCCAGGGCCGTGCCGATTCGGCCGTAACGAACCTGAATACCGTCGTTGCTATGCCGCAATCAGTATTTCGGTCGGATGCCGCCTGGTACCTCGCCCTCGCCTGGCTTAAGCAGGGAAACAAAGCCGAAGCGATTAAGGCACTACGACAAAGCGACCATGCGAATAAAGAACGCTTATTGCAGGAATTAGACAACTAGTGCCGTGGCAAAGAACGCTGTTTTTGTGGCTTTAATAGCCGTTTTGTACTGTTCCGCAGGGTGGGCGCAGGATTCAGCGGTGCTGCCCAACGTACAAAAATTGCTGGACCGTGCCGAGGACTACGGCACATCCGGAGATAACGGCAAAGCCTATGAAACGTTGTTGGAAGCGAAGCGATACGCCAACGAAACCAGCAGCGGAGCAACCGATGTACACATAACGATTGAGCGTAACCTGGGCGAGTATGCCAGAAGGATGGCAAACCTAACCCTGGCCCGGCAGCACTACCAAACATCGATCGCATTGGTATCGGAACAGCCGTCGCCGGATCTTTACCAACTGTACCAAACGTATACCTCGCTGGGCACGCTATCCTGGTATGCGTCAAAACTGGATAGCGCAGCCTATTTTTATGAAAAAGCAATAGACGTGGTAGCGGAAATTGACGATACCCCGCTCAATACCTACTACCGCCGGGCATTGCTTTACAATAATGTAGCCGGTGTGTATAGTCTGCAAGGAAAGACAAGCAAGGCCATCCAGACGATGGAAGAGTGCATTACATTACTGCAGAAATTCTATGCCGCTGACGGATACGAAGCAGAGAAGCAAAAAGCCATCCCGCTGCAGTTTGAAGCCATCGATAATCTGGGTGGTGCCTATAAAGAGTTGGGCAATTATGCAAAAAGCGAGCAACTGTTGTTATATGCGTACGAACAAAAACAAAAACACCTCCAACCAAATGATCCTGCCCTTTTCATTTCACAGATCCTGCTGGGCCAACTGTACCATGAAAAACATCAAAGCAGAAAAGCACTGCAATACTTGGAGCAAGGGAGAACAGCTCTTCGGCAGACGGGATCCGATTATTTATTTTGGGATGCTGATGCCTGTTATACACTCGCTTTGGTATATGAAAAAATGGATAGCAACCGGGAGGCTGCCAACTATTACCGACAGGCGGATAGCCTCTATCACCTTGCTTTTGGCAGCTCTTTCGATAGCTTTTATTTGGACTTTCTAGCTAAGTATGCAAATTTTCACGCCAGAGGCGGGCAGTGTGGTCTCGCTATACAAAGTGCACTGAACACCTTGAGATATGTCGGTGATGCGGGCAACCAACATTCTTTACTACCGTTTTACCAATTACGCAACCTGGCTGAACTGTCGCTTCAATGCAAATCTCCCGACAAGGCACAAAGCTATGCACAGCAAGCCCTTTCACTTATCGATAACTTTGTTAAAGGAAGTACGACCTTAGCCGATTCGATCAAGGCCGAAGGTGAAAAAGCAAAGGTGATATTGATCCACGCAAAAGCTGATTATATCTTGCTGACCGATAAAAATGAGGCGACATTAACGCCTATTTTGCACGATCTGTATGAAGCTGCTGCAATGATCGAACGGAAAAAAAACACGTTAACTGATCAGCAGGATATCGTTACCTTGATTTCGGATTACAGAGAGCTGACGGATTTTATCAAACAACTTAATTTTGAACTGTATGAAGAGATTGGGGACAGGAATTATCTGCTTCGGGGCATAAATGTGCACGAGAACAACCTCTACAGTCGCATGCGTGCCCGCATGGATTATCAAAACAGCTTACAGTTTGTCGACGTTCCACCGTCTATACTGGAGGAGGAGAAAAGGCTAAAAAATGACATCCATACCGCATTGCAACAAGACGCGGAACACAGAAAAACCGTAGCCGGCCACCAAAGATCGCTCAGTGCCTGGCAGTCATTTTTACAGAAACTGGAAAAGCAGTATCCACACTATTATCAGATGCGTTATGCCGAAAAAACACTTGATCTGGATCGGCTCAACCCCTTGGTAGCTGATGGCGTGACCGTCATTCGTTATGTATTTTCTGCTGATGAACTGTTTGCCTTGGTAATGAATAAGGAAAAACAGGTGCTGGTTCGCCTGGAAACAACCGCGTTAGCCGATCGGGTCGCTCAGCTGCGCGACTTCGGGCATGATGCTGACAAGATCACTGACATCGCGTATGCACTCTACCTGATGCTCTGGGCGCCGATTGCAAATGAGGTGTCAACGGAGCGCGTCGTGATCATTCCCGATGGCATTTTGTACGACCTAAGTTTTGAGATGCTCACGCCCACAGCTACTAAGACGTATGCAGAATTAGCACAGAAGTGCTTGCTCAACACGCACCGGATGGCCTACCACTACAGTTTGCCTGCATTGTATCCACGTACCGAAACAATAAATATGAAGGGTAATTTTGTAGCCTTCGCTCCGGATTTTTCTGAAAAGGCAAAGCAAGCCTATCTCGCTGTTGCAGAAAATGATTCACTGAATCTAGACAGGTCCTACCTTTCGTTGTTGCCCCTTCCCTTCACAGCTAAGCTTGTGGCTGACATCAAGGACGTTTTTGGTGGTACGGTATTTTCCGAAAACCGATCCACAGCCAAAGCATTCCGTGAAGCTTCTGCATACCATCGCATCATCCATATCGGTACGCACGCCGAAGCGAATAATGACTATCCGGAATATTCGCGGTTGATTTTTGCCAAAGATGGCGGTGATTTGGATGCAGACAACTCGATTTATCTTTATGACCTCTATAACTTGGATCTGATTTCCGACCTGTCGGTACTCACGGCCTGCGAGTCGGGCAGATCGGGATACCAGCATGGTGAAGGTATGGTTTCGATGGCGCATGCATTTAACTATGCTGGGAGCCGAAGCATCCTGACGGGGATGTGGAAACTGGATGAACAGTCTACGGCAATGATTACCGAGTATTTTTATACGAATCTGAGAAAAGGCTTACGCAAAGACGATGCGTTGCAACAAGCCAAACTTCGCTATCTGAAAAACGCGGAGGGGCGCATGCTATCACCTGTTTATTGGGCGGGGCTGGTGATTATGGGCGATACGGAGCCGGTGGAATTCGATACGCCACCCCGCGTCTATTTCTATTCTTTTGGCCTCTTTCTTCTGTTGCTGCTTATTGGGTGGTGGGGTGTTAGAGCGAGCTTGTCAAAAACTCGTTAAACGAAACCATCATGATTTTTCAGACCACACAGGGGGGATTATAATTCCTTGAGGTAAGCATTCATCTTCTGGTTCGTCAGAACCGGCAAGAGAGTTCCTTCATTATCGCTTTTGGGATGGTCGGCATATTTTTCAATAATATGGCGGGCGGTATCAAGCAATGGGATTTTGGATGGGGTATCCGTTTTCTGACGGTGGGTACTGATCCAGGAGTGACTTCAAGGGATTGGCTGCGCCACACGGCCCCGCACGCAAAGGCTGCAGCCATCCCGGAAGGGGGGAGGCTTCAACCA
>CAZTJY010000199.1:0-3950 GCA_964613725.1 uncultured Parapedobacter sp. | reverse complement strand
AAAGCTCCGGGTACTGCTTATCCAATTGGGCGTCAAAAGGCGAGTGTGCATTGAAGTCGCCTAAGACCACATACTTTTCGTTAGACACCGACAAGCTTTCGCTCATGTACTGCGTAATCGTGACAGATTCGCGATGCCGGGTAGCGAAATCGGACGGGCATAAGTGGACCACGAAGAAGTCCGTGCCATGGGTAGCCGCATGTAGCATGCCGTGCCAAAGCCCTTCAATCATTTTCTTCTTGACGGTGATTGGCTGGTTGGAAGTTAGCCCAACAGGAAAGCCGTCCGTCTTCAATATAACCGCATAGTCATGCCCCCAGGCGGCAGCGAGTTCCATAAGTGTCGAATCGGTAAAGCCGCATAGCTCCTGCAGGGCGACCACGTCGGGTTGCTGCGAAGCAACCCACGCGCCCAGTGCCTGGATACGACCCTTATCCCTACCGTGATCAAAACCGTTATAAACGTTGTAACTCATTACTTTTAACGGCTGAGCCGACCGCTTCCCCGATTGTGCTCCTGCCGTATGCGCAACCAGCATAAGGAAAATGAGCGCCCGTACAATTCGATGATTCATGATTCTTACGTGTATAATAAAATCAGCCTGTTCTACCTATTCCGAAGACGTGTACCTGTTCATCACTGTGCATCGTCGGTTGCACCCAGACCGTCGTTTCGCCAAACATGCAAATAGGGATACTTGTCCCATCCAATACTGATGATATCCAGCGTGCCGTTTCCATCAAGATCGGCTACACGCGCGCCAAGGTGCCCCTCTTTGCCCGTATCCACCAGGTTTTCGGTAAAATTGCCCGTGCCGTCGTTTCTCCAAATTTGAAGCTTCAACGCTTTCCCCTTATGCTCGGCCACAATGATATCCATATGGCCATCATTGTCCACGTCTGCCACATCC
The DNA here is from genome assembly GCA_964613725.1 of uncultured Parapedobacter sp. Classification (GTDB taxonomy): domain Bacteria; phylum Bacteroidota; class Bacteroidia; order Sphingobacteriales; family Sphingobacteriaceae; genus Parapedobacter. The sequence goes on along the minus strand of CAZTJY010000199.1, from coordinate 3,040 downwards.
ATATTATTCATCGAATACTGGGTCACGATGGTGTGCCGCTCCCACCCCCCATTGGCAAGGTCACCGGGTTGTTCAAACCAAAATAGGTTCGCGTCGGGATCCTGTCCGGGATACCTTTCTTCCGACACCACGACATCGGCTTTGCCGTCGCCGTTCATATCTGCCACAGCAATCCGGTCTGCGTCAAACAAGGTTTGTCCGATCGGGAAAGATTCCCAATTCCCCTGGCCATTCCCCGGATTTTTCCACCAAAAAATTTCCATGCCACTCCCTTCGCCTTCTCCCTGCCGCCGTCCGGCCGCGATATCCAACAGCCCATCGCCATCGATATCGCCGATACCGAACCCTTCGTCCGATGCGTCGGGCGCGGCGTGGGTCATCGGCCAATACCCTTCGTGCCGGCGGATATCCTCAGGGATTTCAAAATAATAAATACCCTCGCCGGTTGCGAGCATAACCTCATTGCTTCCTCCGGGTATGATCTGGGCATTGGCATATCCTTGTCCATTCACATGGCCGGTGGCGGGCACTTCACCGATCTGTACACCTTGCCAGGCACTACCCTGTTCATCCAGGGCTTTGAACCAATACACGGCCGGAAGGGCTGTTGCAATGATGCCGCCATATGGATGCCCCTTCACATCGACAAACAACATCCCGTCCACGTTCATCCCGAGGTCTATCCGATGCCAGTGTTCTGTCATATCGCCGCCCGGATTTTGGTAAAAATAACGGCCGGCGACGATATCCTTGAAACCATCGCCCGTTACGTCCGCCATATCAAGCCCGAAATAGCGCAACCATTCGGGCTCTGCCCAGTCGCCCCACTTCGCACGTTGATCATCTACCTGGATATAGTGCCATTGATTAAGTGAAACAATAGGTTGTGATTCGCCGTTATGGGTCGTGGTACCACAACGATAGGAGCACGCGGCCACGATCAGTAGCACCACTAATGTTGAAATGTTTGATCTTTTCATGAAACTAATTATTGTTTTTTCTACCATTGTTTATCCAAATATCCACCCGGGGCGCGTTCCAGTTATACGGTTTCCCCAAAATATCGGGCAAGCCATCCCCATTGAGGTCAACCATAACCCCCTCATGCAAGCCGAAACCCGAGTGTATGCGCATTTCCTCGAAATTGCCCTGTCCATCGCCAAACAGCACCCGGGTCTTCGGGTCGGGGTTTTTGCCCAATTGCATTTCCGCGAGAAATACATCCAGGTGTCCGTCGCCGTTCAAATCGAGGACCGTTATGGAGTGTCCATCCATCACGTTTTCGATCAAAACGTTGCTCTTCCAGACACCCCGCTGCCACTCGTACAGCACGAGTGGCGCCGTGCCGTCGCCGGCAATCAGCAACACTTCCGGCCGGCCGCCTTCGATAAAATCACCTACGGCGGTCCGCGTAAACGCATATCCGGCATCAATGATGTTTGGGCGGAACGTGGTCCCCTCGATGTGCTTGAACCACCGGCCGCCGCCCACGATATCCAGCTGGCCATCGCCATCGATATCAATCATGGCCAAGCCCTCGTGTTCGTTTGTTTTGCGCCAGCCCGGATAGGAGCCTCGCTGTTCCATTTCGCTGTCGGCACTCCATTGATAAATGGGCACGCAGTGCCACGGCTGCGTATGCTTGGGGTCATCAGGAATCTTCGCCAAGAATAGGGTCGTTCCTCCCTGGTTCCAAAAAACCAACTCGGTTTTCCCGTCGCCGTCAACATCCCCAAAGAGCTGGTCGTGATGCTTCGTCGCCCCACCGTCTTTTATCAAGCGGCGAACCCAGGGTTTGTCCGGGTCAAGATTTGGATAGGGGTTTTCCCACCACCAGAGCTGGTTGCTCTGGCTGTCGCCACCGAAGACGATGTCCAGGTCGCCGTCGCCGTCGATATCATAAAACGCAGATCCCGCCTCGATAGGCAAGCGCTCCTGTTCGACGACGTATCGGTCCCAACCACTCGCCGTTCTTCGGTACCACACCACCGCCGGCGCTTCCGAGCGCTCGGCAATGATAAAATCATTGATGCCGTCCTGGTCGACGTCCATCACCAACGTTGCGGTCTGCTGGTTACCCGCATTCGGCGTGGGAAAGTCACCATGCGCAGTAGAAACGTGCTCCCAAGCATATTCAAGATTCGATTTCGCTAACTGGGTCTTTGACGTATCCCGTACATGGGTTCCTGTTAAATCGCCTTGCGAAGGTGCGGCATGGGTTAGCGTAGGGGTGATGCATGCAACATATAGCCCAAGGGCCGCTTTTGTGATGTTTGATAACATAATGGTACTATTAAAACGTCGTATAATTTCGGATTGTGTTCGGTTTATTTCGTGCTTTTTATGACTAATTCGGGCCCGGGTAATAAGACCTCAATGCCGTGATGCTCCGTATCGGACAGCAACTCAATCGTATTCTCCCCCGCACGGACCAACGACGGGTCTATTTCGAAAATACGGTAAATCACATCATGCGCACTTTTCCCACTGGCCAACTGCAGCGGCACGCCATTGAATTTAAAATGATCCTTTACCTTCCCTTCGCCGCCGTCCCATATCAGGATGCGCAACTCGGCCTTTTCAATCTTGCCGGGAACCACATCCGCAACAATGGTACATGTATTGAGCTTGTTTGCGCGCGACCAAAAGGGCACGGGCAGGTCGTGCGACCGAAACCTGTCGATGCGGGTGTTGGCGTGCACCGGTATTTCCAGGTCGGCCGTCTCTGGGGTGAGGTAGCTGATGTGATCCCGATCTTTGAAATGTACCTCAGCCTTCACCTTAACGCCATTCTGCGGTTGGAGCATCGCCGTGTTCCACACCACGTTGAACGGTGCCGTGTCGCTGCGGCCAAGATGATGTTGCGGCAACTTGTGTTTGGTGTATCCGTGCCAGTCTGTTTCCAATCCGTTTCCGTTCTCGTCGAAACCTTCGTAATAGCCATAGTACTCCACGTGGTCGATGTCAGCATGATCCAATCCTGAGAGGGCGAGCTGCAATTCAATGGCATCGGCCGATTGGACCGTAGCGGCAACCCTCG
>CAZTJY010000198.1:0-3981 GCA_964613725.1 uncultured Parapedobacter sp. | reverse complement strand
GCACCCCGATAATTACAATTTCCCCGAACCTGTGCGGATATGGCCTGTGGATGCAAATGGCGGCAGGGGAGATCAGTTTTTCAATTTCGCACCTACCAAGAATAAAGACTGGGTGCTGCAAGCTGGTAAAACATATATCTTGCAATATCGGCTGGTGGTTTTCGACGGCTCGTTATCAGCGGACGACGCCGAACAGTTGTGGCAATCTTTCGCCAATTGACAACCCAGATAGTTTAAACAAATAACGTTAGAATAACTATGAGATTCGGCTTTTTATTACGAATGACGCGCTTTGGGCTATTAGGTCTGGGGCTACTATTGTGTACCAATGTATTGGTTGCACAAACGATAAACTGGAAAAAGATTAAAGTATTGGTATACACCAAAAATGGCGTTGGTTTTGTGCATGATAATATCGAAAATTCCATCATCGCGCTGAAAGCCATGGGCGAACAATACGGCTTTTCGGTCGATGCCGCCGAAGACCCGTCGGTGTTTACGGATGAGAACCTGCAACAATACGACGCATTGGTTTTTTCGAATACGAATAATGATGTTTTCGATACGGATGCGCAGCGTGTGGCGTTGATGCGTTATATCCAAGCGGGAGGGGGCTTTGTGGGTATCCATTCGGCGTCCGGCACCGAACGTAAATGGAAATGGTTTAAGCAGCTATTGGGAGCAACCTTCTACTGGCACGATAAATACCAGCCGTTTACGGTCAATATCATCGATGCGGAACACCCGTCGGTAGCCCACCTACCGCGGAAATGGGTGCGCGTGAAAGGCGATGAGTTCTACTACCTGAAACAAATGAACGTCAACCTGCACGTGGTGGCGGTAAACGATGCCACCACATTGAAAGGTGAGAATGAACGCCGTTTGGATACCTTTGGGGACGTCTTCCCTTCGGTGTGGTGCCACGAGTTTGATGGTGGCCGGTCGTGGTACACATCGCTAGGCCACGGAAAAGAAGATTACATGGACGAGGAGTTCCGGAAACACCTCCTCGGTGGGATCGAGTGGGTAGTGAAGGGAACAAAAAAAAGAGATTATAGTAAAGCCTACGCAACTACACCGCATGATGAGGTAAGGGAGCGTTGAACCAACTGTTAAACTGTAAAAAAACGATGATATCATGGATAAATCAAACAAGCAATTAAATAGGCGGACGTTTATAAAGCAATCGGCTGGAGGAGCTGCGTTGTTGGCAGCAGCATCAGCATTCCCAACCATTGTGCCTGCGTCGGTATTCGGAAAGAATGCGCCAAGCAATCGTATCCATATCGGACAAATCGGTTTTGGCCGGATTGCCAAGTCGCACGATTTGCCCGAAGTGTTGAAACACGATTACGTACGAATCGTCGCAGTGGCCGATGTGGATAGCAACAGGGCGGCTGCGGGTAAGGAATGGCTGGAACAACAGCAAGCGGAAAGAAACGGCGGGAAGTCGCCCGTGGATGTAAAGACGTACGGCGATTACCGCGATCTGATTGCCGATAAAGATATCGATGCTGTGGTCATCAGTACGCCGGACCATTGGCATGCACAGCCCGCCATGGAAGCTGCTATTGCAGGGAAGCACATTTACCTGCAGAAGCCCACTTCACTCACTATCCAGGAAGGACGGATGATGGCCGATGTTGTTGCACGCAAAGGCGTGAAATTCCAATTGGGTAGCCAGCAGCGCTCTGTGCATCCTTGGCCCCAATTCAAACGGACCTGCGAACTTGTTCGCAACGGCCGTATCGGCACCGTTAAGCGGGTTATTGTAGGGCTTCCCGGCGATCCGGCGGGAGGTAACCCCACTGAGATGCCCGTACCCGAAAACCTCGATTACGACCGTTGGTTAGGGTCTACGCCATTGGTGCCGTATACGCTTGACCGCGTGCATTCGCAGACGAATATTTACGACCGGCCGGGCTGGCTGCGGTGCGAGCAGTTTGGCGCCGGCATGATCACGGGTTGGGGGTCGCATCACCTCGATATTGCCCATTGGGGGTTAGACACGGAGTTGAGCGGGCCGCTGGAGGCGGAAGGCTGGGCGACATTCCCCACCACCGGGCTGTGGAACGTACACGGCGATTTTGAAGTGCAGATGCTGTACCCCAACGATGTCGTGATGCAGATCAGTGGGAAGAACCCCAATGGCGTCCGGTTCGAAGGGACAGAAGGGTGGATATTTGTAGGACGGGGCAATGTGGGGGTTACAGCCACCGACCCCGGTGCGGCAAATGGCAAGGAAAACGAAGCGTTCAAGGCAAGTGACAATAAGATTCTCCAATCCGTTATCGGTGAAAATGAAACCAAACTGTATGAAAGTCCCGAACAACATCAGAACTGGTTGGAATGTATTCGTAACGGAAAGCAGACCATCAGCCATGTGGAGATTGCGCATCGCTCGGGGTCGGCATGCCTCATTGCCCATGCCGCGATGAAGCTTGGACGCAAGCTGCGGTGGGACGCAAAAAAGGAACAGTTTATCGGGGACGAGGAGGCCAATGCATTACTTTCCCGGCCGCAACGGTTTCCCTACGGGACATCATATGTAGAAGGATAGTTGCCTTTAATTGGAGTAGTTAGAAAATTGTAATAGAAAAAATAAATGAAAAAGCAAACGGGATTGGTTGCATTAATAGCCGTGATGTGCTGTGTTGCGTGCAGCCCGAGCCGAGACGATATGCAGCGTAAAGACATCCAATTGATTACCGTAGCGCCTGGACATTTCCACGCCGCTTTGGTGCAGAAAAGCATGTATCCGCAGGTGGATAGCGTGGTCCATGTCTACGCGCCGGAAGGGGCAGAATTGAAGTCCCACCTCGCATTGATTGACCAATACAATACACGCGGAGAGACGCCAACGAGATGGAACGAGGTGGTGTATACGGGGCCCGATTTCCTGGAAAAAATGCTGGAAGAGCGAAAAGGCAATGTCGTTGTCCTAGCGGGCAATAATCGCGATAAAATCGATTATATCGGGCAGTCTGTCGACGCTGGATTGAATGTATTGGCCGACAAACCGATGGCAATCAATCCGGAAGGATTTTCGAAACTGGTAGATGCATTCGCCAAGGCCGATGAGCAAGGGGTGATGCTGTATGACATCATGACCGAGCGCTATGAAATCAACACGATGCTGCAAAAAGAATTGTCGCAGGTGGATGATTTTTTCGGGGGATTGGAAAAAGGCACCCCCGATAATCCGGCTATCACCAAAGAAAGCGTCCACCATTTTTTCAAGGAAGTATCGGGTAAGCCATTGGTGCGCCCGATATGGTTTTATGATACGCAGCAGCAAGGTGAGGGACTGGTAGATGTAACCACCCACTTGGTGGATATGGTACAATGGGAAAGTTTTCCCGGCGAGATCATCGACTATGAGGAGGATATCGAGCTGATAGCTGCTCGACGGTGGCCAACGATATTGTCGCCGGCCCAGTTCGAACGGTCAACGGGCCAAGGCGAAATCCCGGCATTCCTCGACGAATCGGTCCGGGAAGACGGTAACCTCGCGGTCTTTGCTAATGGCGAAATCAATTATGCGTTGAAAGGTGTACATGCCAAGGTGTCGGTCATCTGGAACTTCGAGGCGCCACAGGGAACGGGTGATACCCACTATTCGATCATGCGCGGACGGTATGCTAACTTGGTTATCAAACAAGGAGCGGAAGAACAATACAAACCGGTGCTATATGTGGAGTCGACGGGTGAACGGGCGGCCGGAGCATTTGAGGCTGCCCTTACCCAAGCTGTTGAACACTTAGGTGCTACGTATAAAGGGCTGGCTTTCGAGCCGGTGGCCCCCGGCCGGTACCGGATCAGTGTAGATGCGTCGTTGGTGACCTCCCATGAGGAGCATTTCGCCCAGGTTACCGAAAAGTATCTCGACTTCTTGCAGTCGGGTTCGATGCCCGAATGGGAGGTGCCCAATATGATTGCTAAGTATTATCTGACTACCAAGGCCCTGACGGAAGCGGAAAC
>CAZTJY010000197.1:0-4067 GCA_964613725.1 uncultured Parapedobacter sp. | reverse complement strand
CAGGCGCTGAAATTTGTGTGCCACTCACCGTGCAGGATTTCAACGATGTGGGGACCTTTACGTTTGCTATGGGATGGGATCCATCTATCCTGGAATTTTCCTCTATTAATAATGTAAACTCTATACTAACCACGGAAAACAATAATAATAATGTTAGTTACAATTCAGATCTATCAGAACAAGGAGTAATCACATTAATTTGGGTAACAATTATAGATGAATCTGTAAATATTGCTGATGGTGATACCCTTTTGGAAGTTTGCTTTACTGTAGTTGGGGATCCCGGTGAAAGGACCGAAGTCACAATGGGACCGCACAACAATACCGGAATTGATTTTACAACCCTTTCCGAATCAAAAAACTTTAGTATCCGGAATGGAAGTGTCACGATCATACCGTCCAACGATCTGGACTTTTCCTATTCGGCGTGTGTAAATCAAGACCCTAATTTGAATGTGCAGATTTTTGGAGGTAGACCACCCTATAGATATGAATTAATCGGCGCTTCTGACTATAGTGATATTATCGAGGCACCCAACTTCTCCTTAAATACTATTCCGGAAGGAAGTTATACGCTCAGAATCATAGATGCAGACGGTAATGAAGTTGACAAATCCTTTATTCTGGAAACATGGAACGTGCCTGGGATTATCCCGATTCACAATTCATGCAGTGGTGACAATCCAAATGGAATGGCTTATTTCGAGATTCCACAATCCGGAAGCTATCAGATCGAGTGGACGTACAACAATCAAAAATTTTACAATATTGATACCCTAAAGGAATTAGCGGGTGGTGAAATTAGCGTGTTTGTCACGGATGAATACAATTGTCCGAGTGGGGTACGAACCGTGATGATCCAAAATAATGGAATCCAGGCCACGTATGATGTTCTTGAAGACCCGGGATGTGACGGAACACCAGGTCGTGTTCAATTTTCCATATCTGGAGGGACCCTGCCCTATACAATATATTACAATGGAGACACGCAAACCTCTAATTCGTCAACCCCTGATATCGAGTTTTATGGAACAACAGCAAACATCCAAATACGGGATGCTCAGGGATGCCCAGTGAACATCCGTGTTGAATCTGAGTTATCAGGTGGGGAATCTTTTACACTTAGGGATACTGTAATCATTGACTTAAACTGTGAAAATCAGGAAGATGGAGGCAATGGGCGAATGGGTCAATTTGAAGGCGTTGTAGAAAGTAACGACAATACAAATCCTACGAATTTTAGAAGTGCTATTTTATATCATTCGGATGGTCAACAGGTTCATGGGACCAGCGTCATGGTTAATCCCGCTACAGGACAAATTCGAGCAAGATATTTGGAGTCAGGAGGGTATTACTGGGTAATTGAAGGTTCTTGCTCTAGAGACACAATACATTTTACCATAGATGATCTTATTTCTAATCCACCTACCATCACCGAAACGATTTCTGCCATCGGCTGCGGATCGGATGGCAATCTGGGTTCTATAAGCATTGAAGTGTTTCCTGAAAATAACAATTATATCTATGAATGGAGCAACGGGGAGACCACGGCCAACATTGACGGACTTGCACCCGGGGACTATACACTCACAGTGACCGACCCAGAGACGAGTTGCTACGTTGAGAGTACATTTACTATTTCCGAAGGGGTCTCCTTCGACAAAATCGAAACCACCCTGCCCTGTGATGTCGACACTATTGTGAACGTAGGTGTTTCAATAAGAGACGATTATGAATCGATCACCTGGGATGGTGGAGAAACCACAGAAATTATTCAGGTCAGTCGTCCGGGATATTACGGATTTACGATTACCCTGACCGATCCCTCTTGTGATCCCATCCGGGATTCGATTTATATCTCATCTAACCGAAATTTTGGGGCTATAGTTTTTGAGCCACTAATAGCCAACGAATGTATCACAGAGGCGTATGTTGTCGCTCGTATTCCAAGCACTGAAGTATTATCAGACTATGGATTTTCATGGGACAACGGACCTATCATAACCGAAAACAACACTTATTTTGTCTATGATAGTGATTTCCATAATCTTAAAATATACAGAGAGGATTGTCTTGTTGTTGATACAAATTTCACCGTTGTGTTTCCTCGAGCGGTATCACTCGATGCCACCGTATTTGACATTACCTGTAATGGTGAAAATGACGGCCAAATTATAGCCAGGGCATCTGGAGGTTTTGGGAATTATCAATATAGCCTGAATTCAGTAAGTTCTGGTTTTTTAGGCGAGTACCGAAACCTGGCCCCTGGGGATTATACTGTACAAGTTATTGACATGCCAGTTGGCAATACAGGTAACCCTTGTGTGGTTAATACCTCAGTTTCTATCACAGAACCCGATCCATTTGAGGTTTTTGTGGATTCCAGTCAGGTCACACTTCCATCCTGCTTTGGAGAAGTGGATGGATCTATCGTTCTTTCAGTCGAAGGAGGCAACCCAGGAACCATGGAAATCCGGTATACTTTTAGCGGAGGTGCAAAACGAACAACGAGCATGACCCTCGACAGCCTCCGTGCGAGTAATTACATGATCCGGGTAGAAGATACCCTGGGTTGCGTTGCTATGACGAACTATATGCTGGGAGAACCCGATCCCGTCAATTTTGAAATACCGGATATCGAGGAACCGGATTGCGCGGGCTACACCACCACAGTAGTTGTCTCCAACGCAACTGGCGGCACAGGAATGGATTACCAGTTCTCTGTCAATGGTGGCGTACCTGTACCTCTGGGAGAATCCATCGATGTGCTGGCAGGAACCCTCGACATCACGGTATATGACGGAAACCTGTGCAGCGTTACCAATCAGGTAATCATTCCTGAACCGGCTCCCATTTTGGTATCCTTCAATCAACCCGATACCATCATGGTATCCCTGGGAGAAAATGTGGAAATTGCAGCACAGGTAAATGGCGAAAACCCAATTACAGATTACATCTGGAGTCCTTCACCTCCTGATTCCCTCAATACCCGAGAAATTCTTCAATTTTCCGCAGTCCAGGACCTGACGATTCACCTGGAAGCTATTGATTCAAGGGGTTGTGTAGGATCCAACGAAATATTCGTACTTGTCCGTAAAACCAGGGACATCGGCATCCCCAATGCCTTTACACCCAATGGAGACGGACACAATGACCTATTAACTGTATTTCCTGGTCCTGCGGTAAGATCGATCCAGAAGTTCCAGATCTTTGACCGCTATGGCACCCTTATTTGGGAAGCGTCGGACATTCCTCCCGCCAGAGCGCAGATCACAGGATGGGATGGTACCTACAGTGGCAGACCGGCTATGGTGGATGTTTATGTGATGTTGCTTAGAGTGGAATACATCGATGGTCAGGTTATTCAGCGGATAACCGATGTAACGCTCATTAAATAAACTGCACTTGTAAACTGCACTTTGTGTAGTTTACGTTTGTGTCCACCAACTTCATTGGGGACGTTTGGCCTTTGTCCCTTTCCAAGGAACTAAAGGCAGTTGGGGATAGTGCGCTGAGCGGCTATCCGGTGGAGAGTATTTGGGCTTTATTTATACCATATAATGGATCTATTCCTATTAACCATCGTGCCTTGGAACCTTAGTGGCCTCCCCTCAGTATAAATCTAATCTCATCACTCTTCGTGCCTTTGCGTCTTTGTGGGCACTTCGAAAAATGAATCTATTCCTACCCTGCTTCATTTCTTATTGTCCTCGTGGCCCATTTCACGACTTAGAATTCTGTTAATCTCAATCATTACATATGATATATTTTTATCAATTGTTATTTTAGCTGCATGATTACCCAAAAACCAATTTTCACATTCCTGTTCTTGACCCTGATCCTGGGATCGATGATGTCCTGCTCTTCACCAAGAAAAGCGGCATCTACGACAATGCACAGCGAGATCAATCCCCTGCGATTCGAAATCGTGGAACAGGCCAAAAGTACAGTCGGTTCCGGGTATAAATACGGAGCCACAGGAAAGCAGAAATTTGATTGTTCGGGATTGATTTACAGCTTATTCCAATCCCATAGTATTTCCCTGCCACGATCTACTACCGAAATGG
>CAZTJY010000196.1:0-4078 GCA_964613725.1 uncultured Parapedobacter sp. | reverse complement strand
AATCATATTGCGCCGAAGACGGATCCGGCTGCCGACATGCATATCGATCGGGTTCGGTTTCTTCTTGTTTTCTTCTACCAATTTTCCCTCGCCGAACTCATTCGGCTTTGTGATTTGCCCGACCGGGCGGTCAACTCTCGTTCACCCCGAGCGGCTCTAGGCCCCCTTTGGCGACATGATACTATATGAATTTCTAATATATACCCTGTCAATCAAGCGGCAGGCGCTGCCTTACGCTTAGAAATAAAGCTGAGATGAACATCAGAAGGAGTATGCCGAACCCGTTAATGCTGCGTTGGCCCGCCGAAAGCAGCCTCTCGACGGCAATCGGCACGCGAACATCCAGCACTCCCCTGGCGTCCATTGCGAGCGCGTCAACAATCCTCCCTCGCGCGTCCACGACCGCCGAAATACCGTTATTGGCGGCACGCAGAAGTGGCATGCCATTCTCCACCGCCCGGATTTGTGCCTGCCTGAAGTGCTGGTAAGGCCCCGGCGTACCGCCAAACCAAGCGTCGTTTGTGACATTTACAATAAGCTCACCTGACGTAACGTCAACCGACACAAGGTCGGGAAAGATGACTTCGTAGCAAATGAAGGGGACTGCACCGACGCCTCCGGGAAGATCGATGGGATGTCGCGTGCTTCCGGCGGAGAAATTCATTGGCCCGGCAACCAGTTGCTGAACCCCCAAACGCTTGAGCAGGCCAGCCAGAGGCAAGTACTCGCCAAAAGGAACCAGGTGGACCTTGTCAACGGCATCAACGATCTGGCCGCCCTCGTCCACCGCCACCACCGAATTGTAGTACCTGTCATTACCGCCTACGGATCTTTCCTCGCGCACGGCTCCCGCCAGCAGGAGCTGGCCTGGTTGGAGCATGTCGCCCAGCGCCGCCAATGCGTCGGGGCGCTCGGTAAAGAGGAAGGGCACGGATGTTTCCGGCCACAGTATGACCTGCGGTGCCGCATGGGTGAGATCCGGCGGCTGGGAGGACAGCGCCAGCATGGTGGAGAAGATGCGATCCCGTACTGACGCATCCCATTTCTCGGAAAGATCGACCGAAGGCTGAACGATGCGCACGTCGAGCGAGCGTCCGGAGACAACGGCAGGTAAGGAAAGCCTGAAGTAGCCGAAGCCGATGTCCACGCAAAGCAGCGCGGCCAGGAGCACTGCGCCAAGGCGTATGTGACGCTGACCCGCCAGCAGGGCCGGCAGCGAAAAGGCAAAAACGGCCAGCACGTTCATTCCGGTCATGCCAACGACGGAGACGCCCTGCATCAGCAGCGGTACCGGCATTGCCGCGTAACCGACGGCATTCCACGGAAAGCCGGTAAACAGGAAACCGCGCAACCATTCGGAAATGCCAAATCCGAAGGCCAGGGCTGCGATACGGCCTATGTCGCTGCTCCAGAACAGGCGCGCCAGGGCGGTCGCGAAGCCGTAAAAAAAGGCGAGCATCAATGGGATGCCCAGGACGGCGAGGGGTAGCGCCCAGGCGAAGTCGTCCGCCTCCACCAGAAGCGCGCTGCCTATCCACCAAAGGCCGGCGAGAAAATAGCCGAAGCCGAACCACCACCCCACCGCAAAGGCGGGACGTAACCGGCCGAGGTGATTTGAGGTGACCTCACCGGTGGCGCCGTCGAGCAGCCAGACCAGGACGGGGAAGGACACGAACCCTACGGCGGGGAAATCGTATGGCGCCTGCGCCAGAACCAGCAGCGCGCCGGCAAGCCAAGCCGTCACAGCTCGGCGCCAGCCCCACAACAAGATTATCCGGCCGGCAAGCCGCTGCATAAGCCGTCCCAGGTCCCACGAATCACCGGCACAGATGTATCAGGCGGGAACCGGCCCTCCAAACCCCTGACGGCGCACGCGTCCCCGTTTTCCGCATCCGTTTGCCAAAGCGCGGGGACGGCTTTCAGCGCGCCGCTGGATTCGGGCGCGCTCGCTATCTCAGGCCGCCTCCGCGGCTTCCAGCCTCTCGCGCGCCGCAGCCACGGTTGGAGCGAAGGTGGCAAGCGGTGGCCTCACGCCATGGGTCACCAGCATGTGCCGGACCTGCCGCGAAGCGCCGGCCACGATGAAGCGGACTCCGGCCTGCCTTGCCTTCCTTGCCGCCCCTTCGATCACATTGGCGGCAGTGGAGTCGAGAAACGGAACAGCAGAACAGTCGAGAATAAAATTTCTGCGCCGATCGGCAATTCGATCGAGCACCGCGGCCACGGTTGCCGCCGCGCCGAAGAAGAAGGCGCCGGAAATGCGGTACACAACCGTGTCGGGATCGGCCCCCTCGGACGGATCGTAGGCAACGCGCTCGCCATTGGCATCGTCGGCACGGTCTTCGCTGACCGGCGGTGCATGGACCTCCACTTCAACCGACCGCGCCATGCGCCCGATGAAAAGCATCGCGCCGAGCGCAAAGCCGACGACGATGCCGGTGGTAAGATCGCGGAAGATGACCAGGGCAAAGGTCGCCACCAGAACCAGCGCGTCACCGCGCGAGGAGCGAAGCAGCGCCGTGACCGCCGGCCGCTCCACCATGTTCCAGGCAACGGTGGCCAGAACTCCGGCAAGGGCCGCCAGCGGAATGTAGCTGGCAAGCGGCGCAGCAACCAGCATGAACAACAGGATGAACATGGAGTGGAACATGCCGGAAGCCGGGCCATGGGCGCCGGCGCGTATGTTGGTGGCCGTGCGGGCGATAAGACCCGTAACGCAGAGGCCGCCGAACAACGCGGAACCAATATTGGCCGCACCCTGCGCCACCAATTCGCAGTTCGAACGATGGCGCCGGCCTGTCATGCCGTCGGCAACGACGGCTGAAAGCAGCGATTCGATCGCCGCAAGCAGGGCAAAGGCGATCGCATCGGGCAAAACGGCCATTGCCTTGTCGAGGCTGAAGGCCGGAAGGGCGGGCTCCGGCAGGGAACGCGGAATGCCCCCAAACTGGGAGCCGACTGTCTCGACCGGAAGCTGGAAGAGCGCGGTGACCACGGAGGCCGCCACCACGGCCACCAGCAGGCCAGGCCAGGACGGGCGCAAGCGCTTGACCGCGACAATGATGGCGATCGTCAGAATGGAAATGGCCACGGCGGCGGGATTGATCGTGCCGGCGGCTTCTCCCAGAGCGATCAGTCGCGGCACCAGATCCCCCGGCTCCTTGCCCTGCAGGGTCAGCCCAAACAGGTCGCGCAACTGGCTTGACATGATGATGACCGCGATGCCCGCGGTAAATCCGACCGTCACAGGATAGGGAATGAATTTTACATAGGCGCCGAGCCTGAGAAAACCCGCCGCTACAAGAATGGCGCCGGCCATCAGCGTCGCCAAGAGCATTCCGTCTATGCCATGCCGGTCCACCGTCGCGGCAACAAGCACGATGAAGGCCCCGGCCGGCCCACCAATCTGGAAGCGGCTGCCGCCCAGTGCGCCTACCAGAAAGCCGCCGACGATGGCTGTGAACAGCCCCCGGGCAGGGTCGACATGCGAGGCGATGGCAATCGCCATCGAGAGTGGCAGCGCCACGATCGCCACCGTGAGCCCCGCCAGGAGGTCGGCGCGCAGTTGTGCCGCGCCATAGCCTTCGCGAAGCACCGTAACCAGCTTGGGGGTGAACAGGTCGGCGAAACTCGGCCTTGCCTGCCGGACCGTGTGACCGGGATCCTTCATGAACTGCATCCGCTTAAAGGACGGCGGGATCGTCGGCACAAACGTCGGCGGTCGCCGTCGCGACTGAATTCATCCACCTGAGAACGGAGGGTCGCCCTGGGGAGGAGCCTTGAGCCGAACGCCACGGCCGCCACGTTCGCTCGCCTGGTTCTCGCCGATCAGTTCCACACCTGCCTCCTCGAGGGCTTGGATAACCTTCATCAGCGTGTCAACCATGCCGCGCACCACGTCCTCACTGGCTTCCATGCGCTGGATGGTCGGCAAGGAAACGCCGGCGCGTTCCGCGAGCGTCTTCTGGTCGATGCCGGCCAATGCTCGCGCGGCGCGCATCTGCGCAGCGGTGATCATCGGCAGCACTCCATTCTAAGATCGTACGATACATGCATAGAACATTTAAAATGATGTGTC
>CAZTJY010000195.1:0-4155 GCA_964613725.1 uncultured Parapedobacter sp. | reverse complement strand
AAAACTAACACTGTCAGCAAAAGTAACGCATGTAAACGTAACTGCCATGGGATGCCGGCAAAAACGACAATTGGATGACGCAACTTCCGCCAGGTGGTGGTTGGATTTTTAGTGTGTTGCTATTGGCGCATGAGTGAAAGTATGTTAACTTTGGCACATGTCACTAACAGAAACAACTTCAGCGTCCAAAACACAACAGTTCATTGATCAGGAGCTACAATATAGTGCCCATAACTACCACCCCCTGCCCGTTGTACTGGAACGGGGAGAAGGGGTATTCGTGTGGGATGTAGAGGGCAAGCGTTATTATGACTTCCTATCGGGGTATTCGGCCGTGAACCAGGGGCACTGCCACCCGAAGATTGTAGGCGCATTGGTGGAGCAGGCGCAAAAGCTAACGCTTACTTCCCGGGCGTTCCACAGCGACTTGCTAGGCGAATTTGCACAGTACATCACTTCGTATTTCGGGTACGATAAAGTTTTGCCGATGAACAGCGGCGTGGAGGCGGTGGAAACCGCGCTCAAGCTGGCACGGCGCTGGGGGTATGATAAAAAGGGTATTGCTGCAAACCGTGCAAAGATTATTACGGTAGCCGGCAATTTCCACGGCCGGACGCTCAATGTGGTGTCGTTCAGTACCGACCCGTCATCGCGTGATGGCTTCGGGCCATTCATGCCGGGGTATGACGTGATCCCTTACAATGACCTGGCGGCCTTGGAAGCCGCCTTGGCAGACCCCGATGTGGCGGGTTTCCTCGTAGAACCCATACAGGGCGAGGCTGGTGTTTATGTGCCGGAAGAGGGGTATTTAGCTAAGGCTTATGCCTTGTGCCGGCAAGCGAACGTATTGTTTATCGGCGATGAGATACAGACGGGATTGGCCCGGACGGGTAGGATGCTGGCATGCGACCATGAAGACGTTCGTCCCGATATTCTCATTTTGGGTAAGGCCCTGAGCGGCGGCACGCTGCCCATATCGGCGGTGCTGGCCGATGACGAGGTGATGCTTTGCATCAAACCCGGCGAACACGGTTCGACCTATGGTGGTAACCCCTTGGCGTGCAAAGTGGCCATGGCATCGTTGCAGGTAATCAAGGATGAGGATCTGGCCGAGCGGTCGGCCGGATTGGGTGATTATTTCCGCGACCGGTTGCGTGCATTAAACCATCCGCACGTCAAGGAGGTGCGGGGTAAGGGGCTGCTCAATGCGATTGTGATTGATCATGAGAACCCTGAAGCCGCGTGGGAGCTTTGCTTGGCGCTCAAGGACCGCGGCCTGTTGGCGAAGCCGACACATGGCGACAAAATTCGCTTTGCTCCGCCATTGGTAATCAGTAGGCCGGAATTGGATGAATGCATCGGGATCATTGAAGCAAGTCTTAAGACATTGAAATAATACATCGCATATTTTTGCACAAAGTCCTTGGATGATGTCTATAAAATACCGATATTGGCACTAGGTTTAGGTTGATAGTCCCCAATCCCTTGGGGACGACATCTTTTCCCGGGAAGATGATTAAAGCCCCGCCCCATTTTTCGATAAGTGGGCCGGGGTTTTTTCTAAGTAAAAGATTATTTTCGTTCCTTCGTTACCAAGTAGCATTAACCAATACGATGATGACAAACCTTCAGTTGAATCGCAGAACATTTATACAAGGTGCCGGTGCGGCATTAACGTTGTCGACCCTGCCCGGACATGGGTTGGCAGCGCTCCGTTCATCCCCAGTGAAACGCGTGGGGTTGATTGGCACGGGTTGGTACGGGAAAAGCGACCTTTTCAGGCTCCTTCAGGTACGCGACGTTGAGGTTGTTGCCCTATGTGACGTGGATAGCAACCACCTCAAAGAAGCTGGACAGCTCGTCAGTAAGCGGCAGGCGTCAGGGAAAGTACCTGCGCTATACAAGGACTACCGGGAGATGCTGGCCGACCATCGGTTCGATCTCATTTTGATCGGTACGCCGGACCATTGGCATGCCAGGCAGGCCATTGACGCCATGGCGGCTGGTGCGCACCTTTATTTACAAAAGCCCGTCAGCGTGGATGTGCTCGAAGGGGAAGCCCTCGTCAACGCCGCGCGGAAATACAACAGGAAGGTGCAGGTCGGCACCCAGCGGCGGAGCACGCCCCACCTCATCGATGCCAAGGAACGGATCATCGATTCGGGGCTACTCGGCAAAGTATCGCACGTGGAGATGTGCTGCTACTACCACATGCGCCGGAACGGCAACCCTCCCGAGGAGCAGGTCCCGGATTTCCTCGATTACGAAATGTGGACCGGTCCTGCGCCGTTGCGGCCATACGACGGATTGCCGCACGGTAGTTGGTGGCGAACGTTCATGGAGTATGGTAATGGCATTACCGGCGATATGTGCGTGCACATGTTTGACACCGTGCGCTGGCTGCTAAAACTTGGCTGGCCGAAGCGGGTAGTTGCCACAGGAGGAATCTACGTACAGAAAGAGGGGAAGTCGAATATCGCCGATACACAGACTGCCGTATTCGAATATGACGAACTGAACTGCGTATGGCAACACCGTACCTGGGGAACCGCGGCCGACTCGGAGTACCCTTGGGCATTTATCATCTATGGCGAAAAAGGTACGTTAAAAGGAAGCGTGATGAAGTACGAGTTCATTCCGGTAGGGAAGGGAGATCGGATCGTAAAAGACGTCGTATATGAGCGTGACGAATTCCCGGAAGACCTGGATGAACCCCGGATTGAATTACATGCCGCACCGGCGACTCGGCGGCATATGTTGGACCTGCTTTCGGCCATTGAAAGCGACCATCTGCCGGTGGCGGATGTACAAGAAGGACACATATCTTCGGCCAGTTGTATACTCGCCAATTTATCCATGCAGTTGAACCGTCCCGTTGCATACGATCCACAACGCAAAATATGTATCGATGATCCCGAAGCGACCGCATTGTTGAAAAGGCCTTACCGTGCGCCCTGGAAGCGCCCGGGCGTATGAGATTCGAATATTTACGTAATTTTGCTAACGGGGCATAGTGCGGAACTTGCACCACATGGAGTATTAAAGCGATGTCGATAACGAAAGAAGCCGAATTAATCGGAATGCAGCGGGCAAGCCAAGCTGTGGCAACTGTATTAAGAGAGATGGTAAAATATGCTCAGCCAGGGATGAGCACGGGAGAACTTGATGCATACGGGGCAAAGATACTGGCTGGTTTTGGAGCGAAGTCAGCTCCATATTTGACCTACGGGTTCCCGGGATGTACCTGCATCAGTGTCGATAACGAATTTTGCCATGGCATTCCGTCGAGCGAACGGATTTTAAAAGTGGGCGACTTGGTTAATATCGATGTTTCGGCAGAACTTGATGGTTTTTGGGCCGATAATGGTGCCTCCTTTGTGCTCGGGGAAGATATCCATGGACACCGACGATTGGTCGATGCGTCGAAGCAGGTGCTGCGCAAGGCGCTCAATCACATCCGGGGTGGTGTGAAGATCGCTGAAGTGGGACAGCTAATGGAGACAGAAGCCCGAAAGCATGGATTTAAAGTGATCAAAAACTTAGGTGGGCATGGCGTAGGTAGAAGCTTGCACGAACAGCCCGATGAATTGTTGAATTACCGAAACCGGCATGATCAGCGGCGATTTAAGAAAAACACGGTGGTGGCCATCGAAACGTTTATTTCCTCGGCATCGACCTATGCGGTTGGACTTCACGACGGCTGGACGATGGTAGGCGATAAGGGCGGTTATATGGCCCAACATGAGCACACGATTGTAGTAACCGATGGAATGCCCATTATTCTGACAGCAGCCAATGGTATTTGGAAAGATGGATTTATTTAACCAAACCATCGATAAATACAGTAATTGGCTCCCCTATGACGGTACGGTTAATTATTACGGGCGGTTGTTTTCTAAGGCACGGGCAGACCACTACCTGACCCGCTTGCTGGAAACCATTGAATGGCGGAACGACGAAGCAGTCATTTTCGGAAAGAAAATCATCACCAAGCGCAAAGTAGCGTGGTATGGCGACGAGTCCTATGAATACACTTACTCGAACACAACCAAACGTGCCTTGAATTGGACGGCAGATTTATTGGAATTGAAGGAGCTGATCGAGCGTGAGACGGGCGAGCAGTTCAATTCCTGTTTGCTCAACCTGTATCACAAC
>CAZTJY010000194.1:0-4190 GCA_964613725.1 uncultured Parapedobacter sp. | reverse complement strand
AGCCGCGATACATAAAACAACGCCCTGTCCTTAAAGAAGTCCTGCCTGATGCGCTGCATTTCTACAATGAAATATTCTCCATTATCTCCACGGCAATGCAGGTCAAAAACAACGCGTTTGTCCTCACCGTCATCGCCATCGTGTTCGTTGGGTGCATATTCGAGTTCTGCAATGTGCTTTTCGCCCCGGAAGAGGTCGTTGAGGAATTCAATTAAAATCTCCTTGTTGGGCTCTTGCCTGAAAAGATGGCGGAAGCCCCAGTCAGTTAAAGGGTCTATGAATTTTCCTACTTTAGGTTCTTTTGAATCGGTCATGCACAAAGATAAAAATTTTAGCTTAATTTTGTCCGCGATTCATTGACCAATTAGCTTTAACCGGCCGGTATGTACAATTTTATCAAATTCTTCAACATCCATAATTTCAAAACCATCAAGCATTGTGATATAGAAGCATGCAAGCGTATTAATCTGTTTATTGCCCGAAGCGCAATAGGCAGCGTATAGCCTGTTATGTCAAATCATTTAACCCAAAAAGGACACCATCGCCAGCGCTATTATCGTTCCTGTTTGGGACAAAGCTCATATCCAACCAGAAATCCTTCATCGAATAAGACAGGTTTCATTAGCTAATGATGTGGAAGTACCTCGTTTGATTTTCACGCATTTCCCACATGATCTGAGAATCGACTATTCGGATGAATCCTGGATGAAATCAGTTCTTGCGGATGGTCACGTCGTTATCAAAGTATTTGACGAGGGACGGAAGTACAGGATATACATATTGGACGCACATAGCGATAAGAAACTCGTTAAAGCGGTTTATGGCCCATATGTGGCTAAAGGGGGGTAGCGGTTTTCCGTATGCTGGAATCCCATAGCGTCAAAAGATACGTTGGATTTCGGTGTATGATCGATTTTGTTGACGCTTATATCGCGTGGTGTTAAAATCGTTTAGTTTAGAGTCGATCAACATAAGTTAAGCTGCTATATGCCTTTCGATAGTTCTGTCGATATACCTTCGGCTGGCAACCTTTGAATTTCTTGAACTGCCGATAGAAAAAGGGGATGCTTTCGAAGCCGGAATCGTAGCAGATATCGCTTATTTGATTATCGGTATTGATGAGCAGCTTACAGGCCTTGCTGATCCGGTATTCGTTGAGGAATTCGGAGAACGGCTTTTTCATAACCTTGCTGAAATACCGTGAAAAGTATTTGGGGCTCATGTATACCTGGTTTGCAATGTCATCAAGTGAAATCCTACTCCGGTAATGCATGCTGATATACTTATAAATGGTGTTAATGCGGTCGCTACTGTGATTAATCGGTTCGTAAGAAAAACCGTGTTCGCATAGAAAGTTATAATCGGTGGATATACTTAATTCGTCCAAGATCTCGATGAGTTGAATGAGGCGCTGCAGCGGAGGCAATTCAATCAGATGGAGGCATTTGGCTTTTAACCGCTTAGCGACTGCCGGATCGAATTTGATTCCGCGATTAGCCAATTGTAATAAATTTCGAATTCCTGCAAATTCGTGGCTTTGCATCCACGTTTCTTCCCAAAATTGTTTTTTTAAATAGACAACAATGGCATTTGGCGGACGCTGTTCTGCCCCCGTTTCGTCAATCCAACAGTGCGGTAGGTTGGAGCCGATCAAGACAAAATCATCGCTCACGTAGTTTTCCACGCTATTGCCCACATATCGTATTCCCTGGCCCGCCGGGATGTAGGTTAATTCGTATTCATTATGGTAATGCCACGGATAATCAAATTCTTTTTTACTTTCTTGTAAAACGACATTAAATAAGCTGGATTCAGCTAAAGGGACGGGTTTGTAACTTGCTTTCATCGCTTAAATATAATTAATATAGTAGCAAATTTGTTCCAATAATTCCCTAAAATATTCATTTCATTTTAAGATATTCCGTCCGACAACCTTTAAAAGTCGAAAAAGGCGAAATAGGATAGCTTTTTATTTATATGGGGTAACCCGATTGACATATCATCCCTTATCATTGCATTTATGATTGTAGACGTTCATACCCATGTTTTCAGGCCTGAATCGGATTTTGGGCCGAAGCTACAGGCCGACCTGAATCGATGTCGTGTTGACCCGGCGGTGTGGGGAGACATAGCGGAACGGCATTTGGAAGCAACACGTGCCGCGGACGTAGCCATTGTGTTTGGATTGCAGGCCTCAGCAACCGACTGGCTCATACCTAATGAAGAAGTAGCCGCCCATGTTGCGCGGGCCCCAGAGCGATTGCTCTTTTTCGCGTCGATAGATCCGGCTAAGGTTGGGTATATGGAAGAGTTGGGAATTTGCCATCAGCAACTGGGCGCGGTGGGGGTGAAGTTGGCTCCGCTCTATCAGAACGCACATCCTGCTGACCCCAGGTATTATGACATATATCGGTATTGCGAAAAAAATGGCCTGCCGGTGCTTTTCCATGCGGGCACGTCGTTCGTGAGCGGTACGCCACTCGATTATTCTCGCCCGGTTCATTTTGACAACGTGGCCCTGGATTTTCCCGAATTGCGTATGGTGCTGGCACATCTTGGCCATCCGTGGGAAGGCGAAACCATTTCCGTTATTCGGAGGCACGCCAATGTGTATGCCGATTTATCGGCTTTGTACTACCGCCCCTGGCAGTTCTACAACGCCATGCGCTTACTGGTGGAATACCGCACCGAATCCAAGGTGTTGTTTGGCTCCGACTTCCCGTTTACGACAACAGCAGACTCCATAGCAGGGGTACGCCACCTGAATCATATTATCGCACAGAGTGGGTTGCCGCCCGTGCCCGATGAAGTGATTGAAGGAATCATACATCGCGATGCGTTGGCATGCTTGAACCTGCCGCACCCAAAATCTTTATGTAAATGAGCATGCAACTTCCTAAGACAATGAAAGCGCTGCAGTTGTTTGGCGTGGACCAATTGGTGATGACCGATCTCCCCGTGCCGGAACCCCAGGCCGGTGAGGTTTTGATCAAGACCATGGCATCGACAATCTGCACGTCAGACCTGCACGATATCAAACACAATCCATTTGGCATAGCGCTTCCGAAAGTGCTCGGCCACGAAGGGGCGGGTGTGGTGATAAAATGTGGCCCAGGCGTTACGGCGTGTTCGGTCGGTGACCGGGTAGCTACGCATCCGGTAGTCCCCTGCGGAAATTGTACGGAATGCCGCCGTGGCTTCGGCCATCTCTGCCTAAATATGGGGCACCTGGGGATCGACCGAAATGGCACGTTCGCAGCGTACTATATTCACCGCGCAGACCGCCTGCGGCTATTGCCACCTGATCTTCCGTTTCCCCTAGGGGCATTGCTAGAGCCCGTCGCGAATTGCCTGCAGGCTATTGCGCGCGCCGGAGACGTAAGGGGACGGGAAGTACTCGTGGTAGGTGATGGCCCTTTCGGCAACATCATCGCGCGGTTGGCCATCCGAGCCGGTGCGGCGTGGGTAGGGGTGGCGGGAAGGGAACCGTTCCGGCTCGCTATGATCCCAGGTGCGGAGATCGTCAACGCACCCCTTCAGCGGTCGGCCGATGTGGCTATTCTGGCGGTGAGTTCGCCGGAAGCGTTTTCGACGTGTCTTTCGGCATTGCGCAAGCGCGGCCGGCTCGTTGTATTCAGTCTGCTCAACCAGCCGGTACCGGTGGATCTGTTTAGCCTGCACGTGGATGAACAGGAAATTGTAGGTTGCTGCAACGATGAGGATCGGATGGACGAATCGTTGGCCTGCCTGCTGGACCCGAAATTAGGGCTCTCGGCACTCATCACACACGAAGTGCCGTTCGAAAATTGGGCTGATGCATTTCAGCTAGCCCGTGATCGGCACGACATTGCCCTTAAAGTAGCATTGACATTTGAATAAATAAAGTTAGTAACCATGAAGATTACCAATGTAGAGGCTTTTATCCTCGAGTCGCCTTTCGAAAATACAGCACCCGAAGGTAGCGAGGAAGCCAGGGGCGTAAAGCATTGCCTGTTGTTGAAAGTTAGTACAGACGAGGGCATTACCGGTTGGTCCGATATTGAAACGTCTTCCCACGTGGGGGTGGCAGCGGTCGAGGCACCGAACAGCTCGCCCTATTTCGAAGGGTTGCGGGCCATCGTCCTGAACGAAGATCCGTTCGACGTGGAACGCTTATGGGATAAGGTCTATCGCCACTCGATTTATTACGG
>CAZTJY010000193.1:0-4202 GCA_964613725.1 uncultured Parapedobacter sp. | reverse complement strand
TATATCCAGGCCCTATAGCGTTGACCTGTATATTATAGGGAGCCCATTCGGTAGCTAAATTGCGCGTGAGCATTTTTAGCCCACCTTTCGCCGCGGCGTATGCGGCTACCGTATCCCGGCCCAATTCACTCATCAACGAACAGATATTGATAATCTTACCGCTTCTCCGTCCAATCATATATTGCCCTACATACTTAGCCATTAAAAAGGGAGCGGTGAGATCGGTCAGGATAACATCATGCCAATCCGCTTCGGTCAGGGATTCTGCCGGCGAGCGGCGGATAATCCCCGCATTATTCACTAAAATGTCAATGGGCCCGTGATGCTTTTCGATGGACGAAACCGCATCCTTAATCTGCGTACCATCTGTTATGTCGAAGCATGCGCCGAAAGCCGTTAATCCTGCCTGTCCAAAATTTGCAAGCGCTTCATCCAGCTTTTCCTGTTTCCTAGCATTGACGATGACCGTTGCCCCCGCCGCCGCCAAACCCTTCGCTATGGAAAATCCGATTCCCTGCGTACCGCCCGTCACCAATACTTGCTTACCCGCCAACTTAAATAATGATAATGACATAAACGAGTTCTAAAATTCAATCATATTGTCAAAACAAAAGTAGAAGCTCCGTTTACGTGCTCCCTAAAGGGGATTTGCAACTGCTTAAATTATCTTAGCTAATATTGGGCAGTCGCATGGGTTTCAAATGTACCGATTGGTATTGGCTGGGGGTAAGCCCGACGATTTTCTTGAATTGGTTGTTGAAATGTGGGAAGTTATTAAAACCGGTTTCAAAACACACTTGCGAAATACTCAATTGATCATCGATCAACAGCTTGCATGCGTTGCCGATTTTTATTTCATTGAGAAATTGCGTGTAGGTCTTGTTGGTGCGAGATTTGAAATAACGGCAAAAGGCAGTTACACTCATATTTGCCACGGAAGAAACCTGTTCCAATGTTGGATTCTCGACATAATGATCCATAATGTACTGATATACCTTGTTCATGCGCTCACAATCATCCTCATCTACGTATTGCGCAAATGAATCACTTGATAAACATTCATATTCGCCGGTACTCGCCATGATTTTGAGAATCGTCAGCAAATCGATGACTTTGTCGACACCGTCTTTATGGTCATCGAACCGCTGGATATGATGCTTTAATTTTTCCTTCGCGGCACCTTTGAATTTAATGCCTTTTTTCGACTGGTGCAGCAATCTCCGGATCAAGGCCATGTCGGGAATATTCCAGAAATCTTTACCCAAAAAATCCTCCTTGAAATAAATCACGATAGCCTTGGATCGCAATGTCGAATCCTTTTGGTAATAGCCCGGATCGCTCCGGTATAGATGCGGAATATTAGCACCGTAAAAAACCAAGTCCCCCGACCGAAACCGCTGCATGCTGTCCCCGACAAAGCGCATACCCGTACCTTCTTGCACCAGCATGATTTCATAATCGGGGTGGAAATGCCAGGACGGAAAAAAATACGACTCGTCCACCGACATAATCTCAAACGACTTATCTTTCTGCGTATTGACAATCTTTAACAGCGGCTTCATAACTTGGTTATTAAATGATTGAACATATTACAGGAATACAATTGGCAAAACAACAACGTTTATACAAATATATCGTTTTTCCCAAATCCCCCGCCTAAAGTGGATTAGCAATCGCATAAACTTTCTTATCAAATCACCGATAACCAGTGGAATAGCCGCTATATTTGAAGCATGAAACCCATCCTCCGCAAAATTGATCCCGGAGCCGAACACTCCTTCAGCATACGGGAAGACATCCACCCGTACTTATATAACCATTGGCACTACCATCCGGAAATTGAACTTACATTGATACGCAAAGGTAGCGGAATCCGACTGGTGGGCGATAGCATGCAGCCTTTTGAAGACGGTGATCTCATTTTGTTGGGTGCCCATGTTCCCCATCTTTGGCGCAGCGATGCCTGCTACTTCGACCAATCTTCCGGATTGACCATCGAAGCCATCGCCATTCATTTCAAGACCGACTTTTGGGGTGATACGTTTCTATCCCTGCCGGAGATGAAGCCGATAAAAAACCTGTTAAAACGCGCACAACGGGGGATAAAGATAAGTGGGCATACCCATTCCGAGGTGGTATCCCAACTCGAGGCGATTATCTATAAGCAAGGTGTGGCCCGAATCGAACATTTGTTGCGTATATTGGGCCTCATCGCAGCATCCGATGGATGTGAGCCGTTGTCCAGTGCTGGCTTTGTCCAAACGTTCAACGCCAACAACGCTGACCGCATCGATCAGATTTTCAGCTATACATTCACCCATTTCAAAGAGCCGATATCCATTGAGAGAATTGCATCTGCTGTCAATCTCAGCCCCCATTCGTTCTGCCGCTATTTCAAAACGCGAACATTGAAAACATACTGGCAATTTCTTTTGGAAGTAAGGATCGGTTATGCGTGCAAATTATTGATTGAGAACAAGCAAAACGTTTCCGAAATTGCTTTTGCATCAGGCTTCAACAACCTATCCAATTTCAACCGGCAGTTTAAAGCCATTATGCACCTTACCCCTCAGCAATACATCCATGCTTATACAACCCAACTTCAATTGTAGCCCACGGTATTACTAAGTGTTCCGATTGGACCGATGGTAATATCGACCGTATCGCCCACCTGCAACGTAAACACATTGGGCGGCACCAGACACGTCCCTGTCATTAGGAAGCTTCCGTTGTCAAATCGGCATTCTCTGTATAAATAGCTTACCAGCTCCACCAATGGCCGCTTGATCCGGTTGATTTTCACCGAGTCATGAAACATTTGTATGCCACCACGTCGAATTTCCATTTCAATAATTGTATCGGGATCGATGGGAGACCCCGGAATATAAAGGCAAGGGCCCAATGCCGCACTTCGGTCATAGACTTTCGCCTGGGGCAGGTAGAGCGCGTTTTCCCCTTCGATACTCCGCGAACTCATATCATTCCCTACCGTATAACCTTCAATTTTGCCCGATGAATTGACAAAAAGTGTCAGCTCTGGCTCCGGCACGTCCCACTCCGAATCCTTACGGATACAGACCATCTGTTTGTGTCCCGCAACACGATGGGGCAACGATTTGAAAAACAGTTCCGGTCGTTCGGCATGGTATACCCGATCGTACAAGTCTGCACCGCCAGAGTCTTTCGCTTCTTCCATGCGCGCTTCCATGCTTAGAAAATAAGTCACACCAGCCGCCCATACCTCTTGGCTGCCAATCGGCGGCAGCACGCCTTGTTCTATCCAGGACAGTGCCTCCGCCTCGCTGATACGTGCCAAGGATTCCAGTCGCCCGTTGAGATAACCGTAGAGGTTGTTGCGGTTGATGAGCTCATCCCAATCCTGGTCTACTACGTAGCGATGCTCCCCTACATAAAGTAAATTCCCTTGCGTTGTCTTATATAAGTTCATTCGAAAATATTTATTTTTTTTATAGCCTCATGGAACCCGCATTTTCAACGCCTTTTGCATAAGTCGCTGACATGGCGGGTTTCATAACAATTGATTAGCTGATTAAAGTGAAATACCCCGTTTCCAAGGGATGAAATCGTCGTGCTCGCCGGCTTCCGCCTTCACCACGACCTCCCCATTGGCTACCGCGATGATAAGCTCCAGCATACGTTCGCCGGCGGCTGCTATGCTTTCTTCGCCGGTAATTACCGTCCCGGTATCCAAGTCCATGATATCGCGCATTTTTTCATACAGCGGCGTATTGGTCGAGACCTTTACTACCGGCGCTATGGGGTTTCCCGTAGGCGTACCCAAGCCGGTGGTAAACACTACGACGGTTGCCCCGGCACCCACCTCTGCCGTGGTCGACTCGATGTCGCTTCCGGGCGTGCACAGAAGCGTCAATCCGGGCTTCGTTACTTTCTCTGGGTAATCCAACACATCCACCACAGGCGATGTGCCGCCTTTCTTGGCGGCCCCAGCCGATTTGATGGCATCGGTAATCAAGCCGTCGCGGATATTGCCCGCCGACGGGTTGGAATCAAATCCCGAACCCACAGCCTCTGCGCGCTGTTGATACGTCCGCATCAAATTTACAAATTTCTCCGCGGTGGCCTCATCCACGCAGCGATCGCTGAGTTCCTGTTCTACGCCACATAATTCGGGAAATTCGGAAAGCACCACCGACGCGCCCAATGTCACCAACATATCGGAT
>CAZTJY010000192.1:0-4207 GCA_964613725.1 uncultured Parapedobacter sp. | reverse complement strand
CGCCACGAGGCTTGCTTGTCGCCTGACTGTTCCGAAGGCCGGCTGAGCCACCCCTGCGGGTATTCCACATAGACCTTGCGGAGCTTGCCGAGCACACCGTCGCGTACCAGCTTCCGTGCCTGACGGACCATCGGGTAACCGACGTATGTATGGGTTAGCAAAAACAAAAGCCCCGTTTCGTCAACCTTCTGCTGCAATTGCTTGGCCTCTTGCAGGTCGAGCGTCATAGGTTTGTCCAGCACCACGTGAAAGCCGTTTTCTAACGCGAGCATCGCCGGTTCGAAATGAACATGGTTGGGCGTGACAATACTGACGAAGTCCATCCGTTCGCCGTCAGGAAGTCCGCGCTCGGCCGCTATCATTTCCTGGAAACTACCATATACACGTTCGGCCGGGAGATAGAGTGATTCGCCACTCTCCTTTGAACGCACCGGATCGGAGCTGAATGCCCCGCAGACGAGTTCGATTTGACCGTCCATCGCGGCCGCGATGCGGTGTATTTCGCCTATAAAAGCGCCTTTGCCTCCGCCTATCATCCCCATCCTGAGTTTGCGATTGATTGGGTTATTGACCATAGTTATTTTGATTTTGATGTATATCGTACATTGCTATCGTTGGCATTATTTTTCAGTTAATGGGTACACAAACTTAGGCAAATTATTGATATTTTGTTTGTTTTTTGGCATCAATGAATTCGCTACGCTAAGTTTCCATTTTATATGCAATTAGCCCTCATGCCTACATGAGCACTTCGCGGTTTATCGTTCTCTCCGCTGCGTTTGAAGTAAACTTTGTAGCGGAAAGATAGCATTATTACAAAGAATCGGGCATATTACCGCAAAGATTTTACCTGCGAGGGCGGGTGTTTACAGCCACTCAATTCACACGGCGCGAAACGATATTTCAAATGTGTTAAAAATGGTTAAATTCATCGGCCATTGATAGCGAATGTGTATTTTTAACCCCTTATACGAATAGGTTGCGCACGTTGCATGGAAAAGGTAATGTTCAGGATGTTTATGTACACGGTTATGATCCTCACGTTGCTTTCGGCTTGTAACAATGAAAAACCAAAGCCAGTGGCACGATCATTTGATCAATTCCTGTATCCTAAAGACCTGAAGGGCGTCGTTCCTGCTGGGGTAACCGGCGATGACAGCACCCAATTGGTGCATGCCTATATCGAACAATGGCTGCGCCAGCAAGCTTTGCTCTACCATGCGCAGCGAAATGTGGTTATCAATACAGAACGTCTAAACAAACAAGTGGAGGCGTACAAAAATGGGCTCATTGTATATGAATATGAGCAAGCGCTGGTAAATCAGAAACTGGACACGGTAGTTACGGATGATGAAATCAAGCAATATTACGATTACCGACAGGAGTTGTTTATCTTGCAGCAGCCCATCTTCAAACGTTCTTTTATCCGGTTGCGTACCGACGCGCCAGAATTGGAGCGGGTAAAGCGACTTCTGGTTTCACCAGACTTTGAGGAGCAGGACCTGCTAACCAAATATTGCGCTATGTACGCATCGGACTATGCACTGCTTGATACATCGTGGCATTACGCTGACGACCTAGTAAAGGAAATCCCGCTGGCCCAAATTGATGAGGCGGATTATGGACAAAAAGGGCGAATTTTTGAAATAATTGAAAATAATGAATTATATCTGATAATTTTGCACGATTCGAAATTGCGGGAAGCCCGCTCGCCACTGCCGTTGGTGGAGGGCCAAATCCGCAATTTAATTTTGAACAAACGCAAAATCGATCTGATTGATCGCATGCAACGTAGCATCGTAGCTGATGCCCGCGAGAAGAACAACATTGAAATATACAATTAAATGAGTAAATACAACTGCATTTTTCTGGTTTTGGCATTCATAGGTACATCCAATAGGGCCTGGGCCCAAGAGCCACAGGTCATCGACCGGGTGGCAGCAGTGGTGGGGTCCAACATTATCCTCGAATCGGAAATCGAAATGCAATATGCCCAATACCTAGCCCAGGGCAATAAAGGCAGCAACGATTTCAAATGCTACATCCTGCAACAGCAACTTACCCAGAAATTATTGGCCCAGCAAGCCGCGATCGATTCGATAGAGGTGAGCGAAGGTGAGGTAGACGACAACATCAATGCGCGCCTTCGTTACATGTCGAACCAAGCGGGAGGGCAAGAACGTCTTGAACAATTCCTCAATCGTTCGCTGCTCCAATACAAGGAAGAAATGCGACCCAGCGTGTTCGAGCAGCTCAAGGCCAATAAAATGCAGCAAAATATTGTTTCGGGTATCGATGTGACTCCATTAGAGGTACGGCGGTATTTCGAATCGCTGGAGGCCGACAGCCTTCCTTACTTCAACACCGAAGTGGAAGTGGGCGAGCTGGTCATATTCCCACAGCTTACACGCGAGGAAAAGCAGCAGTTCCGCGACCGTGCCGAAGAACTCCGCCAGCAAGTGGTGGATGGGTCTGACTTTGCGACGATAGCACGCCTATATTCGCAAGATGGTGGATCTGCTCCTTATGGTGGCGATCTGGGCTTCAACACGAGGGACGGATTTGTCAAAGAATTTTCGGCAGTAGCATTCCGGCTCAAACCGGGCGAAATTTCGCCGGTTTTCGAATCCGAGTATGGCTTTCATTTCCTCGAAGTGTTGGAACGCCGGGGCGAAGAAGTGCGGACCCGGCATATCCTTATCCAAATTAAACCCACGGCAGCCAGTTTGCAACGGGCCAAAGTCCATATCGATAGCATTTACGAAAATGTGGTAAACGGCAAACTTGATTTTTACAGTGCAGCAACGCGATACTCTGACAACAAGGAAACCAAATACAATGGTGGCATGTTGCTCAACATGGAAAACCAACAAAGCCGGACCACACTGATTCCAGCCGACAAGTTGGATGCTTCTATTTTCACGGCAATCGATACACTCCAACCTGGAAAATACTCGCGACCAGCAGAATTTACCGACCGTACCGGGAAAACAGGGTACAGGTTTACGTACTTGAAATCGCGGACGCCACCCCACCAAGCCAACCTCGACATGGACTTTGCCAAAATCAAGGAAGCTGCCCTACAGGATAAGATTAACAGGGAGCTAAGTAAATGGTTCGAAAGCCGTCGCGAAGTAACATTTATCGACATCAACGAAGCGTACCACGATTGCGATGATTTGAAGATTTGGCTGAAGGATAGCGAAGCTTTAGTCGCAAGTCATTAGTCATACGACTAGCGGACTTACGACTTATGATTCAAACAGCATTTCAATAATCACTCGCCACTGAAAGTCGGGTTGCAATTGCCATATTCGTACGTAATTACACTTTAGCGTTTCTGAACCAGAAGCAACAGCGGCTTCGCCATACGAGTAAGCCAGTTCGCCACTGTATGACCTACTCGCCACCAATGATTTTGCTTGCACCGCCAAATCCTGTTCCTTTATGAAGTCAAGAATGGCCGACTTACCGATAATAGGGGTTTTCCACGGGAAATATAGCCGCGCATCTTCTGTCAAAAACTCACCGTAAGCTATCGCGGCATCGGTTTTTAATACCGTAGATAACAACTGGTCATTACTCATCACGATTTCCTTACGTTGCTGTATCCGTTCTTTGGTCTTGAACCGCGTGTAGTCTTCTTTATCGGGCTCCATGTAGTGGATATCGGGTTCATCGTTGCCACCCTTATGTTCAATCTGGGCCCGGAGATCGATTTTCCAATTGCCTTTGCGATCGCGTCGCCACACCGTGAGGTATTCGCCGTACCGTTTGATTGCTCCAACACGTTGGAAGGAAAGCGTGCCGGCTGTTACGCCCCACTCCATGCTTTTTGCAATAGCCGCAAAAGTAGGTCGCCATGTCATCACATCGGGAATATTCGGTCGGTTGTCCAAATACTCCAATGCATCCGTGGGCGCAGGGGTGAAAAATGTGGAATTGCGATCCACTACAGACATGAACGCCGCGTATGGTCCTTGCGTTTCGGAAAGCCGCGCCGCGGTCCGGTCGGCCGTCAATAAACTCCCTACTTTTCCGAGTACCTGCGCGGTCACGGCATCGCCGGCGAATACCAAAAAAACAATTAGGCCTATCCTATTAATAACGGTCATTTGTTCACCCATTCAAATCTGATTCCAAAGCGAACCCTCTTTGCTGTCTTTGAGCTGAACACCTATCGTATTCAAGCCTTCGCGTATACGGT
>CAZTJY010000191.1:0-4249 GCA_964613725.1 uncultured Parapedobacter sp. | reverse complement strand
CCCCCCTTCCGGGATGGCTGCAGCCTTTGCGTGCGGGGCCGTGCGGCGCAGCCAATCCCTTGAAGTCACTCCCAAGTGAGCTTGCTCAAACAAAAGCAGAAAATGAAAAAAATATGAGCGCAGCGAATGGCTTTATTTCGGCTGAAGGCTCCCCCACTCGGGATGGCTGCGGCCGTCGGGTACGGGGCCGTGCGATTTAAGCTGTAAAATGGAAAATAATTAGAGACCTAATGTTGTTTAATCCCATCGTATTCTAGACAACCAACCAAATAAGCGACAAAAAGGCAGCCGTCATTCTTAAATCGGACTTTTTGCCAATGATTTCAAACATACAATTGCGATGTCACGATTGGCACAAGCCTTGATTAGCGTGTAGCGATATAATTTATCTTCTGTGTAACTTGTTTTTTGTTTACTGTAAATGGAGGTAACGATGTCATTAATCAACAAAAACAAATCTTCTTGCCTTTCACTACATTCGTATGTTTACGATTTTCGAAAACGTAATCTTATCTACACCATTTCCAAAACTTTGCCGATGAAGGTCCCGCCATGGCTACGGTGACCGTTAGGAATCCCAACAAGGCTGCACAGCACGGTTTTAAAAACTTGGTGTAGTGCAGGTAAATTAACTAGATAATGATTTTTCAATAGGCCCCTTCGCTTCACATTTTAAAAGCGATAGGGAATGTTTTGGAACTATAAATGATGAAAATAGCCCAGATTTCCCCATTATATGAGTCCGTACCTCCCAAGCTCTATGGAGGTACCGAACGCGTGGTATCATACCTAACCGAAGCATTGGTAAACCAGGGACACGACGTGACCTTGTTTGCTTCCGGAGACTCCGAAACCCAAGCAGAACTTGTACCCATTTGCCCCGAAGCGCTTCGGCTGGGAACCTGCACCGATCCCATGGCACATCACATCCTTCAGCTGCAGGAGGTGATGGAACAGGCACATGAATTCGATGTCCTGCACTTTCATACCGACTATCTGCACTTCCCCATGAGCCTGCTTACCGGGATAACGACGGTAACGACCTTGCATGGCCGGTTGGACCTTCCGGAGCTCGGACCGCTCTACCGGAAATTTTCAACCATGCCCCTCGTCTCCATATCCCGTTCGCAACAGAAGCCATTACCTATGGGCCGCTGGATAGACACGGTTTATCACGGGCTTCCTGAAGATCGTTACCGGAAGGGTGAAGGGACAGGTAATTATGTGGCCTTTATCGGCCGAATTTCACCGGAAAAAAGGGTGGACCGCGCCATCGAAATTGCCGGAAAAGCGGGAATGACCATCAAAATCGCCGCCAAGATCGACCAGGCAGATAAAACTTATTATGAAGAGAAAATCCGACCACTTTTCAAGCTGCCGCATGTGGAATACATTGGCGAAATCGGGGAAAGTGAAAAAAATGACTTCCTAGGCAACGCGGCCGCCTTAATTTTCCCGATAGATTGGCCGGAACCGTTCGGAATGGTCATGATTGAAGCCATGGCATGCGGGACACCGGTCATCGCCTACAGGAACGGCTCTGTTCCCGAAGTGATCGATCACGGAAAATCCGGTTATATTGTGGAAAACACGGAGGACGCCGTCAAAGCACTCAAGCACATCCATGAACTAAGCCGGGAGCAATGCCGCGAGATTTTCGAACAGCGTTTTAGTGCTGCACGCATGGCAGGCAACTACGTACAGGTTTACGAACGCTTGCTTTCCGAGAAAGGACAGGTGGTGGAGCTACAACCACACCCGTATGGAGAAAAACAACTGTATATCGAACAACCCGATACGAAACGAGCGTGATTCCGTGATATATGCAATTGCCCACACCATCCACAATTGTTAGCCGATGAAAAAAACCGACGCACTGTTAAAGGTTCACGACAACAAATATTACATCCTGGCGTCTTCCACCTACGCCGACGATCGCACCCGGCAGTTAAATTCGGGAGATGCGTTTGCCATCTATGACCGGTGGGGCGACATCCGCCAACTTGGGAAAGGCACCCATGGAATTTACTATCAGGGGACGCGTTTTGTCAGCGAAATGGAGCTGGAGGTGAACCATTGCCGACCGCTATTACTCAGTTCCAACGTGAAGAGTGAAAATGAGATTTTATCCATCGATCTGACCAACCCCGTGCTGGAGCAGGTTCCCGGCTGCTCCGTGCCGGAGGGCGTCATCCATATTTCCCGGTCCAAATTCCTGCAGAACAACGTTTGCCATGAGCGGATCAACTTGCATAATTTCGGCGAAAAGACCTGGACGTTGATCGTCACCCTATCTTTCCATGCCGATTTCAAGGATATCTTTGAGATCCGGGGAATCCAACGTGAACGGCGGGGGGAGTTGCTCAAGCCCACGGTAACGGAAAAGCAGTACGCCTCGTTGGCCTATCGCGGACTGGACCACCTAACGCGGACGACGCACCTGCTTTTCCAGCCCGTCCCCGCGGAGCTGCACCCTCACCTAGCTACCTATCAGATCACGCTTGCACCCGGCTCGGATTTCACCATCAACACCACCGTCGTGTTCCAGACGGGCGGGGAACCGTTTTTCTTTGAAAATTACACGAATGCCCTGGAGCGAATGCAGAATTCACTTGAGCAGCGTAAATCGAAAATGGGCATGGTGCGTACCAGCAACGAGCAATTCAACAACTGGATCGACCGCTCGCGCCATGACCTCCTCTCGCTTCTCGCCCCTACCCCAGAGGGTGATTATCCCTATGCCGGCATACCGTGGTACAACACGATTTTCGGCCGCGATGGAATCATTACCGCCCTCGAGACCCTGTGGTTGGCACCCGACATCGCACGTGGGGTCCTTCGCTTCTTGGCAGCACGCCAAGCTCAAGAACGGGTACCTGCATGGGATGCGGAACCCGGGAAAATCCTGCATGAGGTCCGCAACGGAGAGATGGCGGAAACGGGTGAAATACCGTTTAAGTCGTATTATGGCGGCGTAGATACGACCCCGTTGTTCTTGGTCTTGGCCGGTCGGTACTTGCGGCGCACGGGTGACGAAGAAACGATTCGCCATTTATGGGGCGCACTGCTGAAGGCCCTCGAGTGGATCGATACCTACGGTGACGTAGATGGCGACGGCTTTGTGGAATACCAGCGGAAAACGGTGAGCGGTCTCGCCAACCAGGGCTGGAAGGACTCCCACGACTCCATCAGCCACCGGGACGGCAAATTAGCCAATTATCCGGTCGCGTTATGCGAAGTGCAAGGGTACGTTTACGAAGCCCGCCTGCAACTCGCCTACATCGCCCGCATATTCGGTGAGCCTTGGCGGGCCAAAAAGCTGGAACACCAGGCAGCAACGTTGAAACAACAGTTCAATGAAAAATTCTGGGACCCGGAACTGGGCACTTATGTGCTCGCGCTTGATGGTGAAAAGAACCCGTGCCGGGTGGTCGCTTCAAATGCCGGGCATTGCCTGTATTCGGGTATCGCCACCCCGGAGAGAGCACGCCAAATAAGCCGCACGCTGATGAATGACAACATGTTTACCGGTTGGGGTATCCGTACCCTGTCGGCCGACGAGGCACGGTATAACCCGATGTCGTACCACAACGGTTCGGTGTGGCCGCACGACACGGCGCTGATCGCTTCCGGAATGGCGCGCTACGGCCTAACGGAGGAGGCCGCCCGACTGACGGGTGCATTGTTCAACGCCTCTCTATACATCGACCTGCAGCGACTTCCCGAGTTATTCTGCGGATTTCCATCCCGGAAAGGAGAAGCTCCCACTACCTATCCCGTGGCGTGCTCACCACAGGCATGGTCGGTTGCTTCCGTTTTCATGCTGATGCAGTCGTTCATACAGATCGAGGTGGATGCCCTTGAAAAGAAGGTATACTTCCGCAACCCCACGCTGCCGGGCTTCTTGAAGTATCTCCAGCTGCCATCATTGAAATGCGGCGACGGCCACATCGATGTGGCTATCTTCCGGAAAGGAGCGCGCGTGAGCGTAAGCATTGCCCACAAACCCGAGGGGTGGCAGGTAGTTCACCGCTGAGTTGAAACATCGTAAGTTCTTGGAGCGGATGGATAAGCATATAAAGCTTTCGAGACAACGACCAAAACTACGATCATTCAGGTTGCAGAACGTGCGGGCATTGCACGCGCTACATGAACCCCGCACTGGCAGGGTCTTGCTGTTTAAAGATGCGCTCCAGGCGCGCCGGAGCGACGCCGGATACACAGAAAAAGGAATGAGCGAAGCGAGTGG
>CAZTJY010000190.1:0-4328 GCA_964613725.1 uncultured Parapedobacter sp. | reverse complement strand
CGTCGGGGAAAACGTCGGGGAAAACGTCGGGGAAAACGTCGGGAAAAACGTCGGGGAAAATCTTAGCGTACATACGAGAGAATCCCGATATCACCATACCTGAGCTTTCGCTGCTACTGGAAATTACTGAGCGTTCTGTAGAGCGAAATATCAGCCAATTGCAAAAGGACAAGAAATTATCGCGTATCGGTCCGGCCAAGGGTGGCTATTGGGAGGTCATCGGTGACTAAATTATACATCCATTCGTAGCTGATTTCCGGGAAGATTACAGGGTAGGGGATTAAAAAACGAAAGGTTTCCAAACGGGGAGAATGGAAACCTTTACTAACCAATTATAAACCTAAATTATGATGATGCAAAGATAGTGTAATTTTTACACCAAGCAAATTATTCATGTAATTTTTTTGGCTTCCCGTAGACGTCATCTAACGGCACGGTGAAAAACATCTCGCAGTTCTTTATTCCGCGCTTTCCGGAGCTTGCGCTCCTCCCGGCGCTGCTTTTTAAGGGCATCCATGCGTTTTAACCATAGGGAACGCTGCGTCATGGCCCCATACCTGTAGCGGTTATCGTCCCTTGCGGCTGCCTTGTGATCGGCCTCTTTTTGGCCCGTGTCAAAAAAAGGGACATGCTTACCATCCGGGGTCACCAGCACATTCCCGCTGATCACTGAATGGGTGCCGTTCGGATTGACAATCACATCGCCCGTGCGCACGGAATGGGTACCATCGGAATTCACAATGATATTTCCCATGGCAACGGAATGCGTCCCATCCGGGTTGACGATTACCTGCGCCTGTGCACTGGCACTGCATGCCAATAGTGTAATCAGGGACGTGAAAAATTTGTTCATGGACATGACCGTATCCTCCTTTCTGTGTGAAGATAAACAACTTTGAGGGAAATTTTTGTAATCCTTCATCCTATCTAGCATCAATTTTACAAAGGGCAGGAATTTATGCTCCTTTGCCTTATCTTTGGTAAAAACACCCGATGGAAAAATCAACAGCACCCGATGAAATCCCTCGATTATTCATCGAGGCTTGGAATGCCAGGCGCGCCGATTGGCTTATCGCATTTTTTTCAACAATGTATTTGGCAAGTTCTCCACTAAGAAAAGGCAATATTGTCTTTTAAGACCATTCCCTGCTTAATTACAAAAACTTCTATCCACATAAGTCTTATTGCCGTTACTGTTGATGTAATAGCAGCCTCCGCGCGGACCTCTTATGTATGTCCTTCCGGTAGGCTTCTTGACAGACGAAGAACGGGTTCGGTTGCTAGATGACGTTGACTTATTGCCTTCGGAGACGCTGATCGGCATTTTTACTAAACATTTGCAAGATATAAATTCCTCCAAGAAATCTGATAATATATTAAATACAAGTATTAATACTGAGGCAAAAGTCACAGATTTACAGAAACAAAACAAAAAACTAGTAAAGGAGGCTAGTGAACTAACATATAAAGTTGATAGACAAGGTTATACAATTGATAATTTAAGAAAGGAGAATGCTGAGTTGTATGCAAAATTGGCTAATTCATCGTTGGATATATATCATAATCTTACGGGTGGAGACAGCTATTGTACTCTGACAATTGGAAACATGGATGCTAGCAAAACTATCGGCTATTTAGTATTTACGTTGGGCGAAAAAATAAATATCCTTTACGTCGTTTAGAAGTCAAAATTTTCGATCTAAACAAGGTGGATTTTCGCGATATTTCAGTGGAGAGTATTTTAGACGATGTGATTACTTTGGACATCGAACCGAATAAAGCAATTATCACCGGCCATAAGATACTTTTGGATAAAGATAAGGGGGTAAACTTAAATGTTCATTTTTCTGCAAGTAATGGTTTTTTTTATCAAACTATAAATATGAGATTTCTAAACGGGCGATGGGTTAGTAAAACACAGGTGGAAAGAGACGGGGAAATAATTTTCGAAAAAATTGATCAAAATTATCCAAATTAGAGGTAGTGAACACAAAAAATGCTATGTGTGTGACAATGATGCTACTTCCAGAGAGCACGTTCCACCATTATGCTTATTTCCCGAATCAAAAGACACGAAAGGACTAAATTTCAGAAAGGAGCTGATTACTATTGCGTGATTGTCTCTTATGTCGAAGTTTACTTTCATTGTTGTGTCGTCCTAAAGTGGCATATAAAATTTTGAAAATTTGTGCAGATTGTTGTTGGCTTAGACTCGATAGAATTAAAAGATAGAAATAGACTCAGTATGTGTATCTGTATTTTCAATAATCTCAAGGGTTAGTGTGTCTGTTTTTCGCCTAATTTGACAAGTTTTAAAATCCCCGATTTCCGTGAGCCGAATCAACCGGTTGGCAGAAAACGTTGCAGCGCTCAATCGAAAGGATGAATTGCTGAATTACTTTGGTAAAAGGTCAATGAACGAAGATTTTCTGATTATCGACGATGACAAATCCTTAAACGCGTTACCAGATTATTTAAGGCGAAGGGTCATCCAGCCCAGCGGCTCCGTGGGACTTACTGGGGTTTTGGCCGATGAGGCATTGTCATTATTGGGAAAAGATTCCCATGAATTGGTTTAGTTTTGTACCCTTAATCCCCCCCTTATTTGTCGCTGATTTCCGGGAAGATTACAGGGCCGAGTTTCTGGGAACGCGTTTGACCTTAGATTTTACCTTTATAAGAGGGGCTTATTCAGTTATATACTCCCGTATTTTTTCTATCGGATGAGACCTTCTTTTGAGTTTTTCAAACAGGTCCAAATGCCTTTTCATATCTGATTTTATGTAGCATTTGCCTCCAGCGTATCCGTAGTCACTTGTAAGATTCCGATACCATTCAAAAACAAACTTGTTGTTTACAATGGTAATATCGTGTGATATGAGATTAGGGGATTCTGCAACGACGAAGAGCGTTTCAATTTTGTTTTTGGTTCCCTCAAACCATGTGTCATGATAGGCAAGCATCGCTTCGCAGTCATCAATATTGTCCGTCAGATACTGCTCAGTAAAGACGAAAATCCTTGTTACAGATCCGCCCCTGTTTAGTATGTCTTTTTGCGGTTGGACAAAATCCTGCATTGATTTATGATACGGACAATCTTTTCCCCAGACGTCTAAATATTTCTTGCTGTTGACGATATGTGTGGCACAATATGTTTTATTAGCTCTGTCACTCGCAATATGTTGGAGGACTTTGGTGGTATAGTCTTCTAATTCATCTTCATTTAGAGCAATGGCCTGTGTATCCAATTCATTGATTTCAGATAAGAGCTGCTCAACCTTCATATTCCAGACGAGATTTCTCTTTTTAGAAAATGCCATGTTGGACAGGATGCCTATAATCTGATTTTCTGTCGCAGTTTCTGATACTTTATATTCTATCCATAAAATAAGCCCAGCGAGCGTTGTGGAAACGAAAAAAGAAGTTATTGCTTCAAATGGCTTATCCATTGTTAACATGATGGCTCCATATATCGTTCCCGTTACAAAGGAGAATAGCGGAAAGAGAAGTTTACGAAATTTGAACATCTTTCATTCTCGTCATTTAGATTGACTGCGGGTGAATATATGAAATATTTTCATCAGATTAGAGTAATACGTTTAGCTATTTCTTACATAGAGAAATAAATATACGTACCCGAAAGGGCATACATCTGCGGAGGCACATAGCCGGCGCTGATGATGGGTTGTGTTCCCGCCTGACAGCACTTTCATTCATTACTTTTTATAGCTAAGAAGCTAATTGCTTTTTATTTTTTGGTGGCGTATCAGTTTAAACGGTAGGATTAAGGATTAGGCAAATCGTTATATGTTTCTGCCAGCATGATCACCAATTCCCGCTCTTTTGCATCGATGTTCATGCCGCAATCACGGTTTAACAGCATTTTAATTTTGAAACCTTTGGTTCTGAACTCTTGATTGTCTATGCAACAAGATTTTCCAACGCTCCAAAATGAAGTCGGATTGAAACCTACCAATAAACTGTCAAGATTATCTCCGTCTTGGTCAATAACGATAGGTCTTGTATATGTTTTGTCAAAAGTCCACTGGTTAATATAGCCAATGCCGTTTGTGTCAAGTGTCAATATGTTGTCCGATACATTTGATAAAACCAAGTCCACTTCGCCCGAATAATTGGTCGGTACTATAATTGTCAAGGTCGGTGAGTATAGTTTGTAATGAAAATATGTGAAGCCAATTGTTGTCGTCAGAAACAAAATTGTCAAAAATGATTGGGTCTTGAATATGCGTTTTAAAATAGCGGTCAAGATTAAACAAGCTAATACAATAATGATAATCCACATTGTCCCCAATGCAAGTCCTGATAGA
>CAZTJY010000189.1:0-4365 GCA_964613725.1 uncultured Parapedobacter sp. | reverse complement strand
TTATCGTTCGAAAAAAATAACCCAATAATGTATAACCCAAAATGTGAAATCATGAAC
The DNA here is from genome assembly GCA_964613725.1 of uncultured Parapedobacter sp. Lineage (GTDB taxonomy): Bacteria > Bacteroidota > Bacteroidia > Sphingobacteriales > Sphingobacteriaceae > Parapedobacter. The sequence goes on along the minus strand of CAZTJY010000189.1, from coordinate 4,308 downwards.
TAACAAACAGACACAACCACAGCGTCTCAAAATAAAAACGCCTTCTGATGCCGGTCAGAAGACGTATACGTTTGAGCCGAAGATTCGAGTAACTGGTATTAATCAAAAATTACTAACCCAAACATTACAAAAGTAATGAAATTAACATGTCATGCATCGACCAAATCGTCAAATTGGTCGCCTCCACAAAAATTTGCAAAACTCAGGTTTATTATGAGATTTCAATTGATCGTTGGTTTACTGCTCTCGTTGTTCATTCAGGTCAGCGGTTCGACCTATGCGCAGCGGGTGTCACTCCAGGTGAAGAACAAGACGCTATCCGATGTGTTTGAACAGGTAGCCAAGCAAACGGGTTACGTATTCCTCTACGACGATCGGAGTTTTACGGAGAAGAAAATCAGCCTGGCCGTACAAAACGCGCAGGTGGAAGAGGTGCTGGAAGCCTGCCTGAAGGACCTACCCATCTCCTATAAGATCGTCGAGCGAAACATCCTCTTCAAGCAGGACGAAAGCAAGCGCAGCCTGTCTGCCACCCCCCAGCAGCCCGAACAAGTGACGGGCCGCATTACCGACTCCCTCGGAAATCCATTGCAGGGCGTAACGGTCATGGTAAAAGGTACCACACGGGGCGCTACGACCAATGCCGCGGGAAACTTTCAGATCGCTGCTTCGGGCGGCGACGTCCTGGTCTTTACCCTCGTGGGGTATCAGCGTCAGGAAGTGACGCTGGATGGACAAACGAACCCACAAGTGGTGCTGAAAATGGACTTTTCCAACCTCGAAGAGGTGGTTGTTAGTCGGCTACGGCCGGCAGAAGAAGGAAGACCTGACCGCCTCAGTGGCCTCGTTCCGGCCCACGGAAGAGAATGCGCGCCCGGTGTTAGGTCCCGACCAGCTGATCCAGGGCCGCATGGCTGGCGTTCAGGTAAGCGGCGGCTCGGGCAGCCCCGGTACGACCAACCGAGTGTCCATCCGCGGAATCGGCTCGCTGAGCGCAACCAACGAACCGTTGTACGTCATCGATGGAATTCCGCTGGTGAACCAGAATGCGGCACTGTTGAACTTCGGTGAAAACATGAACCCGTTAGCCTTACTGAATCCGAACGACATTGAATCGGTGGAAGTGCTCAAAGACGCGGCCTCGTCAGCCATCTACGGAAGCCGCGCCACCAATGGGGTGATATTGATCACTACCAAATCCGGTAAGGCCAACCAGACGAAATTTGGTGTCGATGCGTTCACGGGCGTGTCCGTGGTGCCGAATACCGACAAGATGGAGATGGCCGATCCGGACCTCTACCTTTCGGTAATCAATGAGGCCATCGACAATTTCAACACGCAGTATGGATACACCCCCGGGGCGTCTAACTACATGGAGCGCAAGGAAAATCCGTTCCCTGGCGAGCCGGGAACGGACTGGTTTGACCTGATTACGCGTCCGGCAAATACAACCAGTGTTTCCCTATCCTTCACGGGGGGTACTGATAAAACAAACGTGTATCTATCCGGAAATTACCTCAGCCAGGAAGGCGCCTTTATCGACCAGAAGTTCACCCGATACACGGGTAAGCTGAACCTGACCCACAAACTGTATAAGTGGCTGGAATTCGGCGCTAATACCACCTACAGCTATTCAAACAACAAGCGTGTGCCGGGGTCGAACCTCGGAACCACCATGATGGGTCGGTCGCTGTTGCAGCGCCCGTTTGACCGTCCGTTCAAACCTAACGGCGACTACTACCTGGGGGGTACCGACGAGCTGATCTACCACAACCCATTCCAGATTATCAATGAGCAGGATATCTCGCTCGATAACTTCCGGTTCTTGGGGTCCTTCTTCGGACGCGCGACGATTACCGAGGGGCTGGTGTTCAAAACCATGGTGGGGACCGACCTGACCTACACGCTGGATAACATCTACTATGCCGAAAACCACCCTTACGGTACGGGCATCGGCGTGAAGTATGACAACCGTCGGTTTACGCCCAATGTACTTTGGGAAAATACGCTGAACTACAACAAAACGTTTGACAAGCTGAACGTTGACGGACTGCTGGGATACGCGTACCAGAAAATCAATACGACTTCTTCCAACATCGAAGGCAGCGGATTCCCCTCCCCTTCGTTCCAGCAGCTCTCGGTGGCTGCCTCCATCATTGGGGCGGGAACGTCCATCTCGGAAAGTGCCCTCATGTCGGTCTTCGGGCGGGCGAATTTCGCCTGGGAGAATAAATACCTGCTGAGCCTGTCGCTGCGGGCCGACGGCTCGTCCAAGTTCCATCCCGACAACCGGTGGGGATCATTCCCTTCGGTATCGGCCGGCTGGAACATCTCCAACGAGCCGTTTTGGCAGCTGAGCGGCACCGGCGCGAAAATCCGTGCGAGCTATGGCGAAACGGGAAACCAAGACGGCATCAGCAGTTATGCATACCACGCGCAGATGAGCGGCGGACGGAATTACGACAACAAAAGCGGCATTGGCGTGAGCACCAACGGCAACCGCGACCTGACCTGGGAAACGGCTCGGCAGTACGGCGCAGGCCTCGACCTGAGCTTCCTGAACGGCAAGCTGAACGTCACCGCCGACTACTTCATCAAGAAAACGGACAACCTGCTGTACAGCAAACCCGAGCCGGCAACATCCGGCTTTACATCCATCATCAGCAACATTGGCTCGATGGAGAATAAGGGCTGGGAGTTCTTGGTAAATGCAAACGTGCCGCTGGGACCGGTATTGTGGTCGTCCGATTTTAACATTTCCTTTATCAAGAACCGACTTACCTCCCTCATCGGCGATGAAGCGCTGTTGATCGGGGCCAACATGACCCTCCAGGTGGGCCAGGAAGTGGGCAGCTTCTATATGTATAAGCAAACGGGCATCTACCAGTCGGATGAGGAAGTCCCCGAATCGCTCTATAAAAACGGTGTACGCGCAGGGGACGTCAGCTACGAAGACCTGGACGGAAACGGGGCCATCAACGTGTCGGACCGCCAGATCGTCGGTACGGCCAACCCCGATTTCTTCGGTGGCTGGAACAACAGTTTTTCCTTTAAGAACTTTGACCTTGCCGTCTTCTTCACTTATTCGTATGGCAACGAAATTTATGCGAGCTACCGCACCAATACCGATCGGCTAGGAAGTGGTTTCATGAACATGACCCATCGGGTCGCCAACGAACGGTGGACCGGACCGGGAACCAGCAACACGACGCCTCGGGCTATTTACGGAAACGCCTGGAATACGCAAAACTCTTCCCGGTTCTTAGAGGATGGATCATATATACGACTGCGCTCGTTGAACCTGGGGTACACACTACCGACGGAGGTGGCTGCGAAACTGGGCATGAACCGGCTGCGGGTTTACCTGCAGGGCGATAACCTCCACCTGTGGACCAACTACAGAGGGTACGACCCGGAGGTGACCAACAATTTCGACCCGCAGTTTATCGGTCAGGACAATTTGATTCTGCCGCAATTGCGGAGCTTCAACGTAGGGGTAAATATTGGTTTTTAACAAAAAGCTAAAGAGACAATGTACAAGAAAATAACAATAACCAACGTCTTGGCAGTGCTGATGTTGGGATTCCTATCTTCCTGCACGGACCTGGATTTTTATCCGCATACATCCGTTGCTCCGGAACCGGTAAGTGAACGCGATATGGACGCTTTGCTGCACGGTATGTACAACGCCGTTCAGAACAACCAGGGTCGGGAGTCCTACATTATGTTCGATCTGGTCGGCGGAAACCTGATCGGGGCTTCCGGCGGCAGCGAACTGGCGTTCATCCGCAACATCATGCGGACCGACAACGCGCTGATTGATAAAAACTGGAGTGGTTTGTACCAGGCGCTATACCAAGTAAACAACGTGCTGAGTATTCTGGCAGACCAACCGGCTTCGGAGAAACGGAAGCAAATGGAGGGAGTAGCTCATTTCTTCCGGGCTTACATCTATTACAACCTGGTAACACGTTGGGGCGATGTGCCGCTCATCCTGGAAAACACCACCGAACGGGTATCCCGCGATCCCGCCGCTCAGGTGTGGCAGCAGATCGAGGCCGACCTTGCCGTTGCCCTTGAGAAAACGCCTTCGTACGAAGGGGATTATTACTACGTGTCGCGGCAGGCGGCGCAGGCGCTCTTAGCACGCGTGCTGATCGGCCAGAACAAGATGGAAGCAGCTGCACAAGCGGCCGAGGCGGTCATCGCGCTGCCGACGTTCTCGTTGGACCGATTTGATAAGATTTTCCGCGCCCAGCAAAACCGGGAAGAAATCTTCAGCTTCAAAAACCTAACGGAAGAATCCAC
>CAZTJY010000188.1:0-4413 GCA_964613725.1 uncultured Parapedobacter sp. | reverse complement strand
GGAATATCAAGATTTCATGTTCCGCATCCAGCGGATATTTTGTGCCAATCCAAATTTGTTTCGTTTCACACATGAAGCCGATGCTTTTGTTTTATCATCTTTATTTATCGTTAACCAATATATCCCCCTTTACCTCCAGCAGTGCCTGTATGAATGTCTCGTTGGTGGCAGGCGAAAAATAGATCTCATCATATTTATTGTATTTCACAATAATCCCTTTCCGTGCCGTTGCCGGGCGGAAGCCCGACCACATCGTCGTATTCCGTTGCACTTCGCGTATTGCGTCAATTGCTATCTTTCCACGGAAAGGGCCGCTGCGGTAATGGATGTGCGTTGCGTCTAACCGGTAGTACGTGCCAAACCAAAACCACAGAAAAAGGCCGATCACGGCCGAGTTGATGAGATAGACGGGCCAGCCTGGCGCAACGCCCGAATCGTGGTAATGGTACAACGGCAGCCCAACGAGGAACGTAACCGTGACGATTATAACGGTTTTAAAAAAAATATCCTTTCTGCTTTTGAAAACCTCCATATGGTCTTACTTATTTTGACCCCATCTTAAACCCATCGCCCGCCAACTCTATCCGAGTGAAAAGGTGATACCATATTCTAAACTTAGTACCCGCGTAATTTCACCAACTCCGCATATGTAAGGGGGCCATACCCCCGATGCTTCCTGCCAATCTCATCGATATAGTGATTCGGAAATTTAAGCAGTAGGTTACGTAGTCTAGCCGACATTTTATTTTCGTGCGCTTTCACCCATTCTTTAACGGTTTGCAGGCCTTCGTCACTTCCAACCGCTTTCGTATTAGCGGGGTGGCAGAACTGCTTTTGCAAAAGCCCGAGCATCTTTCGTCGCTCTTCCTCACTAAATGCCTTTACAAGTATATCCAAATTCATATTAGGACAGCATGTTAAATTTTAGCGTATCACCCGTCATATTTTCAACTGAGCATTTCAATATTATTGTCGCTACCGCATTTGCTAGCCTTCTCCGCCACCTGTCATTCTTCCATCCGTATTTCGCCATCTAAGCAAAATTCGTCCAGTTCCACCAATTTTTCAAATCGCACAATGGCTTCGGTCCAAGCAGCTTCTCTTGTTTCGGCCATCAAATAATAGAAGACCCGCGACAGCTCTCCGTCTAGTTCTACTATTTCGTACTCATCTTTAATCGCCTTATAGGCATCAGCAGGGTTGGAGATGATGTGCAGCATTGCCGTACCATCTCTAAATAAGGTAGCACAATAAGGGTTGCGCGTTTTGTCTCCCGGAAACGTTGGATTTAAAGGCATTTCCTTGATTTCAACATCATCAATACGGTCCTTGAAACGGTCCAAAAAGTTGTCCAATCGTTCTTTCAAGTCAAACACACCATAGATATCGGTGGTATCGTTATAGCTCGGCGAATGGACAATATAAACAGTTTTTGCATTCATCATTCAATTGTATTTTTAATCATTATCTCAAGCATAACGTTGTCAGGAAATCTATCGATACCCTGTCTTCCCGCTTGCTTGAGTATATGTTCGTCTGGGTCATAGTTGAAATTGGTTATCTGGTTTGAGATCGCAATTTGCGACCTCAAGTTTTCCCTGTTTTTTGTTCCTTATATCCCCAACAGTCTATCTACTTGTTCGATAGTTTCTTTTACAACCAAGGTCTGTTCGTAATGAAGACACAAACACGATCTCTGTGTACTCGCCTCTTGGTCGGCAATACGCCACATTGTCAAAATTAATCCGCACCGGTTCGTCTTTTTTTGGTTTTGTCAATCTCAGTATTGTTCCCATTATTTCTGAATTTATAGCTCTTCCGGTACTGCAGTTCCAAGCCACACCAACCCCGTACCTTCCAGCGGATCCAGCGATTGAAGTGTGCCTGCACTTTTACCTTTATTTTTCGTCCACCACTGTTGATACAGCGGGAGCACCTCATCAAGCGTTACTTTCCGTTCTGGTTCATAAATGTCATATACATGTACTCCGCGAAGTGGATCACTTTCGGGTCGGCGGATTGCCTCTATGGCGTACAGCATCACCAGGCCTACCTCTTTCTCGCCTGGATAGTACGAACTATAGCTCGGCCAAGGGAAGCGGCCCACCAACTGCTCGTCGCTGGCGTGCGCGAACAGCGCATCGATGTGGCGGATGTTGAAATCGGGCAACTCTTCATAATAATAGTTATCCGCTTTCACTTCCTGCACGAATTTCTCGACGAGGTCGACCTCGTTTTTCTTGCAGGCAACCACTGCTGCCGCGAGTAAGATTATGTAAATAAATTTCATGCGTGTATTTGTTTATGCCGTGGCCTCCCCACTACCTTTCTTACCTATAGCCAAGTAGATTAGACTCCCGATAAAAGGAGCTATGAGTATAATAATCAGCCAAAGCAGTTTGCTGTTGCCTTGCAGCCGGTTGTTCCTGATGCAGTGAATCAAGCAATATATATACAGTATGACCGTGAGAAGGACCGGCCCTGATAGGATCAGCTCTTGGGTTCCGAGATTCAAGAAAAGTACTTCCATCGCCATTTTAATTTATGTGTTCAATTATGTAACGCCTGTTGCTTTTTATTTAACCCCCACCTTAAAGCCTATAGTCTTTCGTTCCAGAACAGGTTGCTCAGCTTTTTCCTGCAAGCGGTCTATATATTCGAATATCAGTTCGATATTCTTGTCGTGTCCATCCTGTTTTTTGCTAACCTTCTCCACAGCGTGTTTTATCTCTGCAATCTCCAGCCGCAGCTCCGTATTGTCGGTGAGCATCTGCCGGATGCGGGTGAAGACACGCATGATTTGTATATTAATATATATAGCCTGCTTGCTATTAAGTACGCTGGATAACATGGCTACGCCTTGCTCCGTAAAACAGAAAGGTGTATAACGCAAGCCCTGCCTGTCTGAATTGGAGGTCACAAATTGTGATCTCCAATTTTCTAACTCCTCCGAAGTCATTTCAAACATAAAATCCTCCGGGAACCTATCCATATTTCGTCTTACCGCTTGTTTAAGTACCCTTGTTTCCACCCCATATAGCGAAGCCAAGTCTCTATCAAGTATCACTTTCTGCTTCCTGATAACGTATATCTGGTTCATTACTGATTCATCAGCTATGGTTACTTCCGTATGTTCGGTTTTGGCCATTGTTAATTTTGATTAACTGGTTTGATATTGCAATTTGCGACCTCAATTTTTTCTGCTCATTTAGAATTTAATTATACGTTTATACGTTCCAAACTTATTTCCGTTTTGAGGTCACAATTTGTGACCTTAAACCTTTTTAATTTAATCCTCCGCACCATACACCAAACCCTGCTCCCGCAGCACATTTTTCTCCCGCTCGATTTCCGCTGCTAGTTCTTCTTCAGTGGGCAGGTAGGGGAGGTATTTACTCGCAAAAAGCTGCTTACTTTCATTCAGTACGGAATACTTCGCTATTGTCCTATCCGTTTCCGTACAGAGTAGTAAACCAATGGTGGGGTTATCTCCTTCCTTTCTTTCCAAATCATCAAACATTCGGACATACATGTCCAATTGCCCAATATCCTGGTGGGTAATCTTGTCAGTTTTCAGCTCAACGATTACAAAGCATTTAAGTATATAATTGTAAAACACCAGATCAATGAAAAAATCACTTGTCTCCGTGCGGATGTGTTTTTGGCGGGCTACGAAGGCAAAGCCCTTGCCAAGTTCCAATAAGAACTGCTGTAAGTTATCGATCAGCGATTGTTCCAGCTCTCGCTCCGTATAGGAACGGCTTGTTGGGATATCCAGAAATTCCAAAACTGCGGGATTACGGATGAAATCACGGGTATTAGGTTGGTATTCCTCGGTATTATCCAGCATTTCGTCCTCGACTGGCTTTTTGTCTTGGGAGGAAAGCAACCGTTGATAATACAAGGTGTTGATGTTGCGTTCGAGCGTTTTTACATTCCAATTTTGAACGGCAGCCTCTTTGAGGTAGTATTTTCGCGCGTTAGTATCATTTACTTTTGTAACTGCCCGAATATGAGACCATTCTAATTTGGCACACGCGTGTGCCAAATCTTTCCAATCGGGAAAAGTGAGATAACATTTTCTAATGTCTCTTAAAGTTCGCTCACTAAAACCTTTGCCTAGTTCTTCCGACAGCCGTTGTAATATTTCCCTACCGTATTGAGCCCTCTTTTCCCCAGACTGTTCCTGTTCAACGATGCGCTTGCCGATTTGCCAATAGGCCTCTACCATGGCATAGGAGGTAGCGGCGTAGGCTTTTTTTCTCGCTCGGTCCAGTATGTCCTTTATGTCGGCTATAAAATTTTGCATCATCGCTGCAATCTGCTTTATTTCTTGCTAGTATCTTTTAACCAATCGATATAGGCATTTGCCCACTAGCGCCTTGCCACCCATCTCAAAAGAATAGGGGGTAC
>CAZTJY010000187.1:0-4439 GCA_964613725.1 uncultured Parapedobacter sp. | reverse complement strand
TGGAAATTTTTGGCAGCACAGGGTCTTTGGTATTTAATCTCGAACGCATGAACGAGTTGCACTATTGCGAAGGTGCTAAGGGTGAGGGTTTCAGTACCCTGCTGATTACGGAGCCTACTCATCCTTTCATGGACGCTTGGTGGCCTCCAGGCCATGTCATCGGTTGGGAACATACCTTCATTAATCTCGCCGTCCACTTCCTCAAAGCCGTTGCAAGTGGATTACCGGCATTTCCCGATTTCTATGATGGCTTTCGTTGCCAGCAGGTGCTGGATGCCGTCGTATCGTCAGCAGAAAACGGTTCGTGGAAAACCATCTCTCATGTAAACAAACTACAGTTATGAACGAATTAAATAAATACAGCAAACAAGTTACCCAGAACGACACGCAGCCCGGCGCACAAGCCATGCTGCATGCCATAGGTCTGAACCGGGAGGACCTGCTGAAGCCGCAAATCGGCATCGTTAGCGCCGGATGGGAAGGAAACCCATGCAATATGCACCTGAATTCATTCGCGACGGCGGTAAAAAAGTCCATCAATGCGCATGGAATGATCGGCCTCATCTACCATACCGCAGGAGTTAGTGATGCCATCTCAATGGGCTCGTCAGGGATGCGGTATTCGCTCCCGTCGAGAGAAGTGATCGCTGACTCGGTCGAAATGGTGGGTGCCGCACAGTGGTATGACGGTATCGTAGCAGTCGTGGGCTGCGATAAGAATATTCCCGGCGCGCTAATGGGTATTTGCCGGTTGAATAGGCCCGGAATATTGATGTACGGTGGAACGATTAGCCCGGGCTTCGTAAATGGTAGCAAACTCGACATCACCTCTGTGTTTGAGGCCGCCGGGCAACGCGCAGTCGGGAAATTGGCAGAAAAAGAATTCCGGGACATTGTTGCCCATGCCTGCCCGGGCCAAGGGGCCTGCGGCGGTATGTACACGGCCAATACCATGGCCGCAGCTGTTGAGGCGCTGGGCATGTGCTTGCCTTACAATTCATCCCACCCTGCCGTTTCAAGCCATAAGCTCCACGAAGCCGACGCCATCGCGTCTGCAATGCGCCAGTTGCTGGAACGCGACATCACGCCCAAGCAAATCCTTACACGCGAAGCGTTCGAAAATGCCGTGCGACTTATCATCGTGTTAGGCGGATCTACGAACGCTGTTATCCACCTCATCGCGCTGGCGAAAACGGTGGGCGTGCCGCTGTCCATTCGTGATTTTGAAGAGCTGGGCAACCGAACCCCGGTTTTGGCCGATCTCAAGCCGAGCGGCAAATACGTTATGGAAGACCTCTCGGCCGTCGGCGGTGTGCCCGCCGTCATGAAATTGATGTTGGCCGAAGGACTGTTACACGGCGACTGCTTGACCGTGACCGGACAATCTCTGGAAAAAAACCTAGAAAAAGTAGCACCACTGGCTGAAAGCCAAGACATCATCCGGCCGCGTTCGACACCTATAAAGGAGACCAGTCACCTGCAAATCCTCTTCGGCAATCTGGCCGAAGAAGGCGCAGTTGCCAAGATAACGGGTAAAGAAGGTGCGGTGTTTTCCGGAACGGCACGGGTTTTCGACACGGAAGAAGATGCCAACGCAGCCATCTTTAACGGCGATATCATACCGGGAAATGTCGTCGTCATCCGCTACTGCGGGCCCAAGGGCGGCCCCGGTATGCCCGAGATGCTGAAACCCACGGCGGCGCTGATGGGCGCCGGGTTGGGGAGCCAAGTGGCGCTGGTGACGGACGGCCGTTTTTCCGGTGCCACACACGGTTTCGTGGTGGGCCACGTAACCCCCGAAGCTCAGGTGGGCGGGAACATCGCGTTACTTATTGATGGCGATGAAATTACCATAGATGCCAACGCAAAAACCATTACCGTCCATCTTAGCGACACGGTACTGGCTCAACGACGGCAGCACTGGCATGGCCCTCCGCTTCATGTGAACCAAGGAATCCTATTCAAATATGCACAAGCCGTGGCATCTGCAAGCGAGGGATGTGTAACAGACGAACCAACTAAGGAGAAATGATAGATATGAACGAAACGTTGCTCGCCCATTTAAAGCGCAAATCAACCCAACTGAAAAGGGAAATTATCGAGATGGTTTATCGAGCGAACTCCGGCCATATTGGCGGAAGCTTAGGAGCGGCCGATATTGTTACCGTGTTGTATTACCACATCATGAACCATCGGCCTGCCGATCCGGCTTGGCCCGGCCGCGACCGCTTCACCCTGTCTAAAGGGCACTGTACACCAGTACTGTATGCAGCCCTGGCCGATTGTGGATACTTCCCCAAAGAAGACCTCGGTACCTTCAGAAGAATCGGTTCGCACCTCCAAGGGCACCCTTACCAACCGAAAACACCCGGCGTTGAAGTATCAACAGGCACACTAGGTCTCGGTATTTCTACAGCCGTCGGAATGGCACTAGGTGCCAAAGTGCGAAACGAAAACCATTTCTATTATGTATTGTGTGGAGATGGCGAAATTCAAGAAGGGCAGGTCTGGGAGGCGGCCATGTTTGCCAATAAATACAAACTGGACAACGTCATCGTTATCGTGGATCGTAATTATTTGCAAACCGATGGCTACTCGGAAGACATTATGCCCCTCGATCCCTTACTGCCTAAATGGGCAAGTTTTGGCTGGTCGGTAAAAACGGTTGACGGGCACGACATCCAGGCGCTCATTGCTACCATATCCGAAATGAAACAGGAAAAAGGCCGTCCACATGTGATTATCGCAAACACCGTAAAAGGAAAGGGTGTGTCGTTTATGGAAAACGAAGCCTCATGGCATGGCAACCCACCGAATGAAAAAGACTACCTAATAGCAATGGAGGAACTCGCTCATGGAATTTAAACAAACCAGACAAGGTTATGTAGACGGACTGCTATCGCTTGCGGAGGCTATACCTGAACTTGTTGTGCTCGATGCTGACGTTGCTAAAGCGACAAAAACGGCCGACTTTCAGAAAACATACCCCAATCGTTTCTTCAATTGCGGTGTACAGGAGCAAAACTTGTTATGCGTAGCAACGGGGTTGGCGCTCGAGGGCTTCTTGCCGTTCGCTTCCACATTCGGCGTATTTGCCACTTGCCGTGCTGGAGATCAGCTGCGAAACGCTATCGCCTATCCAAAAGTGAATGTTAAAATCGGGGCTACCCATTGCGGAATCACCACTGGAGGCGATGGCGCTTCGCACCAATGCAACGAGGACATCGCTATCGTCCGATCTTTTCCGAACATGACGATTTTGGTGCCGGGTGACTACGAAGAGGCCAAACAGGCGACCATAGCGGCTGCATATCTCGATGGGCCGGCATACCTGCGATTTGGTCGGGATACCTATCCCGTTGTGCCTGAAATCCATGGCCGGTTCCGGATCGGTGTGGCTCGGCGGTTACGCGAGGGCAATGACCTCACGATTATGACAACGGGGATTATGGTGAGCGAGGGGCTGAAGGCAGCGGACCATTTAAAGCGCGCGGGCATCGCTGCCCGAGTAATCCATCACCCGACCATAAAACCCCTCGACGAACAGGCCGTCGTGGATGCTGCGCGTCACACCGGAGCCATCGTTACCGTAGAAGAACACTCGGTGATCGGCGGGCTGGGCGAAGCCGTAACGGGGGTGGTGACTGCTCATTCCCCCTGCCCTGTGTACCGTGTAGGTATCCAGGACGTCTTCGGAGAGTCGGGCACAGGCCCCGAATTGCTTGATAAATATGGCCTCCGGGCCGAAAACGTGGTCAAAGCAGCACAGGATGTGCTGGCACTCAAACGGAAATCGTCATGATGGAAGCACTCGTAAAATACGAAAAGGGCGTTGGCAATGTTGCTTTACAGCCCATGCCCAAGCCGGAATGTGCATCGAACCAGGTGTTGCTTAATATCCACTGCTGCGGTATCTGTGGCACCGATCTGCATGTTTATCACGATACATTCCGCAATTATCCCCCTGTGATATTGGGCCATGAGTTTTCCGGAACTGTTGTCGATACCGGCAGCGACGTAGACCGGGCCCTGATGGGTCAAACTTTTGCGGTACTCGGTGCCGTTGCGATAATGTGCGGCTCCTGCCCCTATTGTTTAAACGGCAATTTCATGTTCTGCGCCAACCGCCGTGGCATGGGACATGGCGTGCATGGTGCCTTTACCAGCTATGCCGCCGTACGGCCTGACCAGCTATTTGAATTAGGAGATATCCCCCTCCGGGAGGGTGCGCTTACCGAACCATTCGCTGTCGCTGTACATGCCGTCTGCGAAATTGCCCATCTCCGCTTCGGTGATGTCGTATTACTATCTGGCCCGGGACCGATTGGGCTGCTATGTCTCAAATTACTCAGCGCACAGGGCGTAAAAACCATTGTCGCCGGAACGTCGCACGATCAGACCCGGCTTGAAAAAGCCATGCAGTATGGTGCACATCGAAC
>CAZTJY010000186.1:0-4463 GCA_964613725.1 uncultured Parapedobacter sp. | reverse complement strand
GGCGAATACTCGAATACCGGTGCAATCGAATCCGGTTGGTAATACATGGCGATGATATCCTGCACGGACGCGCCAAGTTCGCTGAGTCTATAATTGCCCACCATGTGCGCATTAAGAAACTCCGATTGCAGTTGCATCAAGGTGGTGCTGTCCTGTGCAACCGCGCGCAGCCTTACGGTATCGAGCATGTAGCGCTCTTCGTTATAGGCGATGGAAGAATTGACGATATCGACGGTGCCATTCAGATGGTCGATATCCGCAGTTTCGAAATCGGCAACCAGCCTTCCATGATAGCGGAATTCGTCGGCCAATAGCCCGAGGTTCTTCAGGTTTACGCTGTCTACCATGAGGTTTACATTCACCTTGGGGTATTGGCCCCGCATGTCGGCACGGGCATTGAGGTCGAAGTCGATGTTCGGGTCGTCGCTGGCCGCTACGGCTGTAATGTCGCCGCTTTTTGCCCCGATATCTATCCCGATATCCGTATATTCATAACCCATGGCCTCCAAGCTGATTAACTTGCCTTGGATGTCGGCCACCGCTGTGGCCGGGTCGAGGCCGATTCCTTTTGCCTGTGCTGCAAATGATACCTTCCCTAATACCGAATCCATTTTCAGTAACTGTCCGATATCGATATCGCTGATGCTTACCTGGGCGTCGTATACCGTATCGCGATGATTGATTTGGTAGTCGGCCACCACCGAGGCGCTTCCCATGCTGGTCTGCAGTTGCATATCCGTCAGGAATCCGTTAAGCCCGCCATTGAACGTGCCATGCAGTCTGATATCAGCGGGGAAGTTGATGCTGTCGGGCAGCAAGCTGGGGGCAATCAACCGATCCAGGTCCGTTTTTCCGGTAACCAGCTCCTGTAAATTGAGTTCGGCATCCAGTTTATCCATATCCGGCAGCCCGCGGATGTGGGCATGGGCTACGATACGGGTCTTATCCAACGCCTGTACTTCCAGGTTGGGGATTTGGAGATCACCCAGCCGGCCGTTGATTTCGGTGTTGACAAAAAACGTATGGGCCAATAGCGGTTCCATCACCTCCATCGTGTCCAGGTCGGGCACGAAGTACAGCACATCTTCCATGCCGAGGTGGCTTTCTTTGATGTCTGCCGCCAATTGGATGGTACCTAACTGCTCCATGGCCGTTTCCAGCGAAGGGTACGATACCTTGATGTAGTCGCGTATAAGGGTATGCGGTGTTTCGGCATACAGGTCGCTCAGTTCGGCGCCTTGGCCGGTGTAGCTGAACGCCGCCTGCAGGCGGTTCAGCGTGAAGCCGCTACGATCGCTGGCTTGGAGATCGTCCAACCGGCCGCTGATGGTATCTGCCGAATAGTAGAGGTCGGTCAATTCGCCTGTTAGCCCCGTTATGCCGATGTTGCCGTAATCGAACCCCTTTTCGATACGTGGCTGGTTGGTATCGCGGAAAGCAAAGTCCGTGTTGGCCATGCGTATGGTTGCGGCCCGTACCCGCCAATTGACCGGTTCGCTTGCGGCGGTGTTTGTGGCATCCGGCTTTGGCGCTATTTGTCCGAAAAACACGTGCGAATCGGACCCGTCAAGGTCGATTTCACGGATGTCGATCCATTCTTCGTTGAGATCGAGTTCGTTTAGCCGGGCGAGCAGCTTGCTTATCCGGAAACGGGTGTCCATCGCGCTAGCCTCATCGGTATAGGCGAAGTCGATTGCCGACAGGTTAACGGTTCCGAACTCCAAATCGGGCAGGAGCGACGTTGCCGATGTATCCGTAATGCCAAAATCGGCTGCATCGGGTGTTTCCCCAGCGTCGGCAACTGCCCATTGCCGCACCGACCCCTGTAAACCATCGATGGTGATCCGGGGGATGCCAAAATGCATGTTGCCTTCCAGGTCGAACGTTTCGATACGGGTTTCGAGTTTCCCTAAGTTGACTTCCGCAGCCACGCCGATTACATCGTCGCGGTACAGGAACCGGATGCGGTCGAGATTTACTTTGTCGATGTCGAACTTCATCGGTGCGGTGCTATCAGGCGGGGTTGTATCCTGCTGTTCACTCACGAACGCTTGGATGATGTAATCGAAATTAAATGCGCTGTCGGGTAAGGTCCGGTTTATTTTTGCGGTAATACCCACCAAATCGATTTGACTGATTTCCACGGTGTTCTTCAGTAATTTCAGCATGCTGATGTCCACCCGAAGTTTTTCGCCGGCTAGGAGTGTGTCGCGCGATTGGTCCTCGAAATACACCCCTTCCAGTACCAGCATTTTAGGCAAGTCGAGGCTGACACGGGCTATCCGGACAGGTGTTTTGATCTTGTTTTCCACATATGACGTGACTTTCTGTACCACGTAATGCTGAACAGCAGGGATGCGTATCAATACGAACACAAGCAAAATCAATCCAATGATACTCCCGATGATCCAAAGGAGTGTCTTTATTGCTATTCGGCCAAACCTATTCAATGTCTATATGTAATTTTTAGCTGTTCTTTCTACGATAAACAGATGCCCTTGCCAAAGGTTTAGCGAAGATGCTTAAAACTTTCCAGAATGAGAAGAAGCAAAAACCAAACCGTTTGCATATCAAAGCAACTTTATCTAGTTTTGGGCATGATTCGAGCGATGCGTTTGTTGATAGGGCCGTTGGCCGTTATCGTTTTTTTTCTGTCATCCATCCCCATTGGGCTGGCGCAAGATTTGAATGCGCGCGTGCAAATCTTATCCCCTCAGGTGCAGAATACCAACAAGCGGGCATTGGAAGTACTGGAAAAGGCGATTTCTGATTTCCTCAACAACCGGACATGGAGCGCCAACCAAGTTCAGCCGCAAGAGCGTATTGATTGCAGTTTGGTAATCACCATCAATTCGTGGGATGGTTCTTCGAATTTTACGGCGCAGGCGCAGATCATTTCGACGCGTCCGGTATTCAATACATCGTACAACAGCCCGGTGCTTAGTATGTCCGACAATAATTTCAATTTCAGCTATACCGAGGGGCAATTGATGGATTATTCAGACCAGCAGTACATGAGTAACTTGACATCGCTATTGGCTTATTATGCTTATATTATTGTTGGGTTGGATGCCGATACGTTTGAGCAAAATGGTGGTACGCCCTTTTATACCGCAGCCCAAAACATCGTAAACAATGCCCAGAATACGGGCTTCACCGGCTGGCGCTCGATGGAAGGGATGAACAACCGTTTTTGGCTGGTCAATAACCTGCTGGACCGCAGGTATAAACCACTGCGTGACTTCCTGTATAGTTTTTACCTCAATGGATTGGATACGATGTCGGACGATGCGCAACAGGGCCGCAAAGCCATTTTAGGCTTGTTGCCGTCATTGAAGGAAGTGGATCGGCTCGCGCAGGGCGCTGTATTCAATCAAGTTTTTTTTACGGCGAAGTCGGACGAACTGATCGGTATATTCAGTGGGATGGGGCCGCAGGAACGGGTTCAGGCCTACAACATCTTGGCCGAAGTGGATCCGGCCAATGCCAATAAATATGAAACATTACGTAACAGCCGTTAGTGAGGTTATATGCTGAGTCGCCTATCCATCCGGAACTACGCGTTGATCGATTCGCTCGATATCCATTTCGATAAGGGGTTGAACATCCTCACAGGTGAAACCGGGGCGGGGAAATCCATCATCATGGGTGGCCTGTCGCTTATCTTGGGTCAGCGCATGGAAAGCCGCTATTTTTTCAACCAGCAGAAAAAATGCATCATCGAAGGGTATTTCGATGTGTCGAGTTACCAATTGACTGATTTTTTCGGTGAGCAGGATTTGGATTACGAGCGGGAAACGATTATACGCCGCGAAATCAGCCTGGACGGTAAATCGCGGGCATTCGTCAATGATACACCCGTAACGCTCCAGGTATTGAAAGCACTCGCAGAGAAACTAATCGATATCCATTCCCAACATGCTACGTTGCAGCTCAACACGGAATCGTTTCAGTTGCTTGTTTTGGATAGTGTGGCGCAGAACCAGCCACTGCGTGACCGTTATGCTTCGGTATACCGCGAACACCGGTCGGCAGCGACCAAGCTCGCCACTTTGAAAGATGACGCTGCCAAGGCCAATGCCGAGGCCGATTACCATCAGTTTCTGTACGATGAGCTGGATGCAGCTAAGTTGGAGGCGGGTGAAGCTGTGCAGTTGGAAGCCGAACAGCAGCAACTGGAACATGCAGAAGAAATAAAGCGTGCCCTTCTGGGCGTGGCCGATGCCTTACAGGAAGGGGAGGTTAACGCGGTAGCGCTCCTTAAGGCGGCTCTCCAGCAATTGCAGCAAGCCGAGCGGCACATGCCGGCGCTATCGCCGCAAGCGGAACGGTTGGAAAGCAGTTTCATCGAGCTGAAGGACCTTGCCGATGAGGTAAGCCGTATCGAACAGGGTATTTCGTTGGATGAAGAGCGGTTGGTGGCAGTCAGCGAGCGACTTAGCCAACTGTATGCATTGCAGCAT
>CAZTJY010000185.1:0-4484 GCA_964613725.1 uncultured Parapedobacter sp. | reverse complement strand
TCCCATCTCAAGATGTTACGGGTATAGACCTCACGGTTGGGTTAACGATAAAAAGACCGTTGGAACATCGCAAACTCGCCTTTACTGAAGAAAATACGTGCGATGAAAGCGTGAATAACCCCGGCCCCGTAGCCAATTAATTGTACGAAACTGGTTAACACGGCCAACGTTCCGATCACAACACGTCGGTGGCGGGCCGTGGCATCAAGAAAAAGGAAGCCCGAGTAAGCCAGCAATAGCAGCAACAGGTATGGGGACAACATGAGCGATAAGATAAAAATCAAAGCGACCCCGACCGTAAATATGGCAGGGGCCAGATGTACCACCTTCAACGAATGGGGGTGCCGTTTATAAAGGTTGACCCGTGCGATACCCGAATTATATACCTGCTTGAAAAACTGCTTCAGATTCGTGCGCCGCCGGTGGTATACATACGCCTCCTTGATTAGACGCGTTTTGAAACCTGCCTTGATGATCCGAATGCTCATATCAATGTCTTCACCGAAGCGCATGGTTGAAAAACCTCCCGTATGCTCAAAAACCGCCCTGGAGTACCCCATGTTGAAGCTCCGAGGATGGAACTTATCCATCTTTTCACTGCCACCGCGGATGCCCCCAGTCGTGAAGAAGGAGGTCATCGAATAGTTAATGGCTCGTTGCAGGGGTGAGAAATCATCCCGCGCCCGGTCGGGCCCGCCAAAGGCATCGGCGTAATCCCGCACCAGCGCCTGCCTCACGGTCTGGATATAGTGCTCCGGCAAAACGCAATCCGAATCGAGAAAAACCAAATAGTCGCCAGTGGCGGCTTTGCCTCCCGCATTCCGCGCTGGACCGGGACCGGAATTATCTTGATAGTGGTAATGGATGGTTAATTGGGATTCGAACCCTGCTACCGCGGCTTCGCAGCGCTGGGAAGAACCGTCATCTACAATGACCACTTCAAATGCAGCATCTGTTTGCAAAACGAGGCTATCCAACAGGTCCTTTACTTCGGTGGGCCGGTTGAATACGGGTACAATTACGGATAAGTACATACATGTCTTCTTTCCGTAAACAAGACGGTAGCGGCTGCCGATTCGCTAGTGGTTTTGAGGCATTTTGTGCGATAATCGTTGAAATTAAAAATTTAGGGTATTTTTATTAGCGTTTTGAAAGAAGCACTCGTCTTTACTAATGGAGGCACGAAACTTTGGACACACGCGATTAGGACACCTGCTTTACGTGGACGAGAAAGACGACGATTTTTTAGCTGATATTTTCGAGGATAGGATGCGCCTTACGGCGGAGATGGAGGAGCGGCTTTATAGCCGTTATTGGGGCAAGTTGATGGGAGTGGCCCGCAGGTATATCCCACTGAGGGAGACGGCACGGGAGGTGGTGAACGATAGTTTTGTCAAAGCTTTTCGAAAACTGACCACGTTTGACGGTGACGGCGATGACAAAAAGGCAATGCTTGAGGCGTGGCTGGTCCGCATCACCGTCAATACGGCCATCGATCGGTTGCGTGCCCAACGCACGCTGCCCGATACGGTGGCGATCGATGGGCTGGAAAACCACCCGGCGGTGGAGATGGACGACACACTGGGAGTGGAAGATATCCTGCAGTTGCTGCAGGGATTGCCGGACCTACACCGGATTGTTTTCAACCTCTACGAGCTGGAAGGGTATGCACACGAAGAAATCGCAAAACTGATGGACATTCCCGCCAGCTCCAGCAGGGTTTACCTAGCCAAGGCAAAACAGGGGCTGCGGGCATTGTACATCAAATATGTTGGAGGGCGGCACGATGGATAAGCGACCAAGGAAAGAATTGATTGAAGGCCTACGGGATTCCCTGCGGGATTTCGAAGAGCGGTACGACCGCTCCGAATGGGAGAACTTCCAACAGCAGCGGAATAAAACGCGCCGTAAGCGGGTTCCGTTATTTGTGAAATTAGCCGGAATTGCTGCATCGCTTTTTCTCGTGGTGTATGGTTCAGTACGGATATTACCCTTACTGGACCATGCGGAAAATGATCGCAAGCACGAACCAACCGCGGTGCCGCATCAGTCGAAGCCCGATTCGCTGAACGTAGATTCGTTGGCATCAGTGCACGAGGCTATCGTGCGCGAGCGGGAAGGTAGCGAGCCAACCGTAAGGTCCGATCAAAGCGAGGTCAAGGAGTGGGGGAGACCGAAAGCAGGTGTTCGTAGTGCTGTAAAGTGGCAACATCAAAAACAACACGTTGAGCACATCCAACGCATTGAACAGCATGCACCGGTGGCGAAACCTTCAACGGTAAGCCAACAACCAATAGGAGACAATTCATTGCCAACGGTTAGGCTTTCACCCGAAGGGGATAGACACCCTGGGCAATCACGCGAGCGGTCCGGCAAGCGGCTACGCGTCAACCTTCCTGAAATGGATGGCATAAACATCAATTGGCCGAAAATTAGCGGGATAAAGATGGGCGCCAATGTAACGCCTGCCTTTACGAATAAGGGCTTTTCGCTCGGCGGCGGTGTTTCCGCAAGGCTTCCGCTGGCCAAACGGTTATCCATGGAAGTAGGGGTGAGTTACCTGAATATAAAGGTAGGGCAGGATAAAGAAGCGGACCCAACCGATACAGTTAGCCTGCAACGGGTTGGCATGAGGAAATCCTTAGGGATGGTGGCGCTTCCGGTATCATTGAATTATACAATTTCCGAAAGCTTTTCGGCCTCGTTGGGGCTTTCGCCGTTCCGCGTGGTACAAGGCCGACACACCGACAACCTGCTGCGGTACCGCTGGGCACATAGCGGCGCAACGTCCGGCGATTCCACCGGCGGGCGGCTGGTCCACGAACGGTCGCGCATACAGCGACCAGACTCGGTATATACGGGAAATACCTACATCGGATTCATCCAACTTTCCGGGCAGTACAGCCCGCTGATCCTGCAGCGGCGCAACCTGGTGCTGGCGCCCTACGTGGCGATCCCATTGGGCCAGTTGCGCACCGACAGGTACCGCTGGTTACATGGCGGTGTGTCCATCAGGTGGTATTTCGGTAAATGGGAGTCCGAAGAAGGTAACTTGGTAAGATACTTTTTAAGTGAGAGCTCAAAAAACGAAGCGTTCGCCAAAAAATGATTGCCTACTTTTTCTTCCTTCTTAACTCCACCTCATAATACCCCTGCAATTTTTTATGCAGTTCCACTGTACGCTCCAGTACCCGACGCAAATTTTCCAGTGATTCGGCGATACCCAGCTCCGGTGATCGCGCCATGTATCGGTTAATGTTGTGAGTGGTAACATGGATATGCCATTCGGCTTTGAACTCTTCCGGGGTAAACCATTTGCCATCAAGCCGGTCATATATCCATTGATGGTTATTCCAGGCCGCTAGAAGAAGCTTTTTGACCTCCCGTGGCATGGCATTTTGTGAGGAGTAACTATACGACGACATAACGGAACAAAATATAAGGTTAGCAATCCATTATTTCTATCGCCTCGCACCCATAATTCTTTCCCCTAAAATGGACGTGTATATACGAGTCGGTATGATAATCGTATAGCCTGGTGAAATCGCTCTGCCCGCGACTAGGGTAGGGCAGCCGCCTGTCTCTAAATTCTAAGTCCACCAAATGGTTGCACACTTCATCCAGCACGCCATCGGTTTGAAGTTTCTGTTTTACGGACGGATGGATTTTACTCATGTGCTTGATGGACAACTCCTGCCGCAGCGCTTCGAGATCGATCACGTCTCTTTTAGATTTTCTGCCTCGTTTCATAGAAGCAAAAATAACTAAAAAAGTTAGCAAACAAAAAGGGATTGGTTGAATGCCTACAGAATTATCGTCAATTCTTTCTTCGGGTTACAGATTTCACATGCGCTAAATGGTGGCTGCAATGCCAAGCGTACATTCCTATGGCTTCTTCAAGGGTAAATTCTTGCCCATGCTCTGGATGGGTATATTTCCGTTTAAGCATCTCCCCATTAAGATTTCTCAGAAGAACATGCCACCTAAAATGGAGACCCTTTAAAATGAATAGGGAAGAAGCAACCGGAAGTGATCTGCTATCACTCAGCTCCGCCCACAGCGCCTCCTCATACGGCTTAATTACTGGATTATTTTCAGTCAAGGCAAGTTTAAAACGAACGAATGCGTTCATATGACTATCGGCACAATGATGAACCACTTGCCTGATGGTCCACCCCCCTTTCCGATATGGGGTGTCGAGCTGCTCGTCAGACAATAGCGCCACTTCAAGGCTCAGCAGCTCGGGGAAGGAGCCGATGGTTTCTACCCAGTTTTCGAGTACTTGCGATGTAATAACGGAAGGCTTATCAAATTGCCCTACCGGATACCTTAAGTAATGTTCTTCCATTTATTTAGTAATTTGACGCCGAATGGTGTATCGCCCGTCACAAATCTCCGTTATTTTACCATTAATTCAAAAAGACAAGGCGACAGGGAAAAAGTTTTCCGAGAAATAGGCTCGCTACCCCTAATCCCATATATCC
>CAZTJY010000184.1:0-4519 GCA_964613725.1 uncultured Parapedobacter sp. | reverse complement strand
TAAAGCCCCGATTCTCCCCGTTTCGGGGCTTTCATGTTTTTGTGCAGCCTTTTAAGCCAGAGCGGATGTTGCTTTCTGCTGGTTTGCTGATTTTGCCAAAGCAAATTTCAAGCCCCCCTGGAACGAACAGTACAACCGCGGCGCCATCATAGGTGCATTTAAGCCAGCTGTATTTGCATAAGATTACGGTTATAAACATACTTGCTTTTAGGTAAGCTTACAGTTTTAGTCAGTTTCTTTCATTAACAGTGTCCGTATATTTATATTGAAGTCGAGTTTGTTCTTTATTTTATACGCTACCGTCAGCCCGATGATCAGAAATATGGTGATTAGCCTAAAAATGTTTGCATATGTTCCGCCAAGAGCATTTTCTGCTACCGAAAACAATCCCCAAGATAAATTCATAAACAAATGAAGAAATATTGGTACCCACAAGTTGTAATTCCACTCGACATAAACCCAAGCATATAAAACACCTCCCAAAAACGTGATTAGAAAAATTCCTGTTAATTCATTTAAGTCAGTTCCTTGATATAAATGTATTAGTCCGAACAAAATTGCCCCAATCAAAACCGATGGGATGAATCCCCAGTTCGTGAATCTATAAATCTGTCCAAATAAGAATCCTCTAAAATAGGTTTCCTCAAAAAGTGCAGCCGCAATTATGGAGATTAGAAAGATGTTTAGGGAAAAATCTGTGTTAAAGTCAAAAAGTAGTACAAAACCTATGAACATTGGTAGCGTGCACAACAGCGAAAAGACCATTCCTTTGAGGAGCAAGCATTTGTCAAGTCCTAAGCTGCGAAAGAATTTGTTCTTTTTGTGAAGAATTAGTGTTCCTATAAAAATTGGAATTCCGACAATTAGGTATGCCATTATGTGGCTGATTCCCCATTGATCAATAAATTCATAAAACCATTGCCTTATTTCTTTAAAGTACGTTTCGTCTATTAGAAAATAGATTCCAAATGACAGTAAAGTGGTCAGTACAACTTTAGACGTTCTGTTCATTCAATTCGATTTTAGAATTGGCTGTTAACTTCTCCAGGGTTCTTTCTCATTAAGATGTCACTTGACATTTCGAATTTAACTATTTATTCGTTCATTGTTCAATCACCCCGAATTCGGGGTGATTGATCGCCGACCTGCAGCTCCGCCCTTTCTTTCAACGTCGGGATTTCTGAAACTAGTAACAGGCCTCTTCGAGTTCAATATTTGATACTCCCAATCCTGATCCTCTCGTGCCTTTTACGGATTCCCGTAAGAAGCCCGTTCACTTTTGCTGTATTTTTGATGCGTTCATGTAAAAACAAGACTGAGTTGCCTAGAATCGGCAATAACACTAGTGAATCGTAGTCCCTATTAAAATTTAAATTATGACAGTTGAACATAAACTCCCACACCGAGGACGGCAGAGAACGGTCTAATAAACTTTTTTGTTTATCTAACCGCCTATTGATGTCCGATATCATAAGAGTCAGAAAATAAGAGCAGTTACAATTGTAAATACGAAAACTGTTTTTTACTTTAGCAAAGTAACCAATAAGTAAATCGAATATCCAAGAAGTTGTAATTCTTTTGTTTTCGCCAAATGTGGCGTATTAACATAAGCCTTTATATTTAGATATTTATCTCAGCAAATCAAATCTAGACAAGCGTCAACTTAACTAAAACCTTGGAGTATCACCATGAACCCGTTGCTTTTTTCAGACCAACTTCGCGTAGTATCAAAAAAGGTAGCATTTCTTTATACGATTGCTGTGAAGGCCCTTAAGCTAGTTGTAAGGGGAAGGTTTAAAGTTCATCCACATATATTGGCGCATTCTAGTCAGTATAACTTTATAAATGGCTATGTCGCCGTATATATTTTATGTAACAATGCATTGTGGTATCGATTCCCCGGGCAGTTGGTCACATCAGACGGCGGGCTTAAGCTTATCCCTATGTCGGCATTAAGGGGAGGGGTCTTAAAAGTATACGTATTCGGTCTTTTCCAGCGGA
This sequence comes from uncultured Parapedobacter sp., assembly GCA_964613725.1. GTDB lineage: Bacteria > Bacteroidota > Bacteroidia > Sphingobacteriales > Sphingobacteriaceae > Parapedobacter. The sequence goes on along the minus strand of CAZTJY010000184.1, from coordinate 2,518 downwards.
AGATATTCGAGTTCCGTATCGAAACGGAAAATTTAAATCTGTTGAATTCAAATTCCTTCGTCACCACGCTTGACAAGCTAAGTCTTAATTATAATCCGCGCCCACCCTATAAATCATTCGCACCCAATGTAAGGGTGATTGCGTCGAATGTACGGACGTCATTATATCCCTTCGGTATTCGGATGCCTAAAATAACGCTTAACACTACACTTTATAACCAAAACGATTTTTTATGAAAAGAGACTTTTATGAATTGGGGAAGTCTTCCGCTATTATGCGCTTTTTCTGGCAATGTGCTGGAGGAGACCGATACTTACTAGAGCGGGCTACCTACTCGGATCAGGTAAAGTATATGTGCCTTGGTGGCATTGTTTTTTCAACCGGGGTGATGGCCGGCCTAGCCGGCGGATATGCTTTTTTTACCATTTTTGAGCCAAGAGGTTCCGCTATTGAATCTAGTTTCAGCATACTCGTTGGTTTAATGTCTGTTGTATTCGGTCTACTTTGGGGCTTGATGATTTTTAACATTGACCGATTTATCGTAACGAGTACGGGGAAAGGGGATGGTACGGAAGCAATTACTTGGGGAGAGTTAAAAGGTGCTATTCCTCGGATATTAATGGGCGCAATTATCGCCCTGACTATCTCAAAACCGGTCGAGATTCGGATGTTTAAAACGGAAATCGATATTAAACTTCGTGAAAAGCAACTTGAGCAACAAGCTGATTATCAAGCAAAGGTAGATATGACCTATGCTCAACGGGAACAACTATTAGAAAAGGATATGGCTAAGTTAATCCAAGATCGGCAAGACTTAATAGAACGGATTAAAAAGGCGGAACAGGAATACACCGATCAGTTGCAGGGTAGGGCGGGTATTGCAGGAGATGGGCCTCTTTCTAAAGCTTTGAAGACACAATTGGATGGTCTGCAGGCCGAACTGAATCGCTTCGACAGCGATCATAAAACGCAATTTGATGATTTGAAAAGGAAACAAGACCAGTTGCGACAGGAAAAGGAACAGGAGCGCAATAACAACGAAAAAATCGCAAACGGATTAGATGGACTCTTGGAGCGTATCAAGCTCGCCCATGAAATCGCTGGTACTACCATTACTGTTTTTATTACGCTTCTATTCATGGCCATCGAGCTTACCCCGGTATTCTTCAAACTTATGCTTATAAAAACGCCTTACGATTACTTGGCAGAAAACAGGGACGAACTTATCAAGGCGGAAAAAGGAATTGAAGTCAGGTACGACTTTTATAAAGACAAGGAAGGCTTGGAACGCCACTTAACCATCAATCATGAAGCGGAAAGGTTGATCTATGAAAAAATAATGATCACCAACATCCAAAAGGAATTAACTGAATACGCGGTGCAGAAATACAAAGAGCGCGAGAAACAGCGCATAGACGAGAACTTAGACGATTACGTTAAAAGTATTTCAAACCCCCATGGAAATAGTTAACAATCTACGTAAGAGGCTGTGCTATTTTTCGGGAGAGGACCGAACTATTGTTGGCGAATGTCCGGCTAAAATCCAGAGGTCGTTTGCGAGTATCGGTCTTTTCGTTTTTATCATTTTTATTGGATGTTTCCTAAGTGCGACCTCGTTTACCTATTCGTTATTTGAAGGGGTAAGGTGGCTAAGTGTGCCACTAGGCGTCGTTTGGGCACTGATCGTCACCAATATTTATCTGCTACTTTTATATACGATCTCCCCGACGCTTTTACCTACCGCACGAAAACGTAAAGGAAAAGTGGTGCCCGATAATGAAGCACCGCAGCACCAACAGGGCCACGTATTTACGCCGTCTATGATCTTCCGCATGGGGTTTATGACCGTGTTGGCGATTATCATCGCCCAACCATTAAATGTACTGTTTCTATCGTCATTTTCGGAGGAAAGTATGGCCAATTTCAGGGATGAGTACAGAGTAAATATGCTTATCGTTTCAGATAGTTCAATCATTCGTCAAGAATTGGCCAACCAGCAGCAATTCGAACAGGAGGTCCTTGCCAAAGCAACCCCGTATGATTCGCTGCGTATCGCACAAAGTACCCAATTCCTTAATGAAAAAGTTAGCGACGACCATCTTTTTCTGCAGAAATCCCAGACCATTTTATATCAATTGAAAAATACGCCAGCAGTAGAAGAAAAAAATGTACTGAGAACGCAGCTTAAAACGCTGATTGATCAATCACTGTTGAGCGATCAAGACTTTTTAAATCGTATTGAAAGCATCCATTTCCAAACCGCAGATTTCCGTGCGGATTTTGAAAAGTACAAAGGCAATCTTGCCGAATTAATCACCTATAAACTCCGGAACTACGAAACGCTCGATCGATTGCTAAACAAAAGCAATTTTTATGTTAAGCGAATTCAGGTAATCCTGAAAGAAAATATGTTTTCGTGGTTTATAACGTTCTTCGTCTGTGCCATTTTTCTCCTTCCTATTTATTTCAAATTCCGTATTCGCAAACCTCAATGAAGAATCTGCAATGTTTGAACCAA
>CAZTJY010000183.1:0-4651 GCA_964613725.1 uncultured Parapedobacter sp. | reverse complement strand
GGACCAACTGGGCCGACGGGACCAACTGGGCCGACGGGACCATCGGCTCCGTCAGCACCGGCAGGACCAATTGGGCCGGCGGGACCAGCGGGGCCAATATCGCCCTTCGCGCCTTGTGGGCCGGCGGGACCGGCCGGGCCTCCTTTTCCGCCGTCGGCCGCATAAAGAGCAAACGGCACACTCATCAGCTGCATCGTGCCCAAGTCGGTATAAGCTCCATTGTCAACAGCCACCTCAACCTTCACGAACTGATTCGCATCCTGCCAGGGCACTTCCGCAAACGTCCCCTGCGAAGCCGATCCTCTGCCAATCTGCAACGTAAATAGGCCTAATGCATTCGTCTTTACCCTATGCGCCTCGCGGTATTGCACCGCACCAGTGGCCGACCCGCCCAAAATAGATATGCGAACATCCACATCCTCGTCTGCCACGACGGTTCCGTCAAGGTTACGCGCAACAGCTTGGTAATTGATTCCGGTTAGGCCCGTCTGCGCCTGCACGCCAAGCACTAAAAAAACCAGGATGGCGCCGACCCAAAGTGAAAAATACCGCTTCATATATGTTTTTTCTAATTAGTTAATTCTCGGTTCACTGCGCTTCTTCTGCGTTGCCCTGTGTGGGTGGTGTCTGCGCAGGGGATATGGCCTCAAGGTTTTCGGCCCCTTCCTCGGCCGATAGTTCCGATGGTAGTTTCCCTACTGCCTGGCTTCGTTGGATCTGCGGGGCCGCGGTGGCTCTCAGTGCCGTACCCCCTGATCCGGCTGGTTTTTCGTCCTTGAAAATCAGCGCACGCAATTCCTGCGTTGTATTTGGAGAAACCGTCGCCCAGGAGTCGACTGACCGCATTTGGACTTTACTTACGGCCGATGGACCGAATTTAAGCGCTATGTTTTTGGACTCGTCAGGAGCTTGCAACCTCAGTAAACGCGCTTCCGAAACGTCGCTTTCGCGAGTCTGCGCTTGTGCGTGGGTTGCCAGGACCGCCGCTAATGCCACGATTAACATCGTGTAGATTGTCTGCCTTTTCATCTGCTTGCTTTTTTTTGTATTTATAAATCCTACTGTGTTAGTTGTACCTTGTTTTAATCGTCGCCATCCAGTATACGGTTTGGATGGAAACTTATCGAGAATTTTAACTCATTGCGAAAAGTATACCGCTTCGCCATGGGGGCCAGGTAGCCGATATCTATCTGCAGCGATTTCCGGCGGAAACCAACACCTGCCGCGAAATGCTGCCGATTGCCTTTTTCGGGATGCTCGTAAAAGTAGCCCGACCGGATAAAAAACTGCCGATAATAGCAGAACTCAAAGCCGCCGGATACCGCAAACTCCGACAACTCTTCGGAAAATCCACCCGGCGCATCGAAAAAAGACGTGAATAATGCCGACGGCACGCCCCGGTCTGGATCCCTGCCCTTTTCGATCTCGGTCGTTCTATTGCCCTGCTCGTTTATCCGGTACCGCGGCCGCGAGGGGACCAACAGTTTGGTAACATCCAGCAGCAACGTTAAGCGGTTGTTGGGATCATTGTTCAACCCGTAACCCAAGCCCATACGCAAATTCATCGGCAGAAAGCTTTCCTTCGCATTGATGTAGTTGAGTTTAGTGCCTATGTTGGTCAGGTTGATGCCCCAGGCGAAGCGCTTGCTGAACTGACGCGAATTAATATAACTCCTCTCCGAATATACGCCCAGGTCGACCGCGAATGCGTTCGCCTGATCCATGTCTAGCCCGTTGTAGGTGCCCGAACCAAGGTTACTATGGATATACCGTGCTGTAAGCGCCATCGAAAAATATTCGCCGAACAATCGCGCATAACTCGCATCGATGGAAATTTCGCCCGCGTTATACCGTTGCGATAGGTTGCCCATTTCGTCCCGAAAATTGATTTCCCCCATGTCGAGGTATTTAACGGAAAGTCCGAGTGCCTCGCGCTGATTAAGCCGGTGGAAAGCGGTCAGGTAGCCTAGATGTTCGTCCTTAACCAACTGGCGCATCCATGGCGTATAGGAGAAGCTCAGCCCTTTTTCGCCCGCAAAATTAAGCTTGGCGGCGTTGATAAATACCGAATTGGCATCCGGAATCAGCCCTGTCCCGGCCTCGGCCACCCCAGTGGTTCGGGCGTCGGGGCTCAACAATAGAAAAGAGGCCCCGGTGGTGATGGTTCGGCCCCCAACTTGGGCCCAGGCGCCCCTTGGGAACACCGCTGCGGCCATCACGATGCAGGCGAGTGATAGAATCTGATGTCTCATGGTGGACTCACGTAATTAAGTTATTGGATGATTAACTTCTCGGTATAGGTCCGGTAACCGGTCCGGATGATAAGGTAGTAGAGCCCCGATGCATAATTGCTCAGTGGCAACGTGTAGGTCAAACGACCCGACATCAGCGTTTTGGTAATCGTATCAACCACTTGGCCTGCATTATTCACCAACATGAACACAACACGCCCGTCCTGCAACAAATCAAACTCCAAATTCACTTGGTCTGAAGCAGGGTTGGGATACACAATAAGGTCGGTAACAAACGGAGCCTCGGGCGGTTTGATGGGACCAGAAACTTCGGGTTGTTGGAACCCTTGTGTAAGCTGCACATTGCCCGCGCTGAGCGTCGCCACTATCGGCTCACCAATTGTGAATTGAAATATCACGTGACCAACACTCCCTTCGTGGCCCGCATTGGCGACGACCTGCCTGACCAGCTCTTGCGAAAGCGTTGGCATCACTGAGCAACAGGAAAAAAGGGCAAATAAAACAGTCCTCATAAATGTTCATATTTTAGGCCAATTTCGAAAGTGCGGTAGAAAACGGCAATACACCAAATTAGGTGTTTTCCGGAGTGGGCAGCAGTACGTACGAAGCAATCGTTAACGAGAACATCAATCGGGGAACCAGGAGGCTTCATATTGGCAGATGCTAAAAATTGTTTTGCGAAGCTAGGGAAAAATAAATTACAAACTGAATTTTTTTCTTAATCTTTCCGTCCGCCGTGTGTCTTCGCCGGGGGCAACGCCAACAATATAATGTAAGATTTTGCACAAAGCGCGATAACTACGCACATCTAACACATATCACGTGAAATTACGGTCCCATGCATAAAACACCATCGAAGGCCCCACAACCGTATCCGATAGCAACGTGGTAACCGATAAAGATGCCGTGCGAAGCACGTCTAATAGATGAAAATGAAATAGATAAGCGCCATGACGATGATCGCTACCATCACGGCTACCCAAATCGTGTTACTGGCGGGGCGATCATTTGGTTCGTTAATCGCTTCCGGCGACGGCGACGGATTTTCCTCGTGGGCGGCGTAGTCGTCTTCCGGCGCTGGCTTGCCGTCCTTATCCGTTCGGTGACTGTGCGTTTCCATAGCATTAACCTTTGGTGCTGTTTGGGTAACAACCTGCCAAACCGATTGTTTGGTTTTAGTGACTAATCGTACGCATTTTCTGCCCCTCAAATCACAATCTCATTTGTCGAATGCCAAATCTTTTCCTTATCATTGCACATCATATTATTCGGACATGAGATTCATTGTATCTACTTCCATTTTATTAAAACAACTTCAAGCCATAAGCGGAGCTTCAAGCAGTAGCACCGTGCTTCCCATATTGGAAAATTTCCTGTTTGAAATCAAGGATAATGTGCTGACCATATCGGCTACCGACCTACAAACCAGCATGGTTACGTCTCTCCCCATCGAAGCGAAGGAAGAGGGCCGTGTGGCCATGCCGTCAAAAATACTGATCGAGACGCTCAAAACACTTCCCGACCAACCCGTAGCGTTTTCCGTAGACACCGCCACACTGGCCATCGAAATCAGTGCGGGTGATGGGAAGTACAAACTCAGTGGGGAAAACGCGGAAGATTTCCCGAAGATTCCCGTGGTAGACAATGCTTCTTCGGTAGCCATACCTGCTTCCGTGCTGGCAGAAGCCATCAACAAAACGATATTCGCCGTCAGCAACGATGAGTTGCGCCCCGCCATGTCGGGCGTGCTGGTGCAGCTGGCCGAACAATCCGCCACATTCGTAGCTACCGATGCGCATAAACTGGTGCGTTACAGGCGCAACGATATCCGCACGGAAAACCCTACGTCGCTGATTCTGCCAAAAAAGGCACTATCGCTGTTGAAATCATCGCTGCCCATCGAAGATACTGCTGTTTCCGTGGAATATAACAGCACAAATGCGTTTTTTAAGTTTGCCAATATCCACTTGATTTGCCGGCTGATTGATGAGCGCTATCCCGATTATGAAGCGGTTATCCCACAGGTGAACCCGAATAAACTGACGCTTGATCGGCATACATTCCTCAACTCATTGCGCCGGGTGGTGATCTTTGCTAATAAGACCACGCACCAAGTGCGCTTGAAGATTTCGGGCAGCGAACTCCACATTTCCGCAGAAGACCTCGACTTCTCCAACGAAGCCCATGAACGGCTAAGTTGCCAGTTCGAAGGCGATGACATGGAAATAGGCTTCAATGCGAAGTTCCTCGTGGAGATGCTGACCAACCTCGATAGCGAAGAGGTTGTCATTGAAATGAGCACACCTAACCGAGCCGGACTATTGATTCCGGCGATATCAGAGGAAGACGAGGACATCCTGATGCTGGTCATGCCGGTCATGTTGAATAATATGGGTTAA
>CAZTJY010000182.1:0-4737 GCA_964613725.1 uncultured Parapedobacter sp. | reverse complement strand
AATTGAGAAGAGGAGGTAGATTACCCTTCGGAAGAAATCAGGGGTATCCTGGAAAAGACAAGAGGAGTACCGTTATTCCAGGAACAGGCCATGGAGATCGCGATCGTCGCCGCGGAATTTTCGGCTGCCGAAGCCGACGAGCTCCGGCGTAGCATGGCCACCTTCAAGTCAAAGGGGCAGGTTTCCGCATTCCATGAAAAGATGGTAACCGGTATGGTAAAAAAGGGATATACGGAAGAGTTCGCCAACCGCGTATTCAAGCAGCTGGAAGGTTTCGGTAGCTATGGCTTCCCCGAGAGCCACGCCGCTTCCTTTGCCCTGTTGGTGTACATATCCTCGTGGCTCAAATACTTCTATCCGGATATATTCGCGGCCTCCCTGCTCAATAGCCAGCCCATGGGCTTTTACCAACCTGCGCAGATCATCATCGACGCCCGCAAGCATGGTATTGCGGTACGTCCCGTGGACGTAAACCATTCCCGGTGGGATCACACGCTCGAAGGTGAATTCGGTGTGGAACACCATGCCCTGCGCCTCGGCTTCCGGCAGGTGAAAGGGCTGTCCGAAGAAGACAGCGTTCGGCTGGTCAATGGCCGTGGAGGTGGGTATACAGCGCTCCCCGAATTGGTCGATGCCGGCATTTCGCTGGCCGCCATGGAGCGGCTGGCCGATGCGGATGCTTTCCGTTCGTTGGGGTTTGGTCGCAGGCGAGCCCTTTGGATGGTTTCGGCGTTGAAAGACAGACCCGTGGCTCTGTTTGCAGGCCAACCGTCGGAATGCACCAAAGAGGGGCAGATCGCGTTGCCGTTGATGACGCAGGGTGAGCACGTGGTACAGGACTATGCCAGTACAGGATTGTCTATCAAAGCACATCCAGTGAGTTTCCTGCGCGAAAAACTAGATCTGTTACGCGTTACGCCCACAAGCAACTTGCCCACCATGAAAGATGGGATGTTTGTTAAGGTGTGCGGGATGATTACCGTGCGGCAGCGGCCGGGTACGGCAAAGGGGGTGCTGTTCGTTACCATCGAAGACGAGACGGGGTTTGCCAACCTCGTAGTATGGGGCAAGATGTTTGAGAAGTACCGCCGTGAAATCTTGCAATCGCGATTGCTGATGGTCACGGGCAAGCTACAGATCGAAGGTGAGGTCATCCATGTAATCGTGGATCAATGCACCAACCTGAACGGATGGCTACGCGGTCTGGCCGCCCCCGAAGGAATGGACACTGCGGGGGTATTCCATAAGGGGAGGAATTTCCAATAAACATTCCCACGTTTCCCTTGTTGTATTCAATAAAACAGCTATGGATATGCCCAAACCCATGACGCCGCTATCGAAAGTCATCGTGCGGCTGGAAGAAAAAGGCTACGGCCGTGAACTTGTGGTAACCGACGGAGGTGCCCGTTTTGAAGACGACGGACGACTATATACAGCAGCCGAACTCACCATTGTTAAGGTTTACCGGTTTGAAGGTGAATCGGACCCGGCTGATATGTCCGTGGTTTATGCGATTCATTCAGACGATGGCCAGCGTGGATTTTTGGTGAACGCTTACGGCACCTATTCCAATCAAGATAACCCTTATTATGACGACTTTATTCGTAGTGTACCCGTAAATGAACAGGAAGATTTGTAGCGGAGTGAAAATAAAAATAAAAAAATCACAAAAAAATTAGGAGTTTGTTAAAAATCTACTAAATTTGTGGTCATTCATGTGTGCAGCCATTTGCGTAGCACCCCCGTCCCCGGGGGGCTCGCATTTGGTATTTTTAAGCAATCCCTTTTTTATTCGCGTCGATTTTCAACATAATGAAGAGCAGGATGGTGAAACTCCATAAGGAGGAACCGCCATAGCTAATGAACGGCAAAGGGATGCCGATGATGGGAACGATACCGATGGTCATGCCAATATTGATGGCAAAGTGGAAGAATAAGATGCTCGCCACACCGTAGGCGTAGATGCGTGCGAAGGGGGTCCGTTGGCGCTCGGCAATATTTACGATGCGCAGCAGTAGGGTAAGATAGATGCCGATGACAACCATCGATCCTACGAATCCCCACTCTTCGCCCACGGTACAAAAGATGAAATCTGTACTTTGCTCAGGCACAAAATTGTACTTAGTTTGTGTGCCTTGCAGGTAACCCTTTCCCCAGAACTGACCGGAACCTATAGCGATCATGGACTGGTTGAGATTATACCCCTCGCCACGGGGATCGTCTATTTTGCCCAAAATCACATCGATACGGTTGCGTTGGTGCGATTGCAATACATTTGCATAAACAAACTCCACACACAGCACGTAAGCGACAGCGATTACAAAAAGGGCGACCAAACTCGTGATGACCTTCCGTTTTTTCCTGAAATAATAGATGCCAAGCCCGATGATCACGGCTAATCCCCCAATTATTGCCCATTGATTGAATGCCAGGGTGAGTACGAACAGCATGATCGCAAGTGCGCCGAATAGCATCCATGGTCCCGAAATGTATCCTTCGCGGTAAAATACAAAGACCAGCGCAAAAAAGGCCAATGCGGAGCCCGTATCGGGCTGCAGCAAGACCAATACTACCGGCAAGGCCACGATGGCGGCGCCGGTAACCATCGTTTTAAGGTTAGGTGTTTTTGTGCTATGCGCACTTAGAAACCGGGCAAGCAATAGACAGGTGGCTAGCTTGGCGAACTCGGAGGGCTGTAGTCTGAAACTGCCTATAGGAATCCATGCCTGGTTCCCACCCACATTACGCCCCACGATGAGCACCGTAACCAACAACAGGATGGTGATGACGTATATTATGGGGGAGAAAGAACTGTAAAATTTGGCGTCTACAATGAGTATGACGACGGCAAGCAGCATGGCTGAAAAAATATAGATGGATTGCTTGCCGTAATTCGTTTCCATGCTGAACAATCCCGGATGTTCAGGGTCGAAAACAGCCGCATGGATGTTGAACCACCCGATGATACAAAGTAGGAGCCATATTAGCACAGTGAACCAATCGACTTCGCCACCAAAGAACTTATTTCGATGTTGATTATTCATACCTGCTGGCTAATAAGCTATGGTGAACGAATAGGGCATTCTCATCGGGATCTTTCCTCGGTGCAGCAGGCCGCTTGGGAGTCACGCTGACAGATTCGGTCGGTTTTTCAGGCTCCAGCTTGGGCAGGAGGTCAGCGTTGTGGATTCGATCCTGGATGTATTTGGGCAGGGTGATGGTATCTTTTAGGTACTGCTCCACCAGCATGCTGGCAATGGGCCCTGCCCAAACGCCCCCATACCCAGCATTTTCGACAACTACGGCAATAGCGATTTTGGGATTCTCGCGCGGGGCGAACGCAAAAAATACCGCATGGTCAGCCCCATGGGGGTTTTGTGCGGTACCGGTTTTGCCACACATTTCGATGTCGGCGATCCGCACGGAATACCCCGTACCGCCTGGCACGTTGACTGCACGGCTCAGTCCTTCCACCACCGGTTCGTAATATTTCGCATCTACTCCTGCCGATATTTTTTCAGTATATTCGGGTTTGACAATTTTCTTTTCGCCGATGGCTTTGATGAGGTGTGGCCGGTAATAAAAGCCCCGATTGGCTACGATGGCCATGATGTTGGCCATTTGCAGTGGGGTGATGCCCATTTCGCCTTGGCCAATAGACAAGGATATGTTATAACCCGATCCCCACCGGGTGTTGCCATAGCGTTTGGTATAGTAGTCGGCCGTCGGCAACAAGCCGTCCTGCTCGCCCGGCAAATCGATGCCCAATGGTTGTCCGATGCCGAACTTCATGGTCGCATCGCGCCACAAGGTATAGGCCTCCGTGGAAGGCATGTTGCGGTGGTCGATCATCCGGGCATACGTGTAGCCGAAGTAGGTATTGCACGAACGCTGCATCGCCGTTACCAAGGGAATGGAGCCGTCTACGTGCGTGCAGCGCATAATCGCCCTTCCGCCGCCATAACGATATCCGCCGGGGCAATTGAAAACGGTGCTGGCCTCGATGAGGCCGGCTTGTTGGGCAGTAAGTGCGGCTACTACTTTGAACACCGATCCCGGGGGGTATTGGGCCTGGATGGGGCGGATAAACATCGGCTTGTAAGGGTCGTACAGCAATTTCATGTAGTTGTTCCCACGCTCGCGGCCCACCATCATATTGGGGTCGTAGCTTGGACTGCTCACAAACGTGAGGATTTCGCCGGTGGCGGGTTCAATAGCTACCACGCTGCCGATTTTGTTGCGCATCAACTTTTCGGCGAGAATCTGCAGGTCTTTGTCTAATGATGATACAAGGCCATCGCCCGCAACGGCGAGCGTATCGTACTTTCCATCAGCAAACGATCCCTGAGGTCTATTGAAAGCATCGACCATCACATTTTTCACGCCCCGCTGCCCCCGCAGGAGTTCTTCGTACGCCCGTTCCACGCCACTGGCACCGATATAATCGCCCGGCCGGTAAAAGCCATTGGATCGCTCAATGTCGCGGTCGTTAACTTCTTGGATGTACCCCAGGAATTGCGCGGCAATGCTATCGGGATAGCTGCGTACCGTCCGGTTCTGCACGTAGAATCCACGGAATTTATACAAGTGTTCCTGCAATTTGGCATATGCCGTAGAGGGAATCTGCTTTTCGAACTGGGATGCTTTGTACGGGGAGTAGTCGCGGGCGGTTTTCATCCGTTTTTCAAACCCTTCCCGATCGATCTCGATGAGTTCGCAGAAAAGGGCCGTATCCAT
>CAZTJY010000181.1:0-4753 GCA_964613725.1 uncultured Parapedobacter sp. | reverse complement strand
AGCAGCAACAACCCCATAAACACGAACATTTCAATCAGTCCAGACAATCCAAATTCGCGGAAATTGACTGCCCAAGGATACATGAAAATAACTTCTATGTCGAAGATGACGAATAGAATCGCGACGATAAAATACTTAATGGAAAACGGCTGGCGTGCATTCCCAATTACCTCCACGCCCGACTCGAACGCGCCCAATTTATTCTCGGTCCTCACTTTAGGGCCGATGAGGTGCGTGATAATGATTGTTCCCACGCCAAATCCAGCGGCAACAATCAATTGGATTAATATAGGTAAATAATCCTGGGGTGTACTCAATAATTCCGATTCCATCGTATCTATGTTAACCTGGGCAAAACTAAAAAATAAAGCGCTAATTCAGAAATTAGCGCTCTATCAAGCTATTAAATAATCAACGTTACTCTCCGGTTGTATCCGCAGGGGTGGCCGTTTCTTGTTCCAAATATTTTAACGTTTGCTTGGCCCAAGCATTCTCGGGATCGAGCTTTAGAATTTCACCGATAAGGTCCCGTCCTTTTTGGTACTCGCCTCGCTTCACGCTAACTACCGCAATCGTGCTATATGCATCGACAAGCCTGGTTTTGTTTTTCTGGACTTCGGCATCGCCTTTTTCCTTCACCATCTCGATATACTTAAGGAAATACGGCTCTGCGAGCCCTTGCGGATTTTCCGTATCGTCCAGCAGGTTATTCACGTTCCCACGGAACAGGTAAGCATCCTGGGTCGTAGGTGCTTTTTCGATGACTACCCCAAATGCAGTATCGGCCTTATGCAGCAATTCCGTGTCTGCCGGACCACGCTGGGCCACCGGCTTGGTAGCCACCGCATAATAAGCGGCATATCCGAGGTAGAAATTATCGTAGATAAAGTTACGTGATGCCGGCGTCGACGCTGCGATCTCAAACACTTTCGATGCTTCCAGGAATTTTTTGTCAGCGAAAATTTCCTTACCCACATCATTCAAATCGTCAGCAATCGAGGAATCGGCAGCTACGGCTTTCTTCAATTGCGAAATCCCATCGTTGAATAAAGCCTCATCTGTCGGATTGTTTTGTGTTGCCAACTTGATATCGGCAAGGCCTAAGTGCAGGTAGTCGCGCGGAATGATACGATCTTCCTCCATGCGCGTAAACAGCTTGTCTAACGCATCCTTACTTTCCTGGAATTGTTGGTTTTCATAGGCCGAATACCCGAGGTAACGCAGTACTTTCGGATTCACGTCTTCCAACTGGGCAAGCTCAGCTGCCTGCACCTGCAATTCTTCGTAATCTTTTACGTAAACCAAGAAGTCAGCATATCGGATCCTTGAATCTACCGTATAATCGGTTTTATCCATGTACTGTTTATAGAACTTCACAGCCTCTTGGTTACGCGCATTGTAATCTTCAATAGTGGTTGCTGTATTAGCCCACGCATGGTAAGTTTCTGCAAGCTCACGGTATGTCGGCGCATAATCGGGCGACTCTTCGGCAATCGTCTTCAGGCCATCGATGGCTTCTTGCCACGCGTGTGATAAACGCGTAATTACCTGCAGCTGTACCTTCGCACGTGTCAACGTATTGTCCAACAATGACGCGTCCCGGTAATTCACATAAGCAGGGCTAGCACTCTCCAATCCGAAATATGCGTCGCCCAGGGCTAATGGAATCATCGGATCCTCAGCATTTTTTGCTTTGGCTTGGTCCAAGTACTCTACGGCTTTTTGGTAATTGGGCTCTGGTGCATCGATATAAGCCCTGCCAATATGATAAAGCTCCAAATATTGCTTGCGTTTCAATTTCTGAGTCGCTTCGGCAAACTTCGCCGTAGCAGCGCTTTCGTTGCCGCTATACAGTTCCACTATTCCCTGTCCTACCTTATTTAAGTTTTCTTTCGGATCAGCAGCTAACCCCTGATCAAAAAGTGCTTTTGCCGAATCAAGGTGATCGTTCTCGATATAAATGAGCCCTAAATAAAAGTAATTTTCGCCGTCTTTCGGCTTGTTCTTGACAAGCGTCCCCAGCATTTCCTTGGCTTTGGCGAACTGCTCCGCATCAATTGCTTTTTTCGCGTCGTCCAAGCTTTGCGCTTGCACTCCCGTAACCACAAAAGCAAGGGATATACCCCATATCATTGCTTTTTTCATCATTTTTACTCTATTAAGTGTTTAATCTATTTACTTCCTAATAATCAATTCCCGCGGTGGCAAGCTGTCCGGCATTAAGCCCGACTTCAAAATAATCCGCTGCCCGGACAGCCCCGTTAGAAACGCTGCAAACCCCATGCCCAAACTCTTACGGGGCTCAGCGTTGATGATGTAGACCGAGCGCGATAGCGGATAAATCCCTTCAGCCAGATTGGATTGTGACGGTTTATAAAAACCATCAGAACCAGGCTCTCCTTCCCTATTGCGCACACCCAGCACTTTTATGCCGTCTGCATAGCGCTGAAGCGCGCTGTCGGGCCGCACTACCCAATTCAGTCCTAACACGCCGATTGTTTGCGGGGTCTCATAGACATACTTTAGCACGTCCCTATTCGACTTCAACGCATATACCCCGGTCCCCGGTAGTGTATCCACCCCAGCTAGGTCTTTCAGATAACGCACTGTACTGGAATTCGGGTTGTCGAACACCAATCTACTTACGTGGCCGACGGGTTCCTTGCCCTGCATCACACGGATGATATCGTCCACTGTCACTACCGAATCGGTACTATTCCGGTTAACCACCAAGGCTAGTGCGTCTTGGGCAAACCTGTATACCCTTGGCCTAAACTGGCGGGCTTCAAAGAACGTCATTTCCTCGGCATTCAATTGCCTAGTAAGTACGACAACCTCTACTTCGTTATTCACAAGTTTGGTTACGATCTGGTTTTCTTGCGCAACAGACAACTCCACGTCCGCTTGCTTATATGAGTGCTCGAAAACTGCCACTTGCTCTTCCATAATCGGAAGCACTGTCTCATCCACCAACACCTGCAGTTTACCGCCCACGATGGTTTGGTTTTCCTGTGGTTGCGGGTTGTTACAAGAGACCACTGCAACCAAGAGACCAAAAATGTGCGGTAATAATACTAATTTTTTCATAGCTATGAAAAAATAACCGTCATTTTGCGCGTCCCCGCTTCAACGACTCTGCCAAAGCCGCACAAAACGGAAAAACGAATAAACCACCAATAATAATCCAAACAAAACCCTGTATGTGCTATCCAATTTGAGCGGGAAGTCTTTCCAAAAGATAATCACCAACCCCAATGCTAGATAAAAGCCAAACATAAATAGGCCTAAAACGGACAGAAACCGCTTTGAGGGCGATTTCTGTCTGCCATTGTTATTCTTGTAATCGTGTGGCACCGAACTTACTGTTGAAGGTTAAGCCTGATAGGCAAGGTGTACGCCACACGTACGGGCCTTCCGTTCTGAACACCTGGACTCCATTTGGCAGCTTTCCCCAGCAACTTCACCGCGGCCTCGCCTGTACCGTATTTTAAGTCACGGACAATTTTGATGTCTGTTAAGCTACCATCACGTTCCACAACGAACGAAACCTGTACCACCCCATTAACGCCCGCTTCAATCGCTCCCTGCGGATAATCATAATTATCACCAACCCATTTCATGAAAGCCGACATTCCTCCCGGGGGCTTCGGATCGATTTCCACCGATTGGAAAATCTGATTGCTATTTGTTTCCGTCACTTCAGCATCAATCTCCCCCTCGCCGACCGGCAGGTCGATACGAATTTCTGCATTGGGGTCACCCTCAATCGTCTTCGATCCCGGATCGGCCAGCTTCAACTCTTCGACGGTGGGCGGTTCTTCGTCTTGCACTTGTTCTGCCGGCACCACTTTAGGCTCCGGCATCCGCACCTGATCTACACGTGGGGGTGGTGGCTCCACCGGTGGCGGTGGAGGTGGCTCCTCCTCGTTTACGGGGGGTGGTTCCGAAAGCACCACCTCTGTTTCTATCAACTTTTCAGTCTCGTCGGTCGACTTCATGTCTACACCTATCCATCTCGCTATCGCGGGGGCCATAAGCAGCACGACAAATGCCACAGACGCCACCACCAACCCAATATTGGTCGCCTTAGGTGAGAGTTTTCGAAGTTCATAGGCTCCATACTCCTTATTCCGCCCCTCAAATACCACATCGAGCCATTCCCTTTTAAAAATATCTAATTTAGTCCCAAACATAATCTATTGTTTTATGTGGTGATCGTTAATCATTATATAAGCCGTCGCGCTCCAATACCTCGATCTCCGGCTCGCTAATCGTCCCGATCATATATTGCTTGGCTTCCACAATATTCATCTCATCTAAGATATCCACGAGATTACGGTGAGTGGACTTATCACTAGGCCGTATCACCACGATGAGCCCTTTTTCCGGATCGCCGGTCATCCGGGGAACCGCTTCCAGTTTATCCAACAAGATTGGACGGATACCGTCTTTTCCATAATCGACAATTTCCGGCCCTTCGATTGGTTCGCTGTAGGTACCCATGTACCACTCGATTTTATTGTTGGAGCCCAATAGGAGGGTCAAGGTCCGGTTATCCGCAACTTCCAACCGATCCTCGGGATCTTCCTCGTTCTTATC
Source organism: uncultured Parapedobacter sp. (assembly GCA_964613725.1). GTDB lineage: Bacteria > Bacteroidota > Bacteroidia > Sphingobacteriales > Sphingobacteriaceae > Parapedobacter. The sequence goes on along the minus strand of CAZTJY010000181.1, from coordinate 154 downwards.
CGGCATCGCCACGTCCATGGCATTCGGCTTGTTCAACGAGGTTGTGAGCATAAAGAACGTAATAAGCAGGAAGGCCAAATCCACCATCGCGGTGAGGTCAACCCGCCCCCCAGCTTTCTTGCTCCTTATTTTGCCACCTTTCTTGTCGCCGCCA
>CAZTJY010000180.1:0-4826 GCA_964613725.1 uncultured Parapedobacter sp. | reverse complement strand
CCGGAGCCCGGTAGGATGGTCCCTTTCCCGGGGATGGTGACGGAAGGTAGCCGGTTATCGAATTGGATGTTGGCGGCGTAAGCGGACGTTATTTTCTGGTTGTTGATGTTCTCTACCCCCTCATTCACCGCGATGGCATAGTCGCCTTCAAGGCGTTCGGGTGCATACACCTTTACTTCGCTTCCATCGATGGTATAACGTAAATCCTGCATACCCGCGATATCGATGAGTCCGCTAAGTTGTTGGGCAACAAGGATGGGGTCGGAGAATTGTACCAATACGTGTTGTTCCGGCTCGTGCACTGCGCGGATGCCCAACACCTTGAATATTCCCACGGCGGGTATCTCGATTGTTTCTTTGCCATCTTTGGAAGCGGCAATGGGGGCACCATCCCAGTGTAAGATGAGGCTGCGCGCTTCATCGCCTCGCGGTATGGAGTCGATTACGTAGGTAGATGTCCGCGTCTGTGGGTTATGTTGCCACTTGATGGTGTATGCTGTGCCTTCCTGTGAAGATACGGTCAGTACTTCCTCGATATCTTCGGCTTGTTCCGTGTCAGCAAAGGCAACGCGGCCGGTGAGTTTCATTAGATCGGTAGCAGTATTGGTCTGCGCCGTCAATCCATCGATTTCGACATGGAAAGATGGCTCGATTACCTTGAAGTTGAAAACAAAGTCGTGCAGGTCGTTGCTTACGTCGGCCACTTCGCCGAGGTGGAAGGTCACGGTATATTCGCGCCCCGGTTTGAGTTGCTTATCGGGTCTGAATTCAACTGTGCGCGCGTCTAGCCAATACACTTTGCCCTTTACATTAGGGTTGACAGAAAAGAGCTTTCGGGGATCTTCTTGGTTGGTTTGCTGAAACGTGCTTACTTGTGATGCCAGCCGCACGCGTACGGTGCTCTCCCGCGATACGACGCCGGCGGTATAAGCTTCCACGTATTTGGCGAAAGCGGTATTATTGGCATTTAAGGTATTCGACTGGCTGTATTTCCAAAGGAACAGTGCGATGATGATGACGATAATCACGCCCCCGGCTGCAATGACGGTAGTTTTGCGGGCAGGAATCCAATTGGCTTTGTTCATAATGCAGGATTTTGTCAAGGCGAATGTACATAAACCGAAGGGTAAATCCTTAAAACCCCCTGGAGGAAATTCGAAAATGTCAATTCATCCCTTCCCACCAGCGTGTAAAGGTCTGTATGGTGTCGCGGAGGTATACCGCTTCGCCGATCATGGGGGTAAGCAGTGGCAACCCCTTTGTGGCATTCGCATCGGTGATTTTAATCAGTGGGTCATCCCAGGCATGCATGGCTAAAGAGAACTTGGAGTTATGCACCGGCATTACGCGCTTTGCTCCTATGTCTTGCGCAGCGAGGAGCACCTGTTCTGGCAAAGTATGGATATATACCCAATAGGGGTGGTATTGCCCGTCTTCGAGGATGGCGAGGTCGAACGGACCATATTGCTCGCCGATCTGCGCAAAATGCATTCCATAGCCGCTGTCGCCCCCGATGAATAGGCGTTGTGAAGGCGTGTTCAGCACAAACGACGCCCATAGCGTGCCGTTCCGTTTGAAGCCGCGACCGGAAAAATGGCGCGCCGGTGTAGCGCGCAGCGTGAACCCGTCTGCCAATGAGGTCGACTCATGCCAGTCCAGTTCCACTATTTTTTCGGGTAAGTAGCCCCAGTATTCGAGGTGCGCACCTACGCCCAGTGGGCAGACTACACGGCCCACTTTCGGTTGAAGCTTTTTGACCGTGTTGTAATCGAGGTGATCCCAATGGTCGTGCGTAATGACCAGGTAATCGATTTCGGGCATATCGCTTACCTGGTAGCCTGTGGTTCCGGGGAAACTTTTCGTAGTGAACGACACCGGTGAGGCATGGCCGTTGAACACCGGGTCGACCAGGAACTTCTTACCGTCCACCTGCATGAAATATGACGAATGGCCAAACCAGATGAGCGCGTCTGTATCGGCCTCAAGTTGATGGAGGTCTGTTTTAACGGTGGGTATGGAATCTACCGGCACCTGCCGGGGCGTCTTGTTGAAAAGGAAACTCCATAGCACGGTGAGCATATTAGCCCCTTCGGCCAAGTCGGGCGTATCTTCGATGTTTTGGAAGCGCCCATTTTTATAGTTGGGCGATTTTTCGATCCGCTCCAGCCGTTGCCCTAAAGGGGCCTTGCCGAAAGGGGGCTGCCGCGTAAATATAACAATCCCTACGGCGAGTACCGCACAGATGATCAGAACGTATAATAGCATGCGTATGATGATTTTCTTCATGCCGGTGTAACAGGCGAAATACGGCCGCAAAATAATCATCCGACACCTGGAAATGTAATCCGGGTTTAATTTTTACATTGGTCTGACGCCGTGGTATTAAACGCCTGGCAAGTGATCGAGAAATGCCATCAGTTCCATGTTGAAGCGGGTCGCATCTTCCAGGTTAGGCAGGTGGCCGCAATCCGGTATTTCCAGGTAGGTGGCCCCGGGTATTTTGGATACGAGGATGTCGGATTGTTCTCGTGGCGTGATGCGGTCTTCCGCTCCCCGGATAACCAAAGAAGGTACGGTGATTGCTGCCAAGCTATCGGTGGTATCCGTGCGTGAGGCGAGGGCGAGCAGGGTGGCACAGATGCTGCTTTCGGTATTCCGCCGGATGCTGCTTTTGATCAGGTCAACGGCCTCTTGGTTTTCGGCCAGCGCTTTCTGTCCGAATACGTTGTTGACAAACCCGATGGAAAACGCTCGCTTGCCATTTTTGAGCACGGACTGGATACTGTCAAACCGTTTTTGTTTTGCGGCATTATCGTCGGCGAGGGAGTTCGTGTCACATAATACCAAACCGGCGAATATTTCGGGCTGCAACTGGTAGGCGCGGAGTGCGATGTAACCGCCCATCGAAATTCCGCAGAGGACGGCACGGTCAATCGCCGTTTTTCTCAGGAATACCAACAAGTCTTTGGCAAATACATCCACGCTGAAAAAGCCGTGGCCGGTAGTGCTGTTGCCGTGGCCGCGCACATCCATCGCGATACCTCTAATGGAAGGAGGCAATCCCTCCAACTGCGGTATCCACATGTTTTTGTTAAAGGGGAAGCCGTGCACAAATACGACAGTCTGGTCTACGGGGTCGGCGTCCTTTAACAAATAACTGATACTGATGTCGCCGATGCGGATTCGCCGCCGTTTGATTAGGCTTTTATTGTAGTCCATAACGGATTAAACATTTGATGCGATGATTATGTTTGGCTTAAAGGTAATAAAATCAAGGGACTAATGCAATGGTGACGAAGGTGCACCGCATTTTTTCTAAAAATATTTCGCAGGTATCAATCAGATTCCTATCTTTGCAAACCGAATCGGGAATGCGCTTGTAGCTTAACTGGATAGAGCACCTGACTACGGATCAGGAGGTTAGGGGTTCGACTCCCTTCAAGCGCACATGTTTCACCCATATAGCCTAATCAATATAGTGGTTAGGCTATTATTTTTCACGGATATATGATGCTAAACCTTGTTTTATTTGGCCCTCCGGGAGCAGGGAAGGGAACCCAATCGCAGAAACTTATCGACCAGTACCAACTGGTGCATATTTCAACGGGCGATATTTTCAGAGCGCACATCAGTAACCAAACGGAACTGGGGCAGCGTGTGAGCAAACTGATTGCCGATGGTGAATTGGTGCCTGACTCCATCACCATCGCTATGCTGGAAGAAGAAATCGACAGGAACCCGCAGGCGAAAGGCTTTATCTTCGACGGTTTCCCGCGTACAGTAGCACAGGCCGAGGCGCTGGATCGCTTTCTCGAATCGAAAGGATCAACGATCACGGGCGTAGTCGCGCTGGATGTAACCGAGGCGGAGTTGACGGCGCGTATCGCCAAACGTAAGGCCATCAGTAATCGCGCCGACGACGATAGCGAGAAGCTGAAGAAGCGCATTGAAGAATATTTCAATAAAACCGTTCACGTGTTGCCCTATTATGAAGAGCAGGGCAAGCTGACGAAAGTAAATGGTATCGGCGACATCGAAGCGATTTTTAACGAAATCAAGGGTGTGGTGGATGGTCTGCTGATTTGAGGATGTGTCGATTTGATGATTGGTAATTATTATCAACTATCCATCGTCAACTATCAATTGTAAAAGGTGGCACAAGGTTCAAACTTCGTAGACTATGTAAAGATATGTTGCCGTTCCGGACGGGGCGGGGCTGGGTCAGCGCATTTGCATCGCGACAAGTTTACCTCCAAGGGTGGTCCCGATGGTGGGGATGGCGGGCGTGGTGGCCATATTTTCCTCAAAGGCAACGCACAGCTATGGACCTTGCTGCACCTGAAGTACAGGAAACATGTGATTGCCGAAGACGGCCTGCCGGGGGGCAGCGCATTGAAGTCCGGAGCCAATGGCAAGGACGAGGCACTGGAAGTGCCGCTGGGCACAGTGGCCCGCGATGTCGAAACCGACGAGGTGCTGTTTGATATCACCGAAGACGGCGAGGTGAAAGTGCTTACCGCCGGTGGTAGGGGCGGACTAGGGAACTGGCATTTCAAAAGCCCCACGCAGCAAACGCCACGGTATGCGCAGCCCGGCGAGCCGGGAAAAGAGCAATGGGTTATCCTCGAGCTGAAAGTGCTGGCCGACGTGGGGTTGGTGGGTTTTCCCAATGCCGGAAAATCCACGTTGCTTTCGGTAGTTTCGGCCGCAAAGCCCGAAATAGCCGATTATCCCTTTACCACGCTGGTGCCCAACTTGGGTATCGTTTCCTATCGCGACAATAAATCGTTCGTCATGGCCGATATACCCGGCATCATCGAAGGGGC
>CAZTJY010000179.1:0-4856 GCA_964613725.1 uncultured Parapedobacter sp. | reverse complement strand
TGGTTTCGCTAAAGTTATGCACGATGACCAGCTGGCGTTTGTCGAGCGCGTAGCCGAAGGCCAATACGGCCGCATTGTCCGTTTGTTGGGTAGCAAAATAACCTTCGCCAAATAAGCGGTTCTCCGTGCTGCGCATGGCAACCATTTTTTTCACTTCATTCAACAACGACGTCGCATTCGCCGCCTCATCAGCCACGTTGATGTGTCGATATGAAAAAAGACCTTTTCGGATGAGCGGATACTGCATAGCTTGGGGTGCAACGTCGGAGAAGCCTGCGTTTTGACTGTCTGACCATTGCATAGCCGTGCGTACGCTTTTCCGCTCCGGCAGATTCAAGTCGTCGCCCATACCGATTTCCTCGCCGTACCGGATAACCGGTGTCCCGGGGAGCGATAGGAGTAAGCTCATGGATAATTTCACCCGTTCCGCACTGTTCGCTACCATGGGGGGCAGCCGCCGGCGGATACCCCGATTGTAAATAATCATCGATGGTTCCGGGGCAAAATGTTCGAACACCAATTGGCGTTCTTTTTCGGTAAGCCGCTCCAGATCCAGTTCATCGTGGTTGCGCAAGAAATTCAGGTACTGACGTTCATTGGGTAATGGAAGGCGTTCAAGCGCTTCATACAGCGGAATTGCCCGCTTGGCAGCAAATGAAAGAAAGCTGTAATTATTGATGAAAAAATTTAACAGCCCGGTCAGTTTCCCCGCCTCGAGGAAGCTTGGGTATTCTTCAGGTTCCACATCGGCCTCTCCGATGAGGATGGCCTGCTCGTCGTATTTCTTTATGGCATCATCCCACGTAACCAGCAGTGCGTACGGATCGCCGTCAAACCGGTTGCTGCCTTTGTCACGAAGGATATGCGGTACGGCATCCAGCCGGAAACCATTTATCCCTGTTGACATCCAAAAATCGATAATCTTCAGGATTTCCGCCTGAACGCGCGGGTTGGTGACGTTTAGGTCGGGCTGGTGCTTATAGAACGTATGGTAAAAAAAAGCATCCACGGCAGGTTGGTATTCCCAATTGCTGGTTTCCACCGTTTTGAATACGAGGTCTTCTTTATCGTTTTCCGGTTTCTCCTTTTGCCAAATGTAATAGTCGTGATATATCGAGTCTGGTTGTTCGATAGCCCGTTTAAACCAAGGATGGTCCACGCTGGTGTGGTTTATCACCAGGTCGAGCAGCAATTTTACGTCGTCCGCTTTGGCCCGCTCCACTAATTTTTGGAAGTCATCGAAATCGCCCAGTGCAGCGTCAATCTCGTAGTAATCCACTACGTCATAACCATCGTCGCGCCCTTGCGAAGCACATATCGGCGAAAGCCAAATGCACGTAACGCCGAGCTGGAGCAGGTAATCGAACCTTTCCAGTAACCCTTTAATATCGCCCTGCCCGTCGTGATTCCCGTCTTTGAAGCCGCGGACATCAAGGGAGTAAACAACCGCATTTTTGAACCAGTCAGGTGTTACTTGCATAGTGATCCTTCGTCTATCGTTACGTCGTTTTGGCAAAGGCTGCGCCAACTCGGATATTTCGATTTTTGGTCACTTAGCCTTTCGCATTTGCATCCACGCTACCCCGCCGATAATGGCCGCGAATGCCGCCACGACAAAAAGCGCTTTGTTACGTTGCATATCGGCGCCGGCCTTTGGAAGTGCCGTTACGCCATGCTTATTTACCTGTGCCGGAGCACTTACGTACCTCCCGGTTGTGGGCACTGCCATACGGTCAAAATTCTTGGTCAGCGTCACCAAGCCTTCGGCAAGTTCTTGTCCATGCATCGGTTTCCCGTGCCCGGTCGCTGCCACCGAAGGGTTGACTTCTTGAAGTATTTTCACCGATGCCGCAGCTGTTTCCCAGTCGTACGTAAAATATTTTGGCGGCCCGGATAGTTGCTTTCGTTGAAAGAGAATGGAAAGCATAGATTCTTGGCGGGTGGTGACAAAAGCGTCTCCGGCAATCAGCAAGCTATCTCCGTCGCGGAACAATGAAATATGCCCGGGCGCATGTCCCGGCGTATGCAGGTACCGCCATTTTTGAAGATGCGGCAAGGTACCATTTTTATTCAGCGCGTTGACGCGTCCATCCAGGTCAACTGGCTTGTTTGGATAGAGAAACGATAGCCAACTCATCATGCCGCCGCCGACGAACGGGTCGGGTGGTGGGTAGGCCGCTTTGCCGCTGAGGTACGGCATCTCCATCGCATGGGCGTACACCGGCGAATCCCACCTACTGAGCAGGTAAGGGAGTGCACCGATGTGGTCGAAATGGCCATGCGTCAGGATGATTGCGGCAGGCGGTTTATTATCTCCGAAGAGACGCGCCGCCGCTTTTTCGATTTTATATCCAGCCCCCTTCAGACCCGTGTCTATCAGCACCCATTGATCGTCATCCGCAGCTACGAAGTATACGTTTACAAACAAAATCCGTAGGCGCCATACGCCGCTAGCGACTTTTTCATAGTTGGCGCTCTTGTCGGTTATATCAGCTTGTTCCATCGTCGTGTTTTTGAGGTTAACATTACGGCTTCCATTTTGTTGCCGCGACTTATTGATTATGCCTTTGCAAGGAGTCTTGATGCATATGCAACGCGCTATCCACGTTTTCCGAAACGACGAATTGCCGCAATTCGCCGCGTTCCCACGCGTTGGCCATCGGGTCAACGGTTGGCATCGGGATGTCCGCACGTTTCTTCTTGATTTCGGCGGTCGAGACATTGAACCGCTGGTCGCGTTCGGCCAGTAATTGGGGGTGGAGTTGTCCGTCGTCGGTAAATCCCATCATAATCATCGGCGCGCCCAGTGGAAGTTCCCGCTGTTGGTCTGTATGCCACGTATGAATCGTTTTGCCATAGGTAGAGACCAGCTTTTCCATCAATTCATGTTCGGCGGCATCAGGGACAGCCGGAGCGATTAATGTGCCTGATTTGATCTCATGATGATGGGAATGCCAAAGTTTCTTTTCTTCCTCAGGCAACGTTTTGAAGAGCCGCTCCGTAATAATGTATTCCACGCCCATGAGTTTGGCGTCGCGGCCGTTGCCGTCAAAGATGATAGCTTGGTACACATCCTCATTAAGCTGATGTACGTAATGGTGCGCTTCCATCTGCGCCTCGATATTGCCGTTGTAAAAATGAAAGCCATCCAAATAGGTGTTGAATTGCCGTAGCGGCGTTTTGTCTTGTAATATTGCCGCCCCTGCTTCCAATAATTTGTCTTTCCCCGGCTTTTCGTCGCCGGGTGCTTTTACGTTTGATTCGGTATTCCGCCCCCCGCAGGAGGTCGCCAGGAATCCGATAACCGAGAATACCACTACTAATAACCTACACTTGCCCATGATTGTCCATTTGTCGATTTGTATATATACGAACCAACATTGGAATAAGGTGATTGTTTTCGCGGTATCCATGTCACCTTGGCGGTGCTTTCGCCAGGACCGAGCCGACTACTTTGCAGTGTTTCATGCTTTGGTGGTTGCTTTGCTTGCCGTCGAGTCGCCATGGTCGCTCATATTTATTTACCGTTTTTCCGGGCCCTGCACCGTCGTGAAAAGGAAACAAAAGAGCCCTTTGTGTGTTGTGTCGCAATTGAAAGTAGTAATTTAGTAGATATAATCGCATCGTTCGCATTGCGTAGATCGCGGGCAAAGCACCCTTGGCCAGGCAACGTACCATATCAACGCCAAGGTGGATCAGCTGGCGGATAGTACAACAGTATATTTGATCTACAAAGACGACGACCAGCAGATAACGGATTCCGCTTTTGTGAGCATGGGCAAATTTTCATTCCAGGGCTCCCTCGAGTATCCGGTCTTGGCGGGCCTTATCCTAAATCATAATCCCGATAAAGAAACGGATAAAAGCAACGGGCCGGTAGACAAATTAAACTTCTACCTTGAGCCCGTAGTAATGGCTATGAGTGCAACGGATTCACTGAAAAATATATCGATCAAGGGTTCGCCCACCAACGACCATTATGCGATATTGCGTGAAATGCAAGCCGAAACCAACCGGAAATACGACGCTTTGTCGAAGGAAGTCTCGGCATTACCGGCCGAAAAGCTAAACGATACGACGATATATAACGCTCTACTTCAACGAGAGCTAGCGATACTGAATGAAACGTACGAAGTCCAACTCGACTTTTGCAATACATATCCTGATTCGTACATGAGTCTCATCTGCTTAGCTTACATCGCTCCTCAGCAGGGGTTTTATGAACGGGTGAAAACTACTTATAGCAAACTTCCTGATGAGCTCCAAAAATCACCGCTTGGACAAGACGTATTGGTTCTGTTAGCTTCCCGCGATAAAACCCAGATAGGGCAAACCGCGCCTTACTTCGAGCAGCAAACACCGCAGGGCGACACGATAAAGATTTCCGATTTCAGGGGTAAGTATTTGCTCATCGATTTCTGGGCCAGTTGGTGCGGCCCTTGCCGAACGGAAAATCCGAATTTGGTTAAGGCTTATAATCAATACAACGACAAGGGGTTTGAAATTGTGGGCGTTTCCTTGGATAACTCGGGAGGGCGCGATGCCTGGATGAAAGCCATAGCGAATGACGGGCTCATCTGGCCACAGGTTTCCGATCTGAGAGGCACAAAAAACAAGGTAGCCGTTTTGTACGGGATAAGCGCAATACCTGCAAATTTCTTGCTCGACCCTGAAGGCAAAATACAGGGTTTCTCTTTTTTAGCCGTCTTTGGTCACGGTATTGTCCTTTTAACATCTCTTAACAGATCCGCTGCAACAAAATGGATATGCCATGCGTTATAGAGTCAATTAGTAAAATTCATAAAATTTGTCTTTTCATAATTTAGGTTTATAATTGGTTAGTTAGAAAGCCCCGA
>CAZTJY010000178.1:0-4938 GCA_964613725.1 uncultured Parapedobacter sp. | reverse complement strand
CGCCGGCTCCGGCCATGCCCGGCGGCATGGGCGGAATGGGTGGCATGGACTTCTGATCGGTCCTGCCGAAACCAACAGAAAGGGCGGCGTTTTCGCCGCCCTTTCCTTTTGCCGTGTTGCTCCAATGGAAGCGAAATGGCTATGGCGCTGAAGACGTGAAGTCAGCCGAAAAGCGCAGTTCACGCAGCGGCCTTATCCTGGCGGTCGTTTCGGCATAGGTCGGATGTGCCTTGTAGGCAGCAAGAGCCGCCTCATCCTCGAATTCCGCGTAGACCACCACATCGATCTCGTCCGACAGGGGGTCGACCTTGTCGTTCAGCGCCACTTCGAAGAATCGCGAATGCGGTATGGAGCCCAGTTCCATCAACCCGGTGCGTACACGCTCCACATCCTTCCGGTCCCGAACGCTGAAGAAAACGATGTGCCGGATCATTCCGTCTCCTTATCCATGGCCGCGCGTTTGTGATCACCAAGACTGGGCGCGGTTGTGGTGCCGCCAGCGTGAAATCGTCAACCGGCAGTTTGTCGCGGAATGATTATGCTGAAGCCTATCAGCCGGTCACGAACCTGACCATTTGGCCGATCAGCCTGACCCCGTCATCGATATAGCGGGCCTGATTGTAGATCAGGTCCCAGGCGAGGAAGAATGCAATCGCCGCAATGATAATCACGTAACGCATAGGTTGAGTGTAACATGTTTCGGGCAACGGGCATATGTCGGCGGGCGCCCGGTCTCACAGATGCGACGGAAATGCTCGCATGGTGTCGCCTCGCGACAAACCCGAGGATGCAGGCAGGCGTAGGGTTGCCTTGGAACAGCCGGCGAAAGGACCAAGGTCATGGCAGGCATCGACGACGACGAACCCGCGGAGTATGCTTCCCCACCCTGTTTCATGCACGAGATCGAGCCGGCTTTCTATGCCCCGCCGAGAGACTGGGCGGATGTCAGGAAATGGCGCAAGGCCGAACGCGAGAGACTGATCCATGCCAGGCTGGCGGTCTCGGCAGATGCACGCGCCACCATGTCAGCACGCATCGCCGAAGGACTCGACGCCGTCGTGGGCGACGTTGCGGGCAAGATGATCAGTCTATACTGGCCCTTCCGCGGCGAACCGGACCTGCGCCCCTGGATGGGAAAGGTCAACGTACGTGGCGGCCAAACCGCCTTGCCGTTGGTCGTTGAAAAGGGAAAGCCCCTCATCTTTCGGGCTTGGAAGCACGGGGACCCGCTCGAAAAGGGCGTATGGAATATCCCGATCCCGGCCACAGGCGCGCCCGTCTTGCCGGACATCGTGATTTCGCCCGTCGTGGGCGTCGATACGAACCGCTACCGGCTGGGTTATGGCGGCGGCTTCTATGACCGCACGCTCGCGGCAATGCCATGCAAGCCGCTTGTCATCGGCGTAGGCTACGAGTTGCAGCGGATTCCCACCATCTATGCGCAAGCCCACGATATTCCCATGGATGTCGTGGTTACCGAAGCCCGCTGAAGCTGACGCTCACCTGGCGGCGAAACAAGACGGACGCCCGGTCATTGCGTACCGAACAGTCCTTCGAAAAAGAACGGGGACACGCGCTTGGGAGGAGGATCGGTCGGCGGCGGCAATGGCGCACGCTGCACCTCCGGCTGAGGCTGCGCTGCCTTGCGCTCCGCCTCTCGACGTGCCCTCTCCTCCTCGGCAAGGCGCATTGCTTCCTCGGCTCTGGCTCTTTCCGCCGCTTCCCTTTCAGCCGACGCCCTGGCCTTCGCCTCCGCTTTGGCCTTTTCCGCCGCCCGCCTTTCCGCTTCCGCCCTTGCCTTGGCGGCGAGCTCTGCCGCCACCCGCGCACGTTCGCGCGCCTCCTCCTCGGCCCTCACACGCATTTCTTCCAGCGCCCGGCGCTCTTCGGCCCGTTTGCGCTCTTCCTGAAGGGAAGTGTAGTAGCGGACTTCACGCCTTAGTCGTTGCTTTTCGAGCAGCACCGCCTGCATGGCCTCGACGCGTCTCTGTTCCTTCTCAAGCGCGCGTTGCGTGAGGAACTGCGCAAGGGGGTCCGTATCCAGAACAGGCTGCACGGCTCCAATCGGCCCTTCCAGCGTAAAGTTGATGGCCGGCTCGGAGCCGGCAAGTTCCTCTTCGCCAGGGCGGTAGGCGATGCGGCCTGCGCCCGAGACCGTACCTGCGGCAAGGTCCACGGCAAGATCGGCCGACACTGTGGCGGAAGGGTTTTGCAGGATAAGCGGCGGCACCCGCACCGCACCGCCGGCGATTGTGAAAGCGACATCCGTGTCGGCGGCGGAAAATTTTCCTGTGACAACGAGGCCGGGAGCAAAAGCTGCCGTCTGTTCCGCGTCAACGTCGCGCCCTATCCCGTCAGCCTGCGCGATGATTTCCGGAAGCGCTTCGGGATCAAGGTTGGCGATGGACAAATTCTTCAACGCCACGGTGCCTGAGCCAGACAGTGCCGATATCATCGCATCCACGGACTTGCCGCTGGAGGAAAGGGTGGTGGAAATGCTCGCCGTTCCGGCCATGCCCGATTCCGGCAGCACGGCAGTAATGTCGGCACCGGCTAGTGCGAACTGTCCGCTCAGTAGACCTGTCCCTTCGTTGTTCTTCAACTCGAACAGGCCGGTTAGATCTCCGCCGAACATTTTGGCCCTGAGTTCGGAGATCTGCAGGCCCTGCCGGTTCAACGAAAGCCGCAGCGTCGCGTCATAGGCTGTCGCCATGGCGGCGGTCAGGGACCCTGCAGCGAGGTCGAACTCGGCGGAAAAAGGCGCGACGGATTTTTTCGAAAAGGCGGCCTTCGGCCATCCCTGGCCGTTGCCGGCAAAGGCGCCGTCGCCATAGATCATTGCGGCGAACTTGCCGAGATCGAGTTCGTCCAGCGCCAGGGAACCGGAAAGGTGCGGCTGTCCTTCGCGCATGCTGGCGTTGAGATCGCCCGAAACCGCCGCTTCATTGACCGTTCCCTCTAGCCCTGACAGAACCAGAAGGGTGTTGCCGTAATCGGCCTCTGCCTGGATCGACACGGAGGTCCCCATGCCCATTCCGGGGATCGCCACGCCGGCCGTCATCAGCCACGGCTCGATGTCTGCCGCTTCCAGGCTGGCCTTCCCTTCAGCCGACAGTCCTTGCGGTGTGCCGGTCACAGTGCCATCGAAGCGGGCATTCAGCCCCTCGCCGTCAACAGCGAAACTGGTGGCCAGGCCGCCCGATAATGTCCCCTTTGCCGACAATTCCGTCGTCGCTTCGCCGACCAGTCCCAATGGAAGCGCCGGCAGCCCGTAGAGCGCCATCAGGGCGGTTGCATCCTGGTTGCGGGCCATGAACGAAAGCGACAGTCGCGCATCCGCGGCATGTTGCAGGCTCCCCTGCCCGGAAAGCGAGGCCGAGAAGGCCGAGCCGCCGGCATTTCCCTGCGCCGAGACCGCTACGCCGGTCGTGCCGTCATCATTCTCCGCTGCGCTGGCAATGATGTCGATACGCGCGTCCTGCAGCAGCTGAGGATAGGCACCTGTGCGCGCAGCGAGTTCCCTGAGAACGACATTGTCCGGAAAGAGAGTGGCGGTGGTTTCGACCAGCGGCGCGAGATCGACCGCGACCAGCGAAGCGTCGATGTTTCCTGTCGGGCTGTCGGGAAAATTCCTTATGCTCCCGGTAGCGCTGATTTCGGCGCCGGACAGTCCACTAATTGCAAGCCGGTCGATCTCAAGCACCCCGCTCCGGAGCCTCATTGCCGTGTCGATCCTGTCCGCCATCAGTCCGGCAACGGTCACCGGCCCCGCCTTGACCTGAAAGTCGACATCGCGATCCGCAAAGCGGTTGGCGCCCTTGTCGGAAACGAACAGGGACGCAAAGGCCATCATTCCCTCAGCGTCAAGCTCGCCGCCCTCGAGCCGCATTTCCACTGAAGGCCGCGCATTCTCCGGCGTCGCCGCGTCGATGCGACCATGAAATCTCGCTTTCCCCAGAATGAGTTCCAGATCGGACAATGTCTGGCGCTTGTCCGTCAGCTCGACCCTGGCGCTGAAGCCGGCGGCGGGCAGTCGCCGAACTGCCTCATCAACATCGTTGGAGAGCCAGGCTGCAAATCCGGAAGGTTGCGCGATCGCCAGCAGCAGCGAGCCCGAAAAGCCGAATTCGTCTCCAAGCTTGACCAGGCCATCCGCTTCGAGCGTGGTGCGTCCGGGCAGGACGGCCGAGAGCGATCTGACGCTCCAGCCGTCGGAAACAGGTTCGGCGGAAAGACTCACGTCGCGAATGGTCGTGTCCCCTGCCACCACGGCCGGGAGATTGACCTCGACCGAGCCGGGAATGGTTGGCCTGGGCAGACTGCGTAGCGCCGCCTCCAGGGCCGCCACACGTTGTGAGAGAGTGAGGGCAGAGACTCCGTCCTGGCCCACGGCCTGATCAAATTGCACCTGTGCGCCTGTGGCCTTGATCGTGAAGCGCGGCTGCTTGCCGAGATCGATCAACGCCATGCCGTCGGCAGTATAGGGGGCATCCAGCGGCCCCGTTTCGAAACGGAACTGCTCGACTGCGAGCTTGCGATGATCCAGGCTGAAATCGCCGTCCAACCGGAAGCCTGGCCCTGATTCCGCGACACCCGTCCTGACTGTCTCGCCGGAACTGGTACCGCGCAATTCGGTCGCCTCCTTCGGGTCGCCCGCGATCCGCAGCCGTCCGGTATAGGAGAAGGCTCCGGTCTCCAGCCCTGCACTGCCCTCCAATTCTACAGTAAACGGAAAGGCGGCCGTCCTCGCCCGCACCCGCAGGCCGATACGGCCCGCATCATCTGCCCGGCCGGTTGCGGCGGCCAACGTCGTGCTGACTCCGTCAACCCTCAGCGATCCATCCACACGCCAGGGTCCAACCAGCGACTTCGCCGAAACCACAGCCTCTATTCCGGAAAGGACGTGATCACGGCCTCCCGCCTCATGACGCAAGATCA
>CAZTJY010000177.1:0-5051 GCA_964613725.1 uncultured Parapedobacter sp. | reverse complement strand
GAAAGGAGAGGCTATGTTGGATGAAGTGGCTACAGATACCATGATTACACAAACGAGTGATTCACTATATACCCAATTGATTAAAACGGCTGGCGAGCGGTTGTCGGCCGGAACCACGGGATCGCTGGGCGAAATCCGCAAGCAGGCCCTGGAACGCTTTAAAGCCGTCGGTTTCCCTACGGTAAAAAACGAGGAATGGAAATATACCAACGTGCAGCCATTGGTCAACCGGGGTTACGCGTTGGAAGCGGAAGCACTTCCAGTTGGGCCCGCGCTTAATAAAGCACACATCCCCGAGCTGGATGCCCATCGCGTGGTATTAGTAAACGGGCAATACAACAGCGAGCTATCGTCGCACGAAGAGGTTTCCGGCTTGCAGGTCATGCCCATTGAACAAGCCTTCGATCGGCTGTGTTTTGCAAAGTATTTTACGGCCTATGCCGATAAAACGGATAACCCGTTTGTGGCGTTGAATACGGCCGCATTCACCTCAGGCCTTTTCATCGAGGTGGGTAAAAATTGCCAACTGCAAAAACCCATCCATGTTATCCACGTGGCGGCGTCAGCTAGCCCGCTGTTTAGCCAAACCCGTAACCTTTATGTGATGGGTGCCTTTGCTGAAGCCGAGATCATCGAGTCGTTCGTAACGGACGATGCCGCCGAACGCAGCCTGAGCAACCACGTTACCGAGATCATGGTGCGCGAAAACGCGAAGCTGCAACATTATTACTTACAAGTTGCTGGCGAACAGAGCGGTTACATCAACCACACGGAAGTGCACCAAGAAAAACATAGCCTGTATAACAATTATAATTGCGCTTTTCCCGGTGCGGCATTTGTACGGAACAACATCAATGTTCGACTGGGCGACAGCGAGGTGGAAAGCCACTTGTATGGCATCGCGCTTACGGCAGGAAACCAATTGGTGGATAACCACACCATTGTGGATCACATGAAGCCGCGTTGCGAGAGCTACGAGTGGTATAAGAATATTACGCAGGACACCTCTACCGCCGTGTTCAATGGCAAGATATTCGTGCGCCTCGATGCACAGAAGACCAACGCCTTTCAGCAGAACAATAACCTGCTGATCGGAGAGAAGTCGGCCGTATACACCAAGCCGCAACTGGAGATTTTCGCAGACGACGTGAAGTGCAGCCATGGCTGCACCATCGGCCAGTTTGATAACGAAGCGTTGTTTTACCTGCGGTCGAGGGGCATCAGCGAAGCGCAAGCTAGGATACTCCTCACCCATGCTTTTGCATTCGATGTGACCAGTCGTTTTAATAACGATACCGTACGCAAGCATGTGGAACATCTCGTGGAAGAAGGGCTTTAACCGATTGTGGGTACATGTTCGCAGCGGTTGTCGGACACCCTATCACTCAATATTTCGTTAAAAGCCACGTATGCGTAGATTTCTTTCCCGATTAGGTTTGATGGTAAAGGGGATAAGGTCATCCCATTGTTCGTTTGCCAGTAGCTTTTCTACTGCGTGGCTTCTTGTTTTTTTGGGAGCGAACCCATTACATTGATACCCGCCCCTGAGACCCGATTACAAATGAGGCAGAAACGGAGTTGACAGAATTATTAACTTCTCACGTCGGAAAAAACAATCTGTAAAATACTGAATACAAAGCTTATTTAAGACAAAATCCCCGCAAAATGTGGGAATATAAGAGGAGCGAAAGACGAGGTTCGAACTCGCGACCCTCAGCTTGGGAAGCTGATGCTCTACCAACTGAGCTACTTTCGCTGGTATGATGCAAATGTAATGCAATCCGTGCATTTTCAAAAATTACTTTGCTGAAAGCGTAGTGTCTTCTTTACAAATGACCAACCCGGGAAAGCTTAGCAGGATCAACTATCGAGAAAATGCGCCGGATCTGGGATTGCCGGTTGTCCCATTCGAACACTTGACAATTAACCAGTTTTCCATTTTCATAAAAAAGTAATGCCGGCTGATGGTTGATGGTATGTATTTCTAGCTGATAGCGATGCTGGTAGTGGGTATAGAGATACAACATCAGGTCGATAACCTGCCGTTTTCCTTGTGTAAATTCACTAACCACTTGCATCTTTTTGCCACCATCCGCTTTCACCGCAATTTCGTTGGACAGCAACTTCGTGAGCGACTCGATATCACCAGTTTCGATACAATGGATGTAGGTGTCCAGAAGATCGGCGGTTGCCGTAGCGACAGGTTTAGGCCCACCATCGCCGTCCTTCAGGTTTTGCCTTGCGCGGCTTAATAATTTCCTCGAATTGTCAACCGTAATCGACAAGGCTTCCGCAATTTCTTCATGTGCGTAACCAAACGCTTCTTTCAGGATAAACACTGCTCGTTCCCTGGCGTTGAGGTGTTCCAGGAGCACCAACACCGAATACGAAATGATCTCCTTCTTATTCAATCGGGAATCGGCCCGCTCGGTAGCGACAGGCTCGGGTAGCCACATTCGCTGGCCGTGGATGCGTGAATTCCGGTTTTTAAGATTGATGGCCTGGTTGATGACACTCTTTATCAAATATGCACGTTCATTTTCCATCGCAGCGCCGACGCCCATCAGCCGCTTCACCATCACATCTTGGATCACGTCGAGTGCGTCATCCACCGACCCCAGGATGTTGTAAGCATAGGGGAATAATTTGCTTTGGTAATCGGTCATCTACTTATTTTTCTCTTTTTAGTCAAGAACCCCTGCCCGTCACGGGCTCGCCGTGCCGGGGTAGGGGCTGGCCTTTTCAATTAAAAATATCGTAAGAGGCAGCAGCCAGCTCAAGGAATTGCAGGTTCTCCGGCGCTTCCAGGCCACTTCCATCACGCTGTTGCTGGAATGATTTGAATGAAGGAAGCGCCAGAAATTGTTGTTGTGCCTCATCGTTATCAAATGTAGCAATATGTGTGAATGTCTTTCCGTCGGCGCCAAGATAAGAAATGTAGCGGATGGACGGATTGTTGAGCGCTTTGATGTCGCTGACGAAAGTCTTCACGTTTTCAAGGTTCTTAGCCGCGAACGACGGCTGTACGGTGTACGTTACTTTTACGATTTTCATGCTTTTGTTAATTTATTTCTTGATTGACAATTAGCGGTGATGAAACGTGACAGCACGGTGTCAATTTTTTACTTATTCAGCCAACGCGAGAGTAGTCTGTTTAATAAAGGCAACATGCCATATGACATTAAAGGTACAGCAATCAAAGTAAGGACCATCGTCTTTAACGGAGCGGCGACGTCGGCCAAAAAATTCCCTAGCAAAGCGTATAGCAACGTAATTAGCGGATAGATGGCCAGCCAAGCGACGAGCGCTTGTTTGTGATTGTGGTTTTTGTTTGTTTTTTCCATTGTTGAACCCAAATGTTTGGTATAAAACAAGGGGTCACGAGGAAACGTGACAGACCTCCATTGATAAGCGGATATTTTACCCGCATCGCTTTATAACGGTCCGATGTGGCTTATTTTACCGGATTACCGCATCCGCGCAATTCATCCCATCGATAGCTGCCGATACGATCCCCCCCGCATAACCCGCTCCCTCACCGCAAGGATATAGCCCCTTCAATTGCGGATGTTGTAGCGTGTGCCTGTCCCGAGGTATACGCACCGGCGAAGACGTGCGCGATTCGACACCAACAAGTACGGCCTCATTGGTATAATAGCCCCTCATTTTCTTGCCAAACACCGGAAGCGCTTTCCTTAGTGCATCGTGGACAAAGGCGGGCAGCACCTCGGCGAGTGGTACGCTCTTGGTACCGGGCTTGTAGGAATTGACAGGTAAGGAGCTGGATAACCTTCCTTCCACGAAATCGACCATTCGTTGGGCTGGGGCAACCAGGTTGCCACCGCCTAGCACGTAGGCGCGTTCTTCTACTTCATGCTGGAAGTCCATCAACGCAAACGGGTAGCGTGCCACCTGCGGAACATCGGCCAAATTCACCTGTACCACCGTTCCAGAATTCGCGTAGGGGTTGTTGCGTTTGGAAGGCGACCAGCCGTTCACGACCACTTCGCCTTTATCCGTGGCGCATGGCGCAATGATACCTCCCGGGCACATGCAGAAGGAGAATACACCACGGTCATCCACTTGCTCCACCAAACTGTAATAGGCCGGCGGCAGGTGCTCGCTCCGTACGGGGCAATGGTACTGGGCTTGGTCGATGATTTCCTGTGGGTGTTCGATGCGCACGCCAAGGGCAAATGGTTTGGGCTCCACCAGCCACCGCTTGCGGTAGAACAGTTCGAAAATATCCCGCGCGGAATGTCCCGTAGCTAGGATCACGTGGTTGGCCATAAGCTGTTCGCCGGTAGCAAGTTCCACCCCGCTGACATTGCCTGACTTTTGTAAAATGTCGGTTACCCGACTGTCGAAATGGATTTCACCACCATGGTCCAGGATGGTTTGACGCATGCGCTGGATAATGTGCGGGAGTTTATTCGTGCCGATATGTGGACGGGCATCGACCAATATGTCTTTGGTAGCGCCGTGGGCTACAAACATATTCAAAACCTGTTGCACATCACCCCGCTTATTGGAGCGCGTGTAGAGCTTGCCATCGGAGTAGGTGCCCGCCCCCCCCTCGCCAAAGCAGTAGTTCGAGTCGGGGTTAACGAGTCCATCCCGGTTTAATACCGCCAGATCGCGCCGCCGTTCCTGTACATTTTTGCCGCGCTCGAGCACCACGGGGCGAAGGCCTTTTTCCAAGCAACGTAAGGCCGCAAATAAGCCTGCAGGACCGGCACCGACGATGATGACCGACGACGCGGCTGCTACATTGGCATAGTGCATGTGCAAATTGTCGGACACGGGTGGTTCGTCGATGTAATAAATGACGCGCACCCGGAATACCACACGCTTTCCACGCGCATCAATGGAGCGTTTTCGGATTTTCAGCCCTTTAACCCGTTCGGGAGCAATACGTAGTTTCTTGGCGCCTTCGGCAAGAAGGCGTGTTTCGTCGGTGATGTGCTCGGGGAGAACGCTTAATTCGAGTTCTTGTTGCATGTAATGATGTCGGGTTTTTATCCCGAAGTGTAACAAAGGTATAAATTTTG
>CAZTJY010000176.1:0-5198 GCA_964613725.1 uncultured Parapedobacter sp. | reverse complement strand
TGGTTTCCAAGTACCTGCGTTCCATGGCGTGCAGCGCCATCAGCAGCTGTTCTCCGGCCAGCAGGCCGCCTTTCGTCGAGTCAAAATAAGAGCCATCGATAAAGAAGGTGTTGTCGTCGCGCTCATACCGGTAAGCCTGCTCGGCCAGGCGAGCAATCGCCAACGCATTGTTGTAGGCTTCTTTATACACCCGTTGCATGGTGGTAGACAGCCAGGTGTGCAGTCCCAGGTTGGAGAATTTTTCACCGTAGAAATCCATCACTTCCTGGTTGTGCTCGATTTGCTTCTGATGGAGCTTCCGGGCTTCAATCAGGATGTCCCTTTTTATTTCTGCAGCAATCAGGTTCTTTTCCGTTTGGGTCTTTTCAAACTCCAGCAATTTTTTCTGGTGCTTCCACCCTGCCGATCTGCGATCGAACCCGGCTTCAAGGCCAGAAGACGCCGCCAGCTTATCCGCAAAAAGTGCTGTACTGCGCATCCCCTCAGCAAACCCTTTG
Source organism: uncultured Parapedobacter sp. (assembly GCA_964613725.1). GTDB lineage: Bacteria > Bacteroidota > Bacteroidia > Sphingobacteriales > Sphingobacteriaceae > Parapedobacter. The sequence continues at coordinate 4,701 of CAZTJY010000176.1, read as the reverse complement.
ACGCTTTCGCTCAGCTCCTGCCCGCCATACTTCATGGCAAATGGCGAGCCAATCTGCGGGATGAGGCCGAACACCCCATTCAGGGTCCATAGTGGAATGGCGATGCCATTGATGACGGACGACGTATGGAGGCCAAATTGCTGCGCGACTTCCCATCCGCTCGTCCGCTCGTTGATCAACCCTTCGTAATACCCGATTTGATAGTTCAACGCCTCCAGTCGGTCGTTCAACACTTTGATGCCCTCTTCGGCCGACTTGATTTCGAGTTCGCGGCTTTTGGTCGATAGCTCTAGGATGTTCTGCTGCTGCGTAGCGCGGAGCAGCGTCAGCTCCTCCCCGCTTCGCCGTTCCATGGCGCCGAGGAGTGCCGATCCGAAGCCCTGTACCACGGAGGTGAACGCCTTTGCCCGTTCCAAAATATAAGAAAAGCGGTACGGTGGCAGGTTGCCCGCCGTGGCCTGCAGGATATCGTCTAACGAAAGTCCGGCCGCTTTTGCCCGAACCAACAACCGCGGATCGATCTCAGGTGCGAACAGTGCCAGCTGCCGCCGTTGCCCGAGAATGTTCATGCAATTCCGGATTTTGAAAAGGCGGTCGTCCACGCGGTCGTAGTAAGCCAGCAAATCTTTGTTTCCAGGCACACAGAACACGGGCGACACATGCCGGATAATACTGAAACCAAATGACGGGATCCGGAATTTACCTTTAACGTAGATGGAATCCTTTTTCCAATCCAGCGCTCTGCCTACGCCTTTGGCGAACGCGCCGGTAAACGCATCGTCTACTGGCCTCACGGTCACCTCCGGCAGCAGTTGCTCCCGCAACCTCTGCAGGTCCTTGTATTCGCCCGCCGACACGTCGTATGACATGGCCTTCAGCGAAGTCTTCTTCGAATCACCATACCGGGAAAGCACTTTTCGCGTTGCCGAGGCAACCGCGGCCTTCGTTTTCGTCACTTTTCCGCCCACTGCAACGGATTTGGACGGGGTCCGCACGATCGTATAGCTCTCCAGTTCGGCTAAAAACTCGCTGCCCTTATTCAACAGCGGTTGGATGGTGGCATAGTTTTTCGGTGAAACCTTACCCTCACCGCAGTCGCCGATCTGGGCCGGCCGGTCGCCTAGGATTTCCTTCGCCATTACATACAGGAGCGTCGCCTCATTGACCGATTCCATGGTGTCTTGGGTAAACAGCTGGTCGCCCCAATCCAGCAGGTTATCGATGTATTTCATCACGATGCTCTTCTGGTAAGCGCTCATGCGCAGCCTGGCAATGGCGTGCGGATTGAAGGGGTCTTTCTTATACGCTTCAATCGCCGTTTTGTCGTTGAGCTGATCCCGGAATGTCTGCACGTCAATTTCGCGGAACTCCAGGTATTGCCAGTTCCGATCGAGTTCCATTTTGCGCTTTTGCGCAGCCGTCGCACCAGCGGGGTACGTCACCACCTCGGTAGACCCCGGATTGAAAATATAGTGATACCATCTCTGCGCTTCGGCATACTTGCCCTGGCTGTTCAGGTGGTTAGCCAGCAGGAATGGGATGTGCATGAAAATCTCCCGGTAGTACGTGCCATAAGCACCCTTCCAGTCGACTTTGCCGCTCACCACCTTATTGGCCACGCCCGAACCGCCCGGCAGGCTTATCGACGCATCGAGTTCCTTCAAAGCTTTCTGCGTAGCGATATTCAGGGCCGTATCCACGCCACTTGTAAACAACGTCCGGGTAAGGGTTTCGCTAAGCGTGGTACCTATACGCTTTAAGACAAAGCCATTTCCTTCGGCGGGTGCGCCCTGCAGCAGCAAGAGGTCGCCATTCGCATCGATGATCGCGTCGCTGAAAGCGCCGTTTACGATCTGTACCTGGCTGCCGCTCCGAAGGGTTGCAACCGCATTCTGGCGGATGTTATCAAACGAATGATTCAGTGTATCCTGCCGCCAAAGCCGGTTAAGGAGGGTGTCAGACTTAGACGTATTGGTGATCAAGCTGCCGTACGCATACGTGTCGAACACCTGCGTGGCGGGAGCGGAAGCCCGGTACAGCGTATTGCCTGACCGGGTGAGGAGCTTAGCGGTCTTGTCTTTTACAAAATACCACGATTCCCGCACCGGGTCGTTTGTGAAATCATTGATCGGGATCCCGTTATACTGTGCATTGAGGTTATAGAAGTCGATGGCAGCCCGCATCTGGAAGCCCGCCCCGGTCAATATCAACCGGCCCGTCGAATCCACGTACGGATAGACCTGGTCCCATAAAAACCCGTTCAGCGTATACTCGTCTACAGGCTCGTAATGCGGCGACAACGCATAACGGGGTGTCTTCATTTTACGCACGGCTTCATTCAGTCCTGACCAATTAAAGAACGGGAACGACCGGAGCGCGTCGTGCAATGAGCCGGTGAAATCATCGATTTCATGGCGGTCGGCCAAGGGGTCTTGGATCACCCCGTTTCCTTCAAACGGGTAGCAATCTCGCAAATCTAGCTTCTGCGGCGGCGTCCATGTTCCATCCAGTTTGAGTGTCGTAAACTCAATGGATACCTTATGGCTGTAGCCGGTAAAGATCGACCGGTTATTATCAAACACCGTATTGCCCAGGGTCGTTACCCGTGTCCAGAATACGTGCAGCCTGCCATTGTAGGTAATCGGTGCCACTTTCCGCACGGGAATCTGCACGTTGATCTTCTGCCAGGGTTCCCACACCACGCCGCGGTCATCCCGCTGTTCGGCATAGTAGAGGTTTTCCACCCGCCGGTAGTAATACATGGGCGGTTCGTCGGCGGTTACACCGAATAAATGGAGTACGTCTGTGGCCGACCGATCATCTTTTTCATGGTAAGAACCCGCTATCTTCAGATGCGCCACTTCGTCAAACCCACGCAGGTAACGGCCATAGGCGTCCAATACATTATCGGCATTGATTTCCTTTTGCAAGAGGTCCGACTCCAGCTCCTTGAACAACGGCGTTTTATCGTCCCGCAGGTCGGGCTCGATGTAATTTTCCGGGTAAAGGAATACCTTCCGATTCGCCTCCCATACCCGGTAGTTTCTGCGCCATTCCCACTCATCGGCAGGAATATCGTCGGGCCGCACGTGGATCCGGCCTGCCGTACCCGGTTCCTGGGCATCCTGCTCCAGGTTCAATAAGATGCGGTGGATGTACAGCTGCAGGCTCATGGTTGCGGCCACCAGCCGGGATGTCCGTGAGCAGCCCTCCAGTTCGGTATCGATCAGGAAATAATGGTACAGGTCGTTTGTATCTTCAAACTGCGGGAAACCCGAATGGATAAGGTAGGTGGTAAGCGCCGACCTTTTCTTCCCGCGGAGTGCATCCTGGTAGTCTTCCAATTTCGCCTTCCGCTCGGCTTCATCGGGATATTTGCTGCGGAAAGCCGCAAGGATCTCCATCATGGCCTCATTCAACGTGTCGTAGTCGGTCGCCATGATTTTCGCCAGCGTGCCGCCGCCGATGCCGATATAGCCGCACACCGCTGTACAGTCGTGGTAGAATGCCAGGGCGGAAACCGCGTCGGTAAAGCTCCCTGCCAGGGAGTGGATGCTGAGAAGCAGCTCCTCCTTGGTTGCCAGCAGGCTAGCCAACAGGGCTTGGTCGGCATCCTGGTACTGGTTGGCCGTAGAGAAAGCAAGGAGTACGCTATTCAGGCTGCCCGTATTGCTGCTGCCATCTTCCTCCACTTTTATGAAGGAAGCATACGTATGGATACGGCGTATGTGCTGCAGCGTCAGTGATTGTATATCCGTTATGCCAAACAACGCCGGGTTCGCAGCGATAAACGATATGGCATCGGCCGTGAACTTCTTCTTGCCCTTGAATAATACACTCAAGGGGAGCAGGTCGTCGATCAGGCCTTTTAGCGCCACGGAAGGGTCGGTATTGTTTTGCAATTCAAGGGTGAGTGCGTCGTTGTCGAGGTCATACCCAATCGCCGTGATGATTGCCCGCAAGATGGGCTCGGCGAGGCCGAGCTTGCCCGACAGGAGGAACGGGATCAGGTGTGCAGCGTGGTACGGAAGCAGTACGCTCCTCAGGACCGGCTCCGGCACGGCAATCCCCGCCGGCACCGTCATGGCGACGGCCGGGTTGAAATCCGGCTTCAGGCGGTAGTTCGTCCCGTCTGGCGACTGCTCGATGATTGCCGTATTGCTAGCGATGAGTTCCCTCGACTGTGCTTCGGTGACGCCATCCACGTAGGCGAAGACCGTATCGGCGAAAACCAATTGATTTGCTTCGGTTAGCTGTTGAAGGATTTCCTTCGCGGTATCCGCTGACGACAGATAGCTGGTGGCATCCGCCACGTTTCCCGTTTTCAGGATGACGTGCAGATCATCCAGTGTATATCCGGAGGTTTTCCACCACTGGTGCAGTGCCAGTAAGGCATCCACGTGGTCCGCATTTTCGAGGTATCCCCCAGGGAACGCAGGCGACAGCGCCATCAGTGCAAACAGTTCGTTCACGGTGAGCTTCAACCGTTCGGCAAGTATACTGTGGCGGTACAGCAGCGACAGGTTCGCTGCGGTAAGCAGAAAACCCCGCTCGTTTTCCGCAGTCGCATCCAGGGCGGTTATGCCCAACGGCACGGCAAGGTGCCGGATCAATGCCAGCACTTCGTCGTCCGAGCGGTTCAACGCCACGGATAGCCGGAACGCGGAGAACACCGCATCCGGGGATGACTGGTCTATGGCC
>CAZTJY010000175.1:0-5340 GCA_964613725.1 uncultured Parapedobacter sp. | reverse complement strand
TTTCCCTCGACCAGCGGGCTTTCCTTCCACGCTTCGGCCATGCCTTCCAGAGTCTCCTCGGCCGGAGGGGATTCGTTGTAAAGAACGACCCCGATTTTCCAGAGGCGTCCGGTGGGGTTGGGCGTGGCCGTTTCGGTGCGGGTGAGTTCCTGGATGAGTTCCGGCGGAATTTTTAACCCCAATTGGGCGGCGGCTTTGGGGTTGAATTTGGTGACGTTCACCGCCTATAAAGGGATCGACCCCGAAAGGGTGAACATGGGCGTTATCGGAAACGAAAATTTCACCTTTTCGCCGGGTATAGACCATCGCGACAAGTACCCCACTACGCGCACCTATACGCTCGGGCTAAACCTCACTTTCTAACAAATGGTTGAACAGCTAAGAATTAAAATGATGAAAACGAAATTTTTGATATATACGGCGGCGTTGGTATTTACGTTTGTTACCACGGTGAGTTCCTGTACGGACCTCGATGAAAAGGTATATTCGGAAGTGTTGGCTAGCTCGTTCAAGCCTACGGAGCGCGACCTGCCCTACATTTTGGCACCGGTATACGCGCCCTTCCGCGCCTTGATGTTCGGCTGGCAAGGGTATTTCGATTTGCAGGAGGAATCGGCGGATGCCATCATCACGCCAGTACGTCCCAATGGCTGGGACGACGCGGGTACCTACCGACGCATGCACCAACATACATGGACTTCCGAACAATGGCAACCCACAAACACTTGGAATCAAGCCTTCTCGGCGATTACGCGAACTAATATGGTGATCATGCAAATAGAAGATGGCAGCATCCCGTTGCCCGATGCGGTAGGAAGCGCAGCAATCGCCGAATTGCGTGCGGTACGCGCATTAGCGTATTTTTTGCTGTTGGATAACCACGGCAATGTCCCCATCGTCACGGATTACAGTGATGTGTCATTGCCCGAGCAACGCACACGTGCGGAAGTCTATGATTTTGTTGTAAGCGAGCTCACCGAGGTGCTGCCGCAGCTTTCGGAAGAGGTATCGCCCATGTATGGACGCATGAACCGTTGGGCCGCAAAAGCGCTGCTGGCTAAAATTTACCTGAACGCGGAAGTATATATCGGCACGCCGCAATGGGATTTGGTTATCCAGGAGGCAGATGACATCATCAACAGTCAGGCTTACACCTTGGATGCCAATTACTCCGACGTGTTTACGTATACCAACCAGAATTCGGGCGAGATTATTTTTGCCGTACCTTACGACGAGATTTATGGCACGGGCAGTCAAATCCACATGAAAACACTCGATCCGTTGAGCCGGCTGGTTTACGGCATGTCCGCCGGGCCATGGGGAGGTAACTGCGCCGTGCCGCAGTTTATTGATACATATGACCCAGACGATAGCCGCTTGTATGATACCTGGATACAGGGGCCACAATACCATGCCAGTACGGGTGAAGAAGTTATTAATTATGTCAAGCATGTACCCGGTATCGGCGGCGACGGTACGGTGGCATCGAGCAACAGTGGGTACCGCATCGGAAAGTACGAGATCAAGCAAGGAGCTACGAGTAACCTGGACAACGATTACCCTATGTTTCGCTATGCCGATGTGTTGATGATGAAGGCGGAGGCGCTTTTACGTACCGGGGATGCAGCAGGTGCCGCTACCCTGGTAACACAGGTCAGGCAACGCGCTTTCAAAGACCATCCGGAAAAAGCAACCGTTACGGGCGACCAGTTGCTGCAGGGCAGCAGCTACAACTACGGTTGGCAGAATAAGGATGGCTCGGTTGATGGGGCAAACGGTGGGGCGGATATCGAATACGGCCGGTTCCTCGATGAATTGGGCTGGGAGTTTGCAGCCGAAGCCCATCGCCGTCAAGACATCATCCGCTTCGGGGTGTTCCAAACCAAGACCTGGTTCAACCACCGGCCACACGAAAAAGCACAAAGCCGTACGCTGTTCCCCATACCCGAAGGCGAACGGACAAAAAACCCGAATCTCGACCAGAACGACGGATATTAATAGAAGGTACCGTTTGGTAGTATGGCCATACAGCGCAACGTTGTATGGCCATTTGCATTTATCGGGAATTGTGGTAATTTCGCGGCGTCTCAAAGAAGAATTTCAAAGCAAGGAAGAATAATGATACGGATATCCAAGGTCGAAGCGTCTTTACGCGGTTTATGTTTACTACTCGTATGCGTGATGATGGCAACCACATCCGCACTGGCCCAGTATACGGTCAGCGGCAAGGTGCTATCTTCGGATAACCGGGGCCTGCCGGGCGCCAGTGTACAAGTGTTGAATTCCGTCCTGGCAACGGCTACCGATGAGCAGGGGAATTTCGTGCTTGGACAAGTCCCGTCTGGCAGTCATGTAATCCGGGTGAGTGCCGTAGGTTTTGCCACTGAAAATTACACGGCAATCGTTGGGGGGGATTTAACGATCGATATCCAGCTGAATAGCGTCGAAAACCGCTTGGATGAGGCAGTGGTTACCGTCCAGAAAATGGAGAGTGACCCTCACGATATCCCGGCAAGTTTGTCGGTGGTAGGCAGCAAGGCGATTGAACAGCAATACATTTGGAATGTCATGGATATAACCGCTGTGGTGCCGAATCTAAACATGGCCAACCCGGGCGATGGCCGCAATGTGGCGTCGCTTCGCGGCATTACCACTACTTCGTACAACCAGGCGGTGGCCACCTACGTAGATGGGGTAAACCAATTCGGTTTAGATACCTATATTCCGTATCTACAGGATGTGGAACGGATTGAGGTACTTCGTGGGCCACAAGGAACCCTTTATGGACGGAATGCGATGGGCGGGGTCATCAACATCGTCACCAAGCAGCCGTCCAACCAGACCAGCGGTCTTGTCGAGATTAACTTAGGTAACCACGGCCAACAGCGTTACCTGGCCGGCCTGCGCACACCTGTGGTCAAAGATAAACTCTTCCTTGGCGCATCGCTGCTTTATAACGGGGCGGACGGGTTCTATACCAACGATTTCGATGGTTCGGATTATGACAGGCAACATACGGTGTTTGGCAACTATTACCTGAAATACCTGCTGAACAGTCAATGGGCCATGACGCTCAATTTCAAACACGTGTCTAACCGGAATGATGGAGCGTTTGCGTTAATCATGGGATTGGATGATGCGTTTGGAAACCCTTTCCATTTAAACCAGAACGCGAAAACCACGATGGTCGACGAATCACGAAATGCGTCGCTCTCCATCAACCACTTCGGCCGTGCCATCAGTTTCAGCTCGCAGACGGCCTTCCAATCCAATCATCGGTATTACCAAAACCCCATCGATGGTGATTTTTCACCGATGGATGCAATTTCCATTGTCAACGATTATGGAAAAGACTGGAATAATGTGAAGGTAGTTACCCAAGAATTTAAACTTTCTTCGGCGCCCTCAAAAAACAGCTTGATGAATTGGACGGCGGGCACATTCTTGTTCCACCAGGATGCACCCACGAAGCAGGGTACGCATTTCGGGGCGGATGCGGGGATGATGGGTGAGGGAACACCGACACATGCCACGAGTATACTGTCGAACTCGGCCGTTAACCAAGGTGTCGCCGTTTTCGGGCAGTTGGGGCTCCGGTTTGAGAACGGACTGGCGCTCCAAGCCGGACTGCGGTATGATTACGAGCATGCGACGCTAGATGCCCGTGGTGAATTTCAGCCCGATGGTGGCGACCTGATGGTGCTGCAACCGGATACGGCCGCATCAGCGAACTTCTACGCACTCAGTCCGAGCTTTAGTGCCAAATATGCCTTCCATGACCGCAGCCAGGTTTATGGCAGCTACACCCGGGGCTTCCGCACGGGTGGCATTTCGCAGCTTTCATCCGACCCAACTGAGGCGTCGTTACGCCCCTTTGATCCAGAATATAGCGACAACGTAGAAATTGGTACCAAGAATATGTTGCTGGATCGGCGGTTGGAAGTCAATGTAGCTGCCTTCTATACCCGCGTGCATGATGCGCAGGTGCCTACCTTGGTGTTGCCCGATGCCATCACCGTGACCCAGAATACCGGCCGCATGGAGAGCATGGGCCTGGAGCTGGAAGCCACCGCACGGGTAGTTCGTAACCTGAGCCTTTGGGGCAATGCCGCCTTTACCCATGCCCGCTACCTCGATTTAAATACCGCGGGTGAAGACGGGAATGTGCAATTGAAAGGCAACCGCCCGGCATTTACGCCCGATTGGACCGGTTTCCTTGGCGCGCAATATGTATTGCCAATCGGCACCTCGCAGCAGCTCCAGTTTGGCATGTATGGTAAGTTCGTGGGCCAGCAATATTTCAATGTGCAAAACACATTAGGGCAGGAAACGTACAGTTTGCTGAATGCCCATATCGGTTATTCGTTCCAAGGATATGAATTGACCTTGTGGGGGCAGAATCTTACGGATAAGCATTATGCGGATTATGCCTACGATTTTGGCTTTGCTGCCGTCCATTTGGGCCGGCCCGCTACTTACGGTATCACGTTGAGGAAGCGGTTCGGGTTATAAGCTACAGCGTCAAAAACTTCTGTCGGTATTCGGTAGGCGTCATGCCGATGAACGTTTTGAATTGCTTGTTGAAATTGGACAGCGTATTGAAGCCCGATTCGTAGCAAATTTGTGCAATCGTCTTCGCTTCTTCCGTTGAAAGCTGCTTGCAAGCATTGCGGATACGGAGTTCGGTAAGGAAGTAGGAGAACGATTTACTGGTCTTCATCGTAAAATAACGGCTGAACGATGTGGGTGTCATATTCAGCAATGCGGCTACCTCTTCCAGCGTAATCTTGTATTTGAAATGTTTGGCTGCGTAGTTATAAACGATGTTGATTCGGTTCGTTTCGACATCTTTCAATTTGTACTGCACCATATCATCGTGCAACAGGTGATATTCCTTGCTTTTGGCAAGCAAGTCGAGTATCCGGAATAAATGGATGATGCTTTCCATGCCGTGCAAATGCACAAGTTCGTGCATCAACACCGATGTTTGACGGGCAGCATCCCCTTGGATTTCCATTCCCCGCCGGACTTTCTCCAATAACGTTTTCAGTTGATCGAACTCTTGTTTTTCTATAAGCTGGCCAAGGGCAGTTCCGTTAAAATAGATGACCAATCCCCGGCTGATCTCCTCACTGTGCGGGTCGAAGTAACGTTCATCACTACGCCAAAGATGCGGGATATTCGGTCCAAGGAACGTCAAGTCACCACTATCGAAGGGCTTTACCGTATTACCGATGAATTTTGTGCCAGTGCCCTCCACTACCAAGAAAAGCTGGTACTCGGAATGGGCATGCCACGTAGCGTCAAAATGCCTGTCGTGCAGCTCCCGGACAAAAAAGA
>CAZTJY010000174.1:0-5385 GCA_964613725.1 uncultured Parapedobacter sp. | reverse complement strand
CTCCAACAAATTCCCTGAAGTTTTCGTGGGTGACCACGGTAACTTTTGCATGGTAGGCATCGACGAAGCTTGATGGAATCCGCGCGTTGGCTTTGGGATTCCATTTAAATTCGAATCCGCAGATTGATCCGTCTTTTTCTTCAACATAGTCCAGCTCCTGCTGTTGTTTTGTGCGCCAGAAATATCGGTTGGCGAACGTATGGTGGTAATGGTTACGCTTTACCCGTTCTGAAACCAGGAAATTCTCCCAAAGTACACCCACATCATTCCGCAATTCGAGTGGATTGAAGTTTTGGATCAGTGCGTTACGTACACCGTTGTCGTAGAAATAGATTTTCTGATTACTTTTGATTTCGTTGCGAAGGTTCCTGCTGAAGGAGGTAAGCGGGTAGATGATATAAGACAGCCCTAATAGGTGGATGTAACTCGATACAGTGTTCTTATCCACACCGGTTAATTGTGCGATTTCATTGTAACTAACCTCGCTCCCTACCTGGAATGCTAACGCTCGGAGGATCTTTTCCAGTACCTCTGGCTTTTTGATGTTTCCGTAGGCTAGGATATCTTTATAGAGGTAGCTTTGGGTGAGCTCATTAAGTATTTCGCGCTCTTCACCCGGATTGTTGATCACATCTGGATAGTATCCGTAAATCAACCGATTTTCCAAATCTCTTCTCGCATCGAGATAATTGCGCGACTTTTCCAGTTCTTCATAGGATATGGGATATAGGTTGTATTCCCATTTCCGGCCCGTCAGCGGTTCGTTGGTATGGTCACGCAACTCGAGCGCGGATGAACCGCTCACAATCAATTGCACGTGCTTAAACTGGTCGTGTATCATTTTTGCGGTTAACCCGATGTTTTCTATCCGTTGAGCTTCATCGATGAATACGATTCGTTCATTTCCGATAAGGGTTTCAATTTCTTTCTTGTTTGGGTTGGTCAATTGGGTTCTCACCAACGGGTCGTCACCATCAAGGAAAAGAAAGTCCCTGTCGGCTAAAATACCATTGACCAAGGTGGTCTTACCCACCTGCCGGGGACCTGTTACAATGATAGTTTTCCCCTTAAATAGTCTGTCTGCGATTGATTTCTCAATAATTCGTTTTATCATACTTGTAATGTTTATTCACCAAAAGTAATGCTTTTCAGTGATTGTATTCACCAAAAGTAATACTTTTCAGTGATTGTATTCACCAAAAGTCAAAAAAGACGTAAACGTATATCCCGCGGTTTCCATTGTCGGGGAGATTTATTTATTTTTCGCGAAATTTATACTAGAAGAATGCGAGGACACGATAAATTGGATAGTGACGAGGCTTATTTCGCCCATGGATACAACATAACGGATAATCCTCATTTTATGGATGAAGCGTATGGGATATCGCCTGGACTTCACAAGCGTATCGAACGCTTATATTTCGAAGTGCAGGACGGGGTGGGCAGTGCTACGAAAGAGTTGCGACAGTTGGTCAAGGTATACCCCGATATCCCGCAATTGAAGAACCTGCTGATGGGGGCATACGCGGCGACGGGGAATATGAGCAAGGCACACGAAATAAATCAACAAATCTTAACCCATCATCCCGACTACCTTTTTGGGAAAATCAACGATGCCTTTCGGCGGATACAGCACGGCGAGCTAAATACAGTGCAGGAGGTGGTCGGAGATCATTGGGATCTTAATCGGTTATACCCCAATCGCGACGTGTTTCAGGTGGGTGAGGTTTTGGGGTTTCATAAATTGGCAACGTTTTATTTTGTACAACGTGAGGACTTGAAAGGTGCAGAGCATCATCTCTCGATACTCAAGGACGTGGCGGCTGATCATCCGGATACCGAACAAGCGGAAACTTTTTTGCACCCGCTGAGGCTTAGAATGGCGGGAGAGCGGTTTCAGCGCCAGAAAGAGAAAGAGATTACCGTTGAAGTCGTAAATCGGCCGACTGATCCGCCGCTCGAGTCGCAACCAGCGCTTCGACACCCTGAAGTTGAAGATTTATATCGATACGGTATGGACTTTCCGGCCGAGAAGCTGAACGCCATCTTACGGTTGCCCCGGGAAACATTGGTTGCGGACCTATTGGTCGTGTTGCGCGATGGTATAGATCGTTTTTATGCTTGCTTAGATCGGGGATGGGATGAGCAAACGGCCAGTTTTCCGGTTCATGCGTTGTGGTTATTGAAAGAGCTTGAGGCTGTTGAATCTCTGGAAAAGGTGTTGGCATTTTTCGAATACGATGACGAATACCTAGATTACTGGTTTGGGGACAGGATTACCTCTACCGTATGGCAATACTTTTTTGTGCTTGGGCAAACCCGGCCCGAAGTGTTGGGTGCCTTTTTGTGCCAACCCGGTATCAGCGCTGATGCCAAATGTGCAGTTTCCAAAGCATTGGCTCAAATAGGGGTACATTTCCCAAGCCGCCGGGAGGAGGTAGTGCGGATATATCAAGAGGTGTTTTTGGCGTTTCGTGATGCCTTGCCGGCAGATAATTTAATTGATACAGGGGCTGTGACTTATTTAGTTGCCGATGCTGTTGACGCAGGATTTGCCGAGTTATTACCGGTCATTGGGGACCTGCATAAGTTGGAATACGTTGATGAGCAAATGCACGGCACGTTTCAAGATTTAAAGAAATACATGGAACGTTATAACGCTGATCCAAGAAAGCCTGAGGTGGACTCTATGATTGATTATTATGCGGAGTGGGGTGAAGGTATGGACCAACTGTCAGACGATGGGGAGTGGCCTCCCAGTGAATGGGGAGGTTGGGACGAGCAATCGACGCCCATCGTTTCCCAAAAGGTTGGTCGCAATGATCCATGTACCTGCGGAAGTGGAAAGAAGTATAAAAAATGTTGTGGGGCTGTCGGATAATATCCTACGAAAAAGCACATCATTGATTCGGCTACCGGCCTATCTTTGCATACATACGCAATAGCAAAAAATGGCCAATCTAGTCAAGCCAATCAGAAGGCCGACGGATCGTGGCAAGCCAAGGCCAACCGGTATGTCGAAGAGGTTGACGATCGGTATCTTCAGGTGTTTCTCTTGCGAAAGACCGACTAGGTTTGCAGGCAATCGTTCTGGTTTGATTTCCTGCCTAAATTTTCGCAACTTTGGTTGATGCGGAAAAAATTCATCAACGCCAGTATCTTTGTGATGGCCCTCATTTCGGCCATCGCTATTTGGTGGCCTCCAATACTATGGAGCCTCGTTATCGTTGGCCCGCTCATCATCATGGGCGTGTTGGATATGCTACAGAAAAAGCAGGCCATCCGTCGGAACTTTCCTCTTTTTGGCAGGTTACGCTATCTTTTTGAAAGCATACGTCCAGAAATACAGCAATATTTTGTAGAAAGTGACACAACAGGCCGGCCGTTCAGCCGGATGTTCCGGAGCGTGATCTATCAGCGTTCCAAGAAAGTGTTGGATACCACGCCTTTCGGTACCCAGTTGAATGTTTACGACAATAACTACGAATGGTTGAGCCATAGCATCACAGCGGTCGATTATTTCAAAATTAACGAACATCCGCGCGTTACCGTGGGCGGGCCGTACTGCGAACAACCTTACTCCAGCAGCGTATTCAATATCTCGGCAATGAGTTATGGCTCATTGAGTAAAAATGCCGTCATGGCGCTGAATGAAGGGGCAAAGATCGGCGGATTCTACCACAATACGGGCGAGGGGGGACTCACCGACTATCACCTGGAAGGGGGCGGTGATGTGGTATGGCAAATCGGTACCGGCTATTTTGGCTGTCGCCACCCCAACGGTAATTTTAATCCGGAGGCGTTCGCTGAAAAATCCGTGCATCCCAGCGTTAAAATGATTGAAATCAAGCTGTCGCAAGGCGCAAAGCCGGGCCATGGCGGTATACTACCGGCAGTGAAAGTCACGCCGGAAGTTGCTCGTATCCGGTTGGTGGAAGTGGGGAAGGAAGTCGATTCACCACCGTTCCACCGGGCATTTTCGACGCCTGTGGGACTGTTGCAGTTTGTAAAGCAGCTGCGTAAGCTTTCGGGTGGGAAGCCCATCGGCTTCAAGTTGTGCATCGGCCACCGAAGCGAGTTTGTGGCTATCTGCAAAGCAATGGTGGAAACCGGAATACAGCCGGATTTCATCACGGTAGATGGCGGAGAGGGAGGGACGGGTGCAGCGCCTCTGGAATTCTCCAATTCGGTCGGCATGCCTTTGCGCGATGCACTGGCGTTTGTTTATGACTGCTTAACGGGCTTCGATCTTAAACGGCATATAAAAATCATCGCTGCGGGCAAGATCGCTACGGGATTTGACCTGGTGAAAAACTTTGCCCTGGGTGCAGACATCTGCAATAGCGCCCGTGGGATGATGATGGCCCTCGGCTGCATCCAAGCGTTGCAGTGCCACGCAAACACCTGTCCCACAGGGGTAGCGACACAAAACCCTGCCCTGGTGAAGGGCTTGGATGTTACCGATAAGCGCGTGCGGGTGGCCAATTTTCACCACGAGACTGTGAAAGCTGCCGGTGAACTGATGGGGGCGGCGGGAATTAAACACCCGGACGACATACACCGTGTGTATATCCATCGCCGCGTATCGCCAAATAAAGTGGAGACATACCTCGATTCCTTTCCTTATATCCCCTCGGGGAGCTTGATGCAGGCACCTTATCCGAAATCGTTCGAATTACTGATGAAAATTAGCCGCGCCGATTCATTCCAGCCCGATTTTTCAGGTATTGATTTCGTTGAATATGCATGGGCTAAGAAACCAATGACGGGATAAGGAGGGGGTTAATACCCCACTCCCGAGCGCCGGGGTTGCCGGATGACGGGCCATTGGCCGGGCTGGCCATCCCTGCCTAATGGCATAATCCGTTTTTCACGGTTTACCAATTCGGGTTCCTCGCTCGCTTTGTAGGCAAGCGTTGCAATCAAGATAACATTTGATTCCAAGTCATCGAAAATGAGCTTATCGTAGGTGTCGAGATTAGTGTGCCACGTGATCGTTCCATAGCCCCATGAAAGCGAACTCATCATGAAGGCGGGGATACCGGCGGCGATGAACGACGCATGATCAGACCCCCCGCCGCTGGGCGATCCGGGGAAGTCGGTGTTTATGTCCTGTGTGATTTCCCGTGGCGCAGCAGCCATCCACTTGCCCATGAAATCGTACGCATGCAGGAAGCCCGATCCGTTGAGGTTGGCGACCCGTCCCGTCCCGTTATCTTGGTTGAAGACCGCCTGCGTATTTTGCACGATTTCAGGATGGTCCAATACAAATGCCCGTGAGCCGTTGAGCCCCTGTTCTTCACTGCCCCAATGGCCGATAAGGATGGTGCGTTTAGGGTTGGGGTACACTTTTTTCAGGATACGTGCAACTTCCATCATGGTGAT
>CAZTJY010000173.1:4460-5493 GCA_964613725.1 uncultured Parapedobacter sp. | reverse complement strand
ACAACAGTATAAGTTGATTGGTCAGAATCAGGAAAATAACCCAGAGGTTTATGGGGATACGTAATGGCGGTGTTACTTTTTATTCTCCGACCTGCCGTATGACCTGTTCATCGATGCCGAACGGCCTGCGATTTGTCGGCAGTCTTCATCCTAAAACCAACCGATACCAACTGTCCGCCGCCGTCTCCCCTTCCGGCCGATCCACGAGTTTTACCTGTCCGTTCCCAGCCCCTATTGCTCTTTGATGTGCGTGGCAATCATGGCGCCGGTTTTTAGCGCTTTCAGAAAATCTGTTGCGATAACTTGATCGAGGTAATCCGCCAAGGGTTTGGGTCACATCGGACGAAATCTCAAATATTAAAGTACATTTCGCCCGATATCACAGCAGTACCTATATCTTGATAAGCGGTACATAGTATTTATATAGTTCGAACTTTTCATCGGCAGAAACAACCGTTAAATCATGTGCTTTCGCAACAGCGATAATCATTCGGTCAAATGGGTCTCGGTGGTTATCATGTAACGGCACACTAGCATAGGCAGCTATTGCGCTATGATTCAATGATAGGAAATCAAACCCATTTTCTTTTCCCACCGCTATGATATCTGCGACATCAACGTTGAAGTCTGACAACTTGCCAATTGTTTGCTTTATGGTGATTTCATAAAGACTTATATCTGATACATATATCGTATTTCCCGGATTGGTCAGTACTTCCAGGGCAGTTTTGCTCAAGCTCGGGTGGTTGAGTTGGAACCAAATCAATACTTGAGTATCAATCAAGAGCTCCATCACATATAATCCGCCAAATCAGCAACTGGGTCATTAAAATCCGCTGGAATATCGAAACGTTTACCCTTATATTTTTGCAAACGCAAGAGTCCTCCGGGTTTCCTAGCTTTTTGGGCGCTCACTTTATCATCATCCAGGAAAGTAATCACCACGTTAGCCTTTTTTATACCGCGGACCGGTTCCAGAAGCCTAAGCACGCCATTCTCGTATATACCTTTAATTGCTGTATACATACCCGCT
>CAZTJY010000173.1:0-4450 GCA_964613725.1 uncultured Parapedobacter sp. | reverse complement strand
TTGTTTTATACAAAAATAGTAAAAATTACTGACAACATTAGACAACTTCCTGACCGCCCTTTCAAATCAGCCTTGCCGGAGCACGTCATACAACTACTGGACCTAGCCACGCTTGCGCGGGTGCCGGACAGCTACGTGTCCGGGGAGTTGGAAAAGACAATGTCGGATGTGGTTTATACCTGCCGGCGTGTAGACGGAAAGGGTAGCGTGGCAGTTTCGCTATTATTGGAACACAAGAGTTCACCAGATAAGTACACCCCGGTGCAGGTGGGCAGTTACCTTTTCTCGGGCTACCAGCAGCAGATCAAGCAAGGGCAAAAGCAGCTCACGCCCATCGTACCTGTCCTATTTTACTTCGGCAGGCAGAAATGGGAATACCGGACATTGGATAAGCTATTCGATGAGCTGGGTGAGGAGTTGCTTGGATTTATACCGAAATTTGATTATGTGTTCACCCGATCTGGCTTATTTCACCAAGGCGGGTGAGCGATCAATAAATTGCATTCGAATTGCAATTTATTGAAGTTACCAACAGCGTAAGAGATACTTCTGAGGAGGCGATCAACACGATAGGCAATCAGTTTTTGGTATTTGCTTACGTTAAAGTACGCGTTTGATAAGCGTAAGCTAAAGGAGCGGTTCCGGGATATACTGGCTGCCGGGTTGGCAGAGGGAAGCGACGACCAGCATATCGCGCTTTTAATTTACAGTCTGGGCCGGGTGGATTACACCGAGGAACAGATAAGGGAGATTGTCAAGGAATTACCGTTAACGATTAAAGATAAAGTCATGAGCACGTATGATTTATTGATTCAGGGGCTTAGGCAAGGCATCGAGAAAGGCTTTGAACAAGGTATTGAGGCCGGGAAGCTGCGGTAGTGGCCAACCTTTTGGCTGCGGAGAAATTCAATGTTTCCGAAATTGCTAATTTTGCAATCGTTTCGAAAGATTTCGTCCGCAAAGTCCGCGCTGAATTGAACAAAAAGAAGAAATAGCATATTCCAATTGGATACAGAAGCCATATCCGTAAGGGTGTGGCTTTATTTGTTTCAGATCAACTGATACCAATTTGAGATACGAAGTATCAAAATAGCTGGTTTTTAGCACGATATGGGCAATAGTGTCTCGCTCATACTTACGTTTCCTTTGAAGACACGAACCAATTTCATATCTTCGAAGAAGAAACAGCACAACTGGAAGGAAGGAGTGGTAAGCCTGATTTCTTTTGAGGAGTTGATATCAAATATCAAGAGCGCATTTTTCGCAGTATCCAATAATGCCACATTCGATACCCCGTCCGTGGCATAAATCATGTTCTTGTTTATTTTATGCGTTTTATTTTCAAATAGCTGACCATCTTCATACGTATTAACCGAAACCGTCCGTTGATCCTTTAATAGTAAAAAATAATCTCCTGTCATTGGCCCGTGCTGTCCGCACGCAACGAGCACTAAAAAAAATGATGATATTGCTAAGGTGAGCTTCTTCATAACTGCGGTAGCGAGATTTTGGAGATTTATTTCATTCTTCATCAGGTAGTTCATTTTTTATTTCAATGACCTTAACACTTTTATTAATTGCAATAACAATGAAGACCTCAATAAGAAACATGGGTTATCGAGAATAAAAACTATCTATTCTCAATATAGTACGTCACCTGATAGTCATTTCCGTCTAAATCTTCTTCTCCAACATAGTTAGATACATTACGGGCCTTAACAGATGCAGCGATACGATATTTACCTCGTTGAAGTTTTATGGAAGAGTTGCGTTTTGGTTCTAGTTGTACTTTCTTGCTTTCTGATCCGCTATACCAGATTGTGAGTTGATAGGGGGTATCATTGTTAATTTGGACAACACTGTGCGTGCTATTCCTTGCGGAATATCCGTTCAACTTTTCCATTGGCGGCAGTTGTCCATGTTCACCGCGAAATATTCTATCAACTTCTATGTCTATTAATTTCTTGTTGGCAGCATTCACAAATTGGCCGCCCGGAACGTTTTTTAAATAGCTATTATACGAGTCTGTAGTATTTAAGCGTTGCGCTGCATCCCATGCCCGTTGATCTAACACTTTCATCTTTTCCAATGCTGATTTACCATATAAAGTATTTGGATAATCTTGATAAAATTTACGGTATGCATGATAGGTGTTCGTCTGCAATGTTTTTTCCCAAATCGGGTTGATTTGTTGTTCTTGTATCAAAAAGAGAATGCTATCTCGGGCATTTGAAGCATAAATCCCCTGAGGGTATTTCTTACGATATTCCTCAAAAGATTTTATCGTTCTGGTTGATTTAACAGTTTCCCAAAATGATGCTTCCCGTAATACTGCTATTTGTTGCGTTGCTTCAACCCTGTGTTGGGAGTTTGGGAATGATAACAAATAGTTACTATACGCTTCAATGCTATTAACCTTCCGGGTAGCCACCCAAGCTTCTTCCTCGGCTTTGAGTTTTCGGAGCCGTTCGAAAGCTAATGCAGTAAATAAACCATCTTTATGTTTATTCACATATCCTTGGTAAGATTGAATCGTATTGATTGAGTTGGCTGATTTCCAATCCTGTTCATCTATAATCCTCCCGAGGCGACGAACTATATCGCTTCGCTGCTTTGCATTGGGGTATTTGGTCAAAAAATGCTGATAAGCAACAGCGGTATTGGCTGTTACCGCTTGTTTGTAAGCATTCGTCGACGCGCATGCAGTTAAGAAGATTCCTGCAATAAGTAATAGATATAAGTTGGAATTTTTCATTTTACATTAAGGTTTGGCAAACCACGATTCGGTAAATATCTAGTAGGATTAATGAAACAATGGAAGTTCAACAGCAGGCATAAAATACGTCAGCACTGTCTTTAAAGGCTGAAGCAATAACCATACACTGGAGAAAAGCAAGGCGCCTTTAATTAGAAAATATACGTAGTGATCACTTTCAGCTTCAAATCTTTCTTTCCGGTTACCCAATACGACCGTTGCTAACAAACCGACAACGTAATACCAGATAACGAAGGCCATGATCGCGAAACCCAAATGCAGGGAACTAACCTTTAGTACAGGCAGCCATAAGCTTTGCGTAGATGAAATCATCAATACATCAATTGCTGCTTGAAGCTGCTCAAAAGAGCTATACAACAATATAGTTAACGATAGAAAGAGTGCCGCAAACCATATCCCGTAGGAAAGGTTAATCTTGCCTTCGACAATCGATTTTGGTTTAATGCGAAACGTGAGCAGATTAATCAACAAAATTGCAATGCAATTGGCGAAAACTACGTAAACAAGTAAAATAATCAGTTTCAAATATTCCATTTTTACTTAGATTGAAGGGTAATATTCCAATGTCGTGTATCTGAAAGCTCCGGGGGTAGCAAGCCTGGTTTAAATCCGGTTGCGGTTGTTTCCCATAAAACGTATTGTCTGCTGTCCTCCTTGTAATTTATACCGGGATAAGGAAGATTGACCCCTATTAACGCGTGTTTGTGATGCACACTGGTAAGCATGGCCACATCATAATTATAATGGGATAAAACAGTATAGATAAATAGGCTCCGCGTATCACAATCGCCATCTAAAGTGGTCATAAATTCTACGGGGGTATTGAGTCCAAACCGCTCGGGGCCTACACACCTCGCATTATTGCCTAAATACCTATTTATAAACTCATCTTGATATAAATTCGCATCGCAAGCCGTGGGTAAAATAAGAGCATAGGGTATATGCTGCACAAAGGAAACAATCATTTCGGCGAATTGCATTGTGTTTAATTGATTTGCGTTACCGATTGAATCAAACATCGTATACAATCCCATCAAATATGGCTCATCGTGGGTTTTGACGTGATAAACGAGTTTGGTGTAATCCATTTGAGTTATCAACGGGGCTTGGGCTTGCTTAAATTCATGCGACAATAAATACTGCGACATCGAAATGCTGTATTCGCCACTATATGCTTCTCCTGCGTAGCCTTTCCATGAAAGCTGATTGCGGATTAATGAATCTTCACGATGTGGAATATAAGTTCGCGTTTGTCTACGCACACTGGGCCGATTAACTATAGCATCCTCGTTTTCACCGTCTGCGCGGCCTGTTGTGGCAACTCGGTCGGCAGAGGGGGGCGGTTGGTTAGTTGACGGTCGGCTCTCAGGTCGACTTCCATGATCATATAAGGCCCATAGAAACAGAAAGACTAACAGTACCGAGATAAATCCTATACCCCACGATAAAGACCGACTAAAGAATGAAAGAATGATGGGAACGAAAATAAATGGCAATAACAATAAAATCTGCGGTATTAAAAAGAGCAAAAAGGCAATGCCAAATACGGCCGCCAAAATATCGAAAACCGAAGTCAGCGGCCCACTATATTGAACAGCACGATTTTGTTCGGGCGTCCATTTTCCCCAATATCTAGTATGATGATTAGGCCCGTAATATTCCAGCCTTTTATAA
>CAZTJY010000172.1:0-5594 GCA_964613725.1 uncultured Parapedobacter sp. | reverse complement strand
GGTATGGAGCATTGGATAGAAGGGGGCAGCATTCGCGATAAGCGGGCGGTGCAGACGAAAATCCGTGAAATTTATTACCGTTACTATAAACGTGTTTTACAAATCCTTTGAACGGGTTTAACGTATCCCCCCTGTAAGCTTATTGATTGGACGGCAGCAACTCACGCAACACGTTCTCGGCATTATCGTTATCCGGATTGAGGGCCAACGACTTTTGATAAGCGTCGATGGCCTCATCAATTCTGCCGACTTTTCTTAATGCCTCCCCGTAGCTATCGTACGTATTGAATGCTGTCGGATAAAGCTGCGTGTTGAGTTCAAATACGGCTAGCGCCTCGTTGTCCAGGCCCTGATTAAGTAAACCATAACCGAATGCGTTGAGGGATTGCTCGCCGGTGTTATATGTGGCATCGTCACCCTTTTTGAACTCGGACCGGATGAGGTCCAATGTCTTTTCAATGGAGTTGGATTCCATATAGAACATGCCTACCTGTTTAAGGTTCATTAACCGTTCTTTTTCAGCCTGCTCGGCCAGCGTTTCGACACCATAGTACCGACGCTCTTCATCCGTCACACGGTCGGGATCCATTTTGTAACGCATAAACTTGCCCTGTGTTGACGCATCGGCAATAAACTGCGTTCCGTAAATCTGCGGCTCACCTTTGCGCATTAAATCGCGGTCTACCGCTGCCGCGTACCACCAGCGGTTCAGTGTCGAATCCATTTCGATGGCTTTTTTGAAGCAATCTACGGCAATACCCGAAGCAACGGTGTCGTTACCGTGCTGAAAAATAATGCCGGTGTTGTAAAAGTCTTTGGCGGTTTTTACCAGTCCGGCATCAAGCAATTCCGTAGCCCGCGCACGCCGCAGGCTATCTTGTTTGTTCAGTTCGGCCCAATCAATTTGCTGGCCCATCCGCGCCTGCTGGTCGGCCTCAGCCATTTGTTGAAGCTCGGTGTTGTCCTGGCCGTACGCAATGTGTACAGTGAGTAGTAATAGGGTTGTTATTTTTAATACATTCATGTTGGTTTGATAAAATTTGAATGGGTATGTTACAAGGGCGCAAAGCTGATTCATATGGCTCCTAAATGTAATCATGCTATTTTTTTATCGCTTTCAGCGCCATTTGATAGGCAACATCCAATGCGTCCTCGGATTTTACGTTGATTGTTGGTTTTACACCTGTTCCCTCCCAGTTTGTTTGTGTAATGGGATTAACAGCCCTTCCAGTCGGTATCCAAATGATAAAGTTTCCTGTTGCAACGAATTCTTCTCCGAAATTAGCTGCCCCCGCCGTGGTCTCCCCAACGATGGTTGCTCGTTTGAGGTTTTTTAGATTGTATGCAAACTCTTCACCTGCTGAAATCGTTTTATTATCGGTAAGCACATAAATCGGGATATCTGGCATTCTTTTCCCTGGTACGAAAGGCAGTGTCCATGATTGTGTGGTCTTATCTTCTTTTCTGTGGTAAAAGTTGTTTAGATGGACAGGCTCTTCAGCATAAAGGTAGCTTATCAACAACTGTATCATGGTTGGATCGCCTCCGAAATTAGCTCTCAGGTCGAAGATCAGTGCATCGGTATTTGAAACAAACTGCATAGCGGAAGCTGCTGTTTTACCTCCGTACATGGTAGGTGCAAAACCTGTTAGCTTTATGTATCCCACGTTGTTCTCCATGATTTTTAGTTCCTCAAATCCATAATTGGACTTGCTAACCCGTGCGTTTACCCGCTTGAATTTTTCGTCGTAAGTCTCGCCAACTTTCATAGGGGTTCTTAGTTGATTGGCTTTTTCTTCGTCGTAAGACACCCCAACAT
Source organism: uncultured Parapedobacter sp. (assembly GCA_964613725.1). GTDB lineage: Bacteria > Bacteroidota > Bacteroidia > Sphingobacteriales > Sphingobacteriaceae > Parapedobacter. The sequence continues at coordinate 3,775 of CAZTJY010000172.1, read as the reverse complement.
GTTTGTCTTTGCTGATCATGTATAAATTACTTTTTAACGAATCGGCGAATGTTGTTTTGTCTTTGATGTTATCATAATGTCCTTTTTTATACCTGTCAAGTAACTCTTCTGCCATTAAATCGGCAGCATCAGGAAACACATATTTGTCTTTTAACTGGAAAGCGATGGAATCAATTACTTCTTTTTTGTAAGTGTCCGTCAGTTGCGCTTCTTGGCTATATGCCGACATTGATGCTATTAATAGCCAAAGCGGAAAAAGCATACATTTCATTCGAAAGTGATTATTGATTTATTATCTGTTTTTTTCTTACGTAACACCGTGTTTCATTTGCAAGGTAGGTTGATTGGGGAGAAACCGAAGAGGTAATCGATTAAACGTTTAAAACCATTTTAAATCCGTAGACGGTCAACTTTTAAACGGTAATAATTGATTTAAATAAGACCTGCAACTATATTTAGCTGCAGGTCTTTGAAATCCTGTCTATATAAGTATTCAATATTTATGGAAGATGCTGTTCCGGGTCGTTTCCTCCGTTACTCTTCTCCTTCATTTTCCCGACAATCTCCTTGAAATGTTCGCCAGCAGCCTCACGGCCGCCCAAACCATAACTTAGAGCGATGGCCACGGCAACCGCCCCCAATAGCAATCCGAAGGCCAGCTCCACGATCTCGTTGGCGATGCCCATGGTTCGCAATGCAATGGCGATGAACAGCGCAAGCGCTCCCCAGCGGGCAACGTTGGCGACGAAGTTGTTTGTATTTGCGCGTTTTGCGGAGCGATAAACCAGCGTAGCAATGAAATTGCCGATAATGAGCACCAGCAGCCCAAAGGCAATCTGTCCCGTTACGAAGAGCATGTGGTTGAGCACATCGGAGAGTTGTTCAAGCTGGAGTAATTCCACCGCTGTAATCACCCCGAAGAAAACGATGAAAAAGTAAGCAATATGCCCGGCTATCCGCGAAAGCGATTGGCCCGGATTAAAGAGGTACTGCAAACCCAATTTGGCGGTGAGTTGGTCGAAGCCAATGCTCTTAAGCAGGTCCGAAAGGAAGTTGCAAAGAAACCTTCCGCCCCACACAAAGAGGAGCAGCACGGCAATGGCGATGAGGATGTCGCCCACCATCAGCGTAAAGCCATACAGTATCTGATTGGCCGGTTCTGCAATAGCTTGGATGCCCAACGTGTTGAACGCCTGTATCAAAAACGGAATGAAGATAACCAGATAGACGACTTTTCGGATAACGTTGATCACTTTTTCGGTGTCGTTGAAACCGGTTTTGTCGATGATGCGGTCCAGCATTCCTCCACCCAGCTTCAGTAAATTCGAGACGAATTTGGCTAGCAGATGCCCCACGAGCGCAATCAGTATTCCGCCCACTAACATCGGGATGAACGCGAGGAACTGGCCCACCATGAGTTCAATCGGGCCGAGTACCTGGCTGATACCCAATACTTCGAGGACGATGAGCAACACGACAATCATGATGAGGTAGTAAAGGATATTGCCGATAAAAGCATTCGAATTGTCTACGGTCTTTCCGAACATTTTCTCGTCCCACGACGTCTTTTTGAGCAACCGGATGGCGAGCGAACGTACGCCCCTGGCCACAAGCCATCCGATTAACAGTAATAACAGCGCGCCGACAATGCCGGGCAGGTAACGAGAGATGTGATTTGCGGTTTCTTGAATAGTAAATTGCATAACTACTTGGTTTTATTATGAATAATGAGTTTGTAATGTAAAAAAAATTACCACTAATTAAAAATTAGTGGTTCCGTATTAACCGAAATGGGCCACTACTCTCAACCTATGGCTAACGAATACTGAAGCATACCGCCCATGCGTACATCGAGACTTTCCGTTTCCGCTGGATGTCCTTACCTTAGCTATAGACAAGTGTGAATGGTTAGAAAGTAATAAGACGATGAAGTACCTGTTATTATTTCTATGCCTTTTTGAGTCAGGCCAAATATTGGCCCAAGAAGAAAAAGCATTCCGCTCATTTATTCCAAACAATTTTGTGTTTTATCGGAGTATTTGTGGTGATTTGAATCACGACGGTCGTAGTGACGTAGTTTTAATCATCAAAGACACACAAAAAGAACATATTGTAAAAAATAGGTTCAGGGAAATGGTCGACCGTAATCGTCGAGGGTTGGTCATTTTATTTCAAAAAGAGAACGGATATGAGCAGGTTCTGCTAAACGAGGCTTGCTTTTCGTCCGAAAACGAAGACGGTGGGGTTTATTTTCCTCCGGAGTTGGATGTATCGATAGATCACAACAAATTATTTATAAACTATAATCACGGTCGATATGGTTCTTGGGGTTATACCTTCCGCCATCAAAACAGTGATTTCGAGTTGATAGGATATGATCGTACCGAACAATTTGGGCCTATTGTGAATCGTGAGGTCAGCATCAATTTTCTCACCAAAAAGAAAAAGGAACTCGTGAATATGAATGAAAATATTGAAGATTCCGGAGTGGAGGATTTTAAAGAAACCTGGTCGAATGTTGAAACGAAAAACCAAATCAAACTATCGGAAATCGAAGATTTTGAAGGATTGTACTGGAACTAGATTTAGGTGAACGGCTCGCCATTGTTCAAAACGTTTTTCGCCTTCAAGCTATCCTTTTCCTTATAAAGCACTCTGCCAATCTCACGATCACAGCTGCCAAAAACAAGAAGATATGCACAAAAAAGCCATAAATCCAAAGCAGTGCAATGCTCATATCCTGTGGGTCTTGTGAGGGTTGGTTTTTTACAAGAATTAAAAACAAAAGAAAGAGTATATGGCACAAAACAATAGCTATCCTCAAAATTTTACCCCATAAAAATTGGTTTGATTTCTTGAGAAACGGCCAAATGCAAACTACTATCCCTATGGAAAAGAAGAAAAAATAGGCGCAATAAAGCATCAGATTCTCATTCATATTATCAAAATCATGCTAAAAATAAGGCACGTGGTTAATTCTACGTTAGTCCAATTCGTATCGGTAGATGAAGCCATCCATCTTTTTAACGCTTAAAACCTTCGCTGGTCATTATAAAATCCTCAAAGGTTTGTACGGCGTCATTGTCGTAAATCGATTCCTTATAAATCCGAATTTTATCGCCTGTAATCGCTGCATAGTTCCGAACGCTTCCTCCGGAATTCTCATAAGCGATCCGCTTAAACCCCTTGTAGTTTCCGTCCGTATCGAACAATACCGCCCAATGGATTTGTTCATCCCGTCCGTAACGCTCTACCAACCATACGATGTAACCATTGGTTATCAGCTCATCATACATCGCATACGTAAAATCGGGATTGTATGTTTCCAGCTTGTTTAGTTCATATTCCGACCACATCTTCCGACTTATTTTATGTAGAGCAGCAACCGGTTTTTCTCCAATGATATCTTTTACAGGTTGGGATTTTTCCATAGGTAGATCCCAAACAATGGCTTCTTCGGTAGTATCAGAAGCGGCTTCGATTACGGTATCTTCAACTTCGGGCACACCTGCATCAACAGCTTCTGCTGCAGTATCAACTGCATCTTCTGCTTCTTGAAGTGCCGGTTCGACACCCATTTGATCGGAATCAGACTTTTGTAATTCTTCCAATTCCGCACCCAGTTTAACTTCATAAAAAGCAATCATATTTTTTTTTGGCCCATAGTTAGTCAAAGCTAACTTGAAGAAGGAGGAAAAAGCATGCCACTGAAAATCGCACTGGCAGGTAACCCCAATCGTGGAAAAACGACTTTATTTAATGCTCTTACAGGTTC
>CAZTJY010000171.1:0-5640 GCA_964613725.1 uncultured Parapedobacter sp. | reverse complement strand
CTGGTTAATGGGTTTGGTCAGCGATGGCTTTTGGCCCAGCTACTGTTGCAGGTCCAAGCGTTTGGTTTGGGCCTCTACACTGAAAAACAATAGCAGGAAAGCCCCTACAAGCATGGATGTTCTATTCATATGTGTAAAATTTGGTTATTACCTCCTTAGATTAAACCACCACGTTCACAATGCGGCCCTTCACATAGATCACTTTCCGGACGGGCTTTCCATCCAGGTAACGCTGTACGTCTTCGTTGGCAAGTACCGCCTTTTCCACGTCAGCCTGCTCCAAGCCAAGCGGCAGTGTCAGGTTCAACCTGGTTTTGCCGTTCACCGAGATCGGATAAGCAAATTCATCTTCAACCAAGTATTCCGGGTTGAAAGCCGGGTAAGCGGCATAAGACAATGTGCCTGCGGTGTTGCCCAGCAATGCCCACAGCTCTTCTGTAATGTGCGGTGCATACGGATGCAGTATAATACACATATCTTGCAGGATAACCCGCTTGTTGCACTTCAGGTCGGTCAGCTCATTCACACAGATCATAAAAGAGGAGACCGACGTGTTGAACGAAAAGCGTTCGATATCATCTTCGACCTTTTTGATGATCTTATGCAGCGCCTTCAATTCGGCTTTGCTAGGCTGGTCATCGCTCACGGCAAAACGACCGTCTGCGCCATGAAAGAGCTTCCAGAATTTACGGAGAAACTTATAAACACCTTCGATGCCGTTGGTATTCCAAGGTTTGCTCTGTTCGAGCGGGCCGAGGAACATTTCGTACATGCGCAAGGTATCCGCTCCATACTGCTCAATAATGTCGTCTGGGTTTACCACATTGTATTTGGATTTCGACATCTTCTCCACTTCGTGGCCGCAGTGGTATTTCCCATCTTCAAGGATGAATTCCGCATCAGCGAAATCCGGCCGGAATTGCCGGAATTTTCCCAGGTCGAGCACATCATTGCTTACGATGTTCACATCGACATGAAGGGCTATCGTTCGGTACCCATCTTTCAAGCCATGAGATACAAAAGTGTTCGTGCCCTTCCCTTCTTCATCCAACACCCGATACACGAAATTACTCCGGCCCTGGATCATCCCTTGATTGATGAGTTTCTTAAACGGCTCTTCTTCGGGGACATGGCCTATATCTTTGAGGAATTTATTCCAAAAGCGACTATATAACAAATGTCCCGTTGCATGTTCAGACCCACCGATGTACAGGTCCACGTCCCGCCAATAGTCCACGGCAGCTTTCGATGCAAACGCTTGTTCGTTTGCCGCATCCATATAGCGGTACCAGTACCAGCTAGAGCCAGCCCAACCAGGCATCGTGCTGAGCTCATACGCGTATTCGCCCTGGTATTTCCAGTCTTTTGCGCGCCCCAATGGTGGCTCGCCGTTATCCGTAGGCAAATACTTATCCACTTCAGGCAGCAATAAAGGAAGTTCTTCTAGATCAATTAAATGAGGCAGTCCCTCCCTGAAGTATACCGGTACCGGTTCGCCCCAATACCGTTGACGGCCAAAAATGGCGTCGCGCATCCGGTAAGTAACCGTAGCCTCACCGGCACCGATGGATTCGAGTTTGGCAATGAGCGTTTCCACCGCCTCGTGATAGGTCATCCCGTTGATGATGCCAGAATTGATGTACCGGCCTTCCTTCGTAGGGTCCGCCTGTTCGTCCAGTCGCTGGGCATCAGAAATCGGGATAATGGGTAAGCTGAAATGGGTGGAAAACAAGTAATCTCGCTGGTCGCCCGAAGGTACCGCCATCACGGCGCCGGTACCATAGCCCGCCAATACGTAATCGGCAATCCATATCGGCACCTCTTCCCCTGTGAGGGGATGCAGTGCATAGGTGCCCGTAAATGCGCCAGATACCGAACGTGCGTCGGCCATCCGGTCAAGCTCTGATTTCTTCTTCGTCTGCGCAATGTAACGGGTCACGTCCAACCGACATTCCGGGGAAGTCAGTTGGTCGACCCATTCATGTTCGGGTGCAAGCACCAGTGCGTTGACGCCATAAATGGTGTCAACCCGCGTGGTAAACACTTCAATGGCTCGACCTTCGCCCAATGCAGGAACGGCGAACCGCACGTTCGCGCCCACGCTTTTGCCAATCCAGTTACGTTGCATCTCGACTAAAGGCTCCGGCCAGTCGATGGTTTCCAATCCCTTCAAGAGCCTTTCCGCGTATGCGGTAATACGCAAGCTCCACTGCATCATTTTCCTCCGTTCCACCGGGTATCCGCCCCGTTCGGAAACGCCATTGACAACCTCGTCGTTAGCCAACACAGTACCCAATGCGGCGCACCAGTTTACCGTACTCTCGCGCAAGTAAGCCAACCGGTATTTCAACAGTTCGCGCTGCTGCTCTTCTGGACTAAAAGCTATCCACTCATCGGCGGTAAACGATCGGACATCATCGTCGCAAGCGGCATATACGCCCTCAGCGCCATTCTTTTCAAACTGCGCCACCAACCGGTCGATCGGTTCAGCGCGGTCGGCCGATTTATTGTACCACGCATCGAACAATTGCGCGAATATCCACTGGGTCCACCGGTAATAAGAAGGTTCACTTGTACGCACTTCGCGGCCCCAATCGAATGAAAAGCCGATGTTGTCCAACTGTTCGCGGTAGCGTTTGATATTAGCATCGGTCGTAATCGCTGGATGCTGTCCGGTTTGGATCGCATACTGCTCCGCCGGGAGCCCAAACGAATCGTATCCCATCGGATGCAATACGTTGTATCCTTTCAACCGCTTGTAACGAGCGAAGATATCGGAGGCAATATATCCAAGCGGATGGCCCACATGCAGGCCCGCCCCCGATGGATAAGGAAACATGTCCAACACATAATATTTCGGCTTTTCAGACGTATTACTTACATGGAACGTCTGGTTGTCTGCCCAGAATTTTTGCCATTTTCGTTCAATCGCACGGTGGTGATAATCCATTAATCTCGGAATTTAAATAAGAATCGCGAAAATACAAAAAATCTCTATCCCATGGCCAATATCTCATATCTTATCAGTATTTTCGCCTCCAAATCGAAGTGAAGATGGAAGTGTATGAAGTAAGTACATCCTCAAAAAAAACAAAATCCGTTTACATATCCACGGTCATCAGTATCGCTTTGGTTTTATTGATGACTGGTATGCTGGGGCTGTTGTTGGTACACGCAAAAAACCTATCCAATTATGTTAAGGAAAACATTGTCCTCAACATCATCATGAACGAAGGGGTCAGTGAGGGGAACGTACTTGCCTACCAAAAGGAACTGGAATCTGATAATTATGTGCTACGTTCGGAATACATCAGTAAGGAACTTGCAGCGGAAAATCTCTCGAAGGAACTGGGTGAAGATTTCGTTGAATTCCTAGGCCACAACCCCCTCTTATCGTCTATTGATGTCTATTTAAAAGCAGATTATGCCAACACGGATAGCATTGAGACGTTTATCAAAAAGATATCATCGAAAGAGATGGTGAAAGAGGTCGTTTATCAAGAATCACTTATTGACATGGTCAATAAAAATATCCGAACCATCGGCATAGTAATCTTGGCGTTCACAGCATTATTATTGGTAATTGCGGTAGCCCTGATCAACAACACCATACGTTTGGCCATATATTCCCAGCGTTTCCTGATTAAAAGCATGCAAATGGTAGGTGCGACGAAAGGCTTCATTAGGCGGCCCTTTCTTGGATATGGCATTCTGCACGGTCTGTTGGGTGCGCTGATTGCCATCCTGTTGCTGCTCTTAACCTTGCATTTGGGGCAGCGGGAAATTCCCGAATTGGTATTCCTTCGCAACTGGTTTGAATTTATTGTTATATTTGTAATCGTAGCCGCCCTTGGTATCCTCATCTCGGGACTAAGCACTTATTTTGCGGTCAGCAAATACCTGCGGCTGAAGTCCAACGAATTATACAGATAATCACAGTGTATGTCTTCATCTAAAAAATCCTCCCAGGCCCAAAAACCTGCTTTTGTATTCGGCAAACGGAATTACCAACTGTTTTTAGCTAGTATTGCGGTTGTTGCCCTTGGCTTTATCCTAATGTTGGGAACGGAAGATATCTATAGTTTTACTAAAATCACAATCGCGCCGTTAGTGGTTGTCATTGGTTTTGCTCTGGGTGTGGTAGCTATATTGATAAAACCTAAAAACCCCGGGGACAATCAATGACGTTGTTTGAAGTGATTGTGCTGGCCATCATCGAGGGCCTCACTGAATTTCTACCGGTATCATCCACCGGGCATATGATTATTGCGACTGCATTGATGGGCGTAAGTCCTACCCCGTTTGTGAAATTATTTACCATAGCGATCCAATTAGGGACCATCCTCTCCGTTCTGTTATTGTATTATCGTCGTTTTTTCCGATCGTTGGACTTCTATTACAAATTGGTAGTAGCGGCGGTACCGGCGTCAGTTCTGGGCTTTTTATTCAGTGACACGATAGACGGCTTGCTAGAGAGCCCGATGGTCGTTGGTATCATGCTGGTGGTTGGCGGTGTGATTTTACTGTTTGTAGATAAATGGTTCAATAAACCACGCGTGGACGATTCGGATGAAATCAGCTATGCACAAGCGCTGAAAATTGGTTTTTTTCAATGTTTAGCACTCATTCCCGGCACCTCTCGTTCGGCTAGCACCATCGTTGGTGGGATGACACAGAGCCTTACCCGAAAAGCCGCGGCCGAATTCTCTTTCTTCCTAGCTGTTCCCATGATGTTCGGGGCCACTGTGCTCAAGCTCAAAGACCATTTTGACGAAGGGAACGGATTAAGCAGCGTAGAAATCAACCAACTTATTCTCGGCAACGTCATCGGTTTTATCGTTGCCATCATTGCTATCAAATCATTCATCGGCGTTGTATCCAAATATGGTTTTAAGGCATTCGGATGGTATCGGATTATTGTCGGGGGAATTATCCTGGCGATGCTAGTTAGCGGGCATAGCTTGCAAATCTTATAATGGCACAAACCCTACAAGAATACTTCAATTTTGCTGATGGCGAGGTGCTATTGGTCGACAAGCCGCTACGCTGGACGAGCTTTGATGTGGTGCACAAGATACGTAACGCCATCAAGCCACTCAAAGTTAAAGTAGGGCATGCCGGAACACTTGATCCATTGGCTACGGGCCTACTCGTTATCTGCACGGGCAAGTTCACGAAGCGGATCGACGAATTCCAAGCGCAGGAAAAAACCTATACGGGCACCATCACGCTGGGTGCAACCACCCCGTCTTATGACTTGGAGCGGGAAATAAATCAACGGTTCGACCTTGAAGGGATTACCGATGAGCAAATCGTTGATACGGCTAATTTGTTCATCGGCGAAATCGAGCAAATCCCCCCACCCCATTCGGCCATAAGGATCGATGGGGAGCGCGCTTACGAAAAAGCGCGGCGGGGAGAAACGGTGGCTGTCAAACCCCGCAAGGTGCATATCCGGGAATTTGAGATTGTGCGCGTCGATATGCCACTCGTCGAATTCCAGGTGGTATGCAGCAAAGGTACCTATATCCGCTCACTCGCCAACGACTTTGGTAAGACCATGAATAACGGCGCATATTTAAGTCAGTTAAGGCGAACGAAAATCGGTGATTTTTCCGTAGACGATGCGTGGCAGCTACC
>CAZTJY010000170.1:0-5889 GCA_964613725.1 uncultured Parapedobacter sp. | reverse complement strand
AACCAGCGACACAAGGATTTTCAGTCCTTTGCTCTACCAACTGAGCTATGGTACCGCCGTTGCAACCTTGGTAAGGTTGTTTTGGGACTGCAAATGTAGTTCCTTTTTTCATTTAAGAAAACTTTTTTTGAAATTTATGCGACAGTTGACGGCAAGCGGCTGATTGTGTTGGTGATAAAATGACAAGGTGAAAACATAGGTAAATAAAAATTAGCCGTACCTTTGCATTTTTAATCCAAACAAATGAGCAAAAGAGGAAGAGTATTGGTGGCCATGAGCGGCGGTGTTGACAGTTCGGTAGCCGCTGTAATGCTTCATGAACAGGGCTACGAGGTCATCGGGCTAACAATGAAAACATGGGATTACGCATCTTCTAGTAGCTCTTCCAAAGAAACGGGTTGTTGTAGCCTCGACAGCATCAATGACGCCCGGGCGCTAGCAGTATCTTTCGGGTTCCCCCATTATATATTGGATATCCGTAGCGAGTTCGGCGACTCGGTTATTGATAATTTCGTTGATGAATACCTGGCGGGCCGCACACCAAACCCATGTGTGCTTTGCAATACCCATATCAAGTGGGAAGCGCTATTAAAACGTGCGAATAAGCTCGACTGCGAATTTATTGCCACGGGCCATTATGCCAACATTCGCTTGCAAGAGAGCGGGCGCTACGTGATTTCCAAAGGAAGGGATATCCACAAGGACCAATCATACGTGCTTTGGGGTGTCTCGCAAGAAAACCTTGCCCGTACCCAGTTCCCTTTGGGGTCGTATACCAAGGCTGAAATACGGCAACTAGCCGCTGAAATGGGCCAACTGGAGCTCGCCAACAAGTCCGAAAGCTATGAGATCTGCTTCGTACCCGACAACGACTACCGGGCGTTTTTGCGCCATCGCGTGGAAGATATTGATGACCGTATCGGGCCGGGAAACTTCGTACTCAGAGATGGCACGGTAGTGGGCCAGCATCAGGGATATCCCTATTACACCGTCGGCCAGCGTAAGGGACTGGGAATTGCGCTGGGGCGACCGGTGTTCGTGACGGAAATCCTACCTGAAAGCAACACGGTGGTGCTGGGCGATGAATACGAACTCCAACGGCGCGAAGCAAACGTGAAAAATGTTAATCTCGTCAAGTATGCCGCTATCGAGCAGCCGATGGAAGCGGTGACCAAAATACGCTATAAGGATGCGGGTATGAGCAGCACCATTGTGCAACAAAATGGGAACATGAAAGTTGATTTCCACCACGCCGTAAAAGGGATAGCCCCGGGGCAATCTGCTGTGTTTTACGAAGGCGATGACCTGCTTGGTGGCGGTTTTCTGATGTGATTGTCTCCGCAGGGACGGATGAAAGTTAGGCGTTGATGCCGTATAGAATAAAAAAATGCCCATCCCGTTCTAAACGGAATGGGCTTCCTTTTTGCAGCTTAATGTTTAAGCCTTGCCGACGAGTTCGACCAAGTCAACCAATTTGTTAGAATATCCCCACTCATTGTCATACCACGACACAACTTTCACGAAGTGTTCGTTGAGGGAAATACCCGCTCCGGCGTCAAATATTGACGTACGGGCGTCGCCGCGGAAATCTTCCGATACGACCGCATCTTCGGTGTAACCCAAGATACCTTTCAATTCTCCTTCTGACGCATCTTTGAATGCTTGTTTGATCTGCTCATAAGTCGCAGGCTTTTCCAGCCGTGCCGTAAGATCTACTACCGAGACATCGGGCACCGGTACCCGGAATGACATGCCGGTTAGCTTTCCTTGTAATTCTGGCAGGACGAGCCCCACGGCTTTCGCGGCACCCGTAGAAGACGGGATGATGTTCTGATAAGCTCCACGCCCGCCACGCCAGTCTTTAACCGACGGACCGTCTACCGTCTTCTGGGTCGCTGTAACGGCGTGAATCGTGCTCATCAATCCTTCTACAATACCAAAGTTATCGTGGAGCACTTTAGCAAGTGGCGCCAAGCAGTTGGTGGTACAAGAAGCGTTGGACACGATGGTTTGGTCCGCCTTTAATTCCTTATGATTCACTCCGATTACGAATGTCGGTGTGTCGTCCTTTGCCGGTGCTGACATCACGACTTTCTTTGCGCCAGCGTCGATATGTTTTTGCGCAGTTTCCTTGGTCAAAAAGAAACCTGTAGATTCAATAATAACTTCTGCACCTACTTCATCCCAATTCAAGTTGGCTGGGTCCCTTTCGGCAGTAACACGGATGGTTTTGCCATTTACGATGAGATGGCCGTCTTTAACTTCCACCGTGCCATCGAATTTACCATGGGTGGAGTCATATTGCAGCATATAGGCCAAATAATCCGGCTCAACGAGGTCATTTATCCCGACAATTTCAATACCCGGGCGGTTTACTGCTGCCCTGAATGCTAAGCGGCCAATCCGGCCGAATCCATTGATTCCAATTTTCATTTTATATTAATTTTTATTTAAATAGTACTTCAATAAATTATGTATAGGCTCTTTGATAACTGTACCGATAGTGATATCATACTTTCCCGCCTCTTCCCGTAACCATTCTTCGTACCCCGCGGCTACGCTTCCGGTAAAGTTAACGGTCACGCCCGGGTATTGTTTGGTGAGTGGCAGCAGGTATGTTTCCACGTATAATTTCAATCCTTGATGGATGGTCTTTTTCACGAAACGATGCTTGTGGTTTTCCATCACAAAATCGGCGAACGACGTAAGAAATAGGGTTGGATTTGCTTGATTATACACTTTGTCCATGATGATTTTGCGATCCAACGGATACCGTTCCACGAACTTTTCAAGCAAATCCTCGGGCATGGTTCCATTGAGAAAGCTTTTCAGGAGCATACGGCCTATCCAATTAGCTGATCCCTCATCAGCTAAGATATACCCCAGGCCAAAGTTATTGTCGGTGGTGCGCCGGCCATTAAAATAGGCTGCGTTCGACCCACTGCCCAGGATACCGATCAAGCCTTTGCCATCGCCAAATGTGGAAATAGCTGATGCTTTGACGTCATGGTCTACCGCAATTTTCGCATTTTTGAAAAACTGTTTGAAGACCGACGCGATTTTATCCTTCCTTTCGGGTGACGACGAGCCGGCTCCGAAGAAATAAATGCGGCGGATTTTCTCCGCGTAATTAATGAGGTTGTTGTTCTTATTCAACAGTTGGAGGATAAAGCGTTCGTCATGCAGATAAGGATTGATGCCCATCATCCGGAAACCTGTGACGATCTTTCCTTTTTCGGCCAGCCGCCAATCGGAAAACCTCGAACCGCTGAATACTACGGCAATCATATCGACAACACCTCCATCATTTCCAGCATATCCTTACTCAACTTAAACACCTTCCTGTTCAACACCTCTTCCAGTGGCGTTGATTTGATTTCGTTACCACGTAGCCCCACCATTACCCGTGTTTCGCCAGCGAGCAGGCGCTGTACGGCGGCATATCCCAAACGGCTAGCCAACACTCTATCGAAACTGCTGGGTGATCCACCCCGCTGAAGGTGCCCCAAAATCGTCACTTTAGTATCATAGAAATCAAAGCGTTCCTTTACCTCCTTGGCCACATTGTAGGCACCGCCATTTTCTTCGCCTTCGGCAACAATTACGATGGTCGATGATTTCTTGCCTTTGGCAGCGACCTCGAGCTGATCACATAAGGTTTGGATCCCCGTTGACTTTTCTGGCAATAAAATGGCCTCAGCTCCGCCGGCAATACCGGCATTCAATGCGATGCAGCCCGAATCGCGGCCCATCACCTCTACAAAGAAGAGTCTGTCGTGCGACGCGGCAGTATCACGTATTTTATCGATGGCTTCAATGACTGTATTCGTGGCCGTATCGTACCCTAGGGTGAAATCAGACCCGTAAAGGTCATTATCTATTGTGCCGGGTATACAAATCACCGGGATATCGAATTCACGTGAAAAAACCTCTGCTCCCGTAAAGGTACCATCGCCCCCAATCGCGACGAGTGCATCAATCCCTGCCGCCCTAATATGGTCGTACGCCTGTTGCCTCCCTTCCTTTGTGCGGAAAGCTGCACACCTGGCCGTTTTGAGAATAGTTCCGCCAAGTTGGATGATGTTACTCACTGACCGACTGTTCATCTCTTCAAAATTGGCATCAATCATCCCTTGGTACCCTTGATAGATGCCCACCACGGATTTACCGGCGTGCAGTGCGGTCCGGACCGCTGCCCGGATACAGGCGTTCATCCCCGGGGCATCACCACCTGAGGTAAAAACCCCGACTTTCATTATGCTTTGCACTTTTCTAATAATCTTTTGTAAATTAGCAGCACGAATATAGTGTGTATTTGTTACACTATTAAATTTTTCAAGAATTATTTTTTAACTCTACAGGTTTTAAAGTGAGCAAACTTAGATAAATTTGACTTTATATGCAATACAGACATCGTATATAACAGTGGATTATCAGCACCCCATGGGCGTTAATTAGGAAAACTAGCCTGGGGGCTTAAACAGCAAACGAAATCAATTCATAAACAAAAACACGAGCGGCTTTGCAATCAAATTTACCACATTTACAATCGACATTTACTACAGACTGTGTAATCTTCGGCTTTCGCGAGGGCGAGTTAAAGGTATTGCTTATTGAACGCAACGACTATCCTTTTAAAGGATGGTGGGCACTTCCAGGCTTTTTTGTTGAGCACGATGAAACCATCGATGATGCCGTGAAACGTATCCTATATGAACATACGGGCTTACGTGACATTTATATGGAGCAGCTGTATACGTTCGGTGACCTGAAAAGGCACCCGCAAGGTCGCATCATCACCGTGACTTATTATGCCTTACTGCGCTTGGATGACCTGAAGAGCCAACTGGAACCGAAAACCGATTATGCGCGGCAAGCGGTGTGGCACTCCCTGAACGATCTGCCGGAACTTGGATTCGACCACGGGCACATTATCGAAAAGGCCATCCAGAAAGTACGCCGCAAAATCAGCTATAGCCCTATTGCGTTTGAATTGCTTCCCGAGAAATTCACACTCACCCAGCTGCAGCAACTGTATGAAGCCATCTGGGGTCGCAAGCTCGACAAACGCAACTTCCGCAAAAAGATGTTGAATTACAATATCCTGAAAGAGCTGTCGGAGTTCCAGCGTGGGGTTTCCTACCGGGCCGCGCGGCTCTATAAGCTCGACCGGCGCAAATACGCGAAGGTATTCCAGAACGAGCTCACCTTTAGTCGCTAGTTGCAATCACAGCAGGCGCAGTAGCTGTTCACGGTCGAGCGACTGGAAAAAGGAACCATCGTCGTTCAGCAAGCTGCCCGCCATGGCACTTTTCGTTGCCTGCAGTTCCAATATCCTCTCCTCAACGGTGTTGGGCGTTACCAAACGGTAAGCCACCACGCTTTTGTTTTGGCCAATCCGATGCACGCGATCGATAGCCTGCTCTTCTACAGTCGGGTTCCACCACGGGTCGACAAGGTACACCACGTCTGCAGCGGTGAGGTTCAGTCCGGTGCCACCCGCTTTCAAACTGACGAGAAAGACCCTCACCTTGGGGTCATTTTGAAACGTGTGGACCACCTCCCCGCGTTGCCGTGTGCTGCCGGTAAGGCTCACATAACACACCCCGATTTCAGTCAGCATCTCCCCGATGAGTTGCAACATCGATACAAATTGCGAAAAAATGACCAGTTTGTGGTGGGGCGCTTTGTCGCGTATCTGTTCTTTTAATAGCTCAATCTTGGCAGAGACCGGTTTGTTCAACATGCCATCGGGCAGTAAAGATGGTGAATTGCATATCTGCCGTAAACGCGTCAGACCGCGTAACACATGCATGGGTTTTTTATCCAGCTCATCGCCCGAAAGGGCGCAGATAACCTGATCATCGCCCACCCTCTCGCGAATTGACT
>CAZTJY010000169.1:0-5972 GCA_964613725.1 uncultured Parapedobacter sp. | reverse complement strand
TCTGGGAACGTTTTTTCTTCGTGTTTTCATATATTACGCAAGGCTCTTCGTACATGAGCCCACGGGCCTACGCCATCATGCACCGTATGCATCACGCGTATACCGATACCGAAAGGGATCCCCATTCGCCTAACTTCTCATCAAATATCTTTGCCATGATGTGGCGTACACGGAACATCTACCTCGACATTGACAGGAGGCGTATGCAGGTGGAGGAGCGATTTACAAAAAACCTACCAAACTGGGAGCGGCTTGATCGGTGGGGCAATGCCCCGCTTTCGAGGGTGCTGTGGGGAGTCGCCTACATTGCCTTTTTTCTGCTGTTTGCCAGCAGCTTGTGGTGGTTCCTGCTGCTTCCCATCGTCATTACTATGGGTGCCTTCCACGGGGCTGTGATCAATTGGTTTGCGCATAAATACGGTTACATCAATTTCAGGCTTAAAAACACTTCACGCAACCTGCTGGTGGTTGACGTACTGATGCTCGGCGAGTCTTATCACAACAATCACCATAAACATCCTTCTTCGGCTAACTTCGGTAGGCGCTGGCACGAAATCGATCCGGTATACCCTGTCGTCCTCTTATTGAAGTGGCTACGGGTTATCAATTTCCCGAAGGCAAGCATGTCGGCTCCGGAGGTTCGTCCAGACGATCCGTCAAATCAAATTTAACAATGAAGAAGTTTGGCATCATCCAATACTCGAAGGGAAGGCGGGAATCCGAGGCTATTATTTGCTCAAACCAAAAAAAATAACTTTTTATACTCATCGTTGTTATCTTCTGTAGGTCTGCTTGATTGCAACGATACCGCTAAGATTGCCGCATATGTGGCCGGATGTCGGGAAGGAATAGTAGTTTATAATGGCTGACAGGGAAATTTTAACGGAATGGGTTGACGCCTTCAACTCGGAGAACATAGAGGCAATCATGGAACTTTACGCGGACACTGCTGCGCTTTGTCTCGTGGCGAAGTATCCGTTAATCGGAATCGGAAGAAATAGCATACGAAAAATATATCGCTGGCTATTTTCATCCGGGGAAAGGACATGCATACCGAAAAACGTTTTTGAGGACGGCGACAACCTGATTCTTGAATGGAAGGATACCGCGGGATTTTATGCCTGCGAAGTCATACAGTTTAAGCGCAACAAGATAATTTCCCAACGGAGTTATCAGGAAAAATTACCGCGCCTAAAATCAGAACAGCTTTCTTTCCAATCAAACTGAAAATCATTAGCTGAAGTGATTATTGAGTCGGTTAGGATTCGGAACAACACAGCTGTACAACCGACAGCGGATATACATTACAAAAAATGTACAATTGGGCATAAGGTCTATGAATTTCGTCGAAAGCTAGGATTTCGGGAAGTTATCAGGGGAGTACCTGATATAAGGTACTGAATAATCTAAAATACTTGGCAGAAGATGAGCAGATGATTCTGGAAAACCTAAATGTCGTAAGAAGAGGTTGTCTCCTATGTTTGTCTCGGACAGGACAATTTCAATTCTGTCTAAGAATGGTATTGAAGTTGACGAACAGGAAGCCGGTGTTATCTTGGATTTTCTCTATCTAATAGCAAAGAATTACGGAAAGAGAGAGGCTGTACAAGGCGCCTATATCCCAAAGGAGATGTCGAACACCCTAAAAACATCATCAGGTCACTGATAATATTACTTTTTAGACTGATTGGGATAAAAGTATAAGGAGTGTTGTAGCGATTGTCGAACTGGCTTTGATCAACTAGTAATAGTTTGGTCCACAGGCTTTTATTGGTATAAAAAAGGGAAATTACCATAATATGGTGTTTCCCTATGTAGGCAAGTTGTCAAATGTCGAACTTTTTGGAAGATTCTGACGCGGTATTAGATGCAGGAAATTGGATTCAAATGGACAAATAATCTATATATGTCCATTCTTTTGACATTAAATGAACAAATATCGTAAATATGTCCATTTTCTTTCATTACTTTGTGCACATGTCCAGTATTGGGCTATATTTGAACATATATGGCGTACGATAGAACAAAACCTTTCAATGATCTTCCGCTGCTGCCTCCCGAGACCATAGGTGACGATGTGGATATTCTGAAAAAATTGGTCACGGCATCCCGCGCATTGGCTGGAGTAAATAGTAATGTACAACGTTTGCCCAATCCGTATATGTTGATCAATACTATTGCACTTCAAGAAGCCAAAGCGTCATCAGCTATAGAAAATATCTTTACAACAGAAGATGAACTTTATAAAGCCGTTTCGGACACTGTTCAAGAAAAAAATGCGAATCCTGCCACCAAGGAAGTTTTGCGGTATCGGGAAGCGCTTTGGGAGGGATATAAACGCATAAAGGAAAAGAACGGTATTGACCTGCAAAGTATAATTGCCATTTTCCGGCAAATCAAAAATACATCAAGTAGTATACGGCCGCCTCATACATTGACGGTCATTCAGCGTGGACAAAGTGAATTTAGGTCGGGAGAAATTATCTATACACCTCCGAGAGGAACCGGTCTTATCGAGCGATTATTGGACAATCTATTGGACTACCTAAATGACGATAAGCTATCCGACACAGACCCCTTACTTAAAATGTGTATTGCCCATTACCAATTTGAAGCCATACACCCCTTCCCCGACGGGAATGGTCGTACAGGGCGGATACTAAACTTGCTCTACTTGGTTAATAAAGGTCTCTTGGATCAACCTGTCTTGTATCTTTCCAAATACATCATTGTCAATAAATATGATTACTATTATAATTTAGGTGCCGTCACCCAGCGCGGGGCCTGGAAGCCATGGATACACTATATGCTGGATGCAGTTGAAAAAACATCGCTATTGACCAATCAGCTCATCAGCAGTATATTGGATCAAATGGAAACCACATTGGAACACGGTAAATCAACCATCAAATGGTATACTAAAGAAGTAAACGAATTGTTGTTTAGCCAACCCTATATCAAACCAAAGTTGATAGGTGATACCCTACAGATATCCTCCAGAACGACATTAACTAAATATTTCGCTGAACTGGTAGCGGCACAAATACTCACATCAGCGAAAGATGGACGGGAAGTTTTTTATATCAATGAGGATTTGATTCGTATATTGGAGGGGCAATAGCGTCTAGCTCAAACTGATTTAACAAAAAAAAGGAAAGTCTGTAGTTCGACTTTCCTTTAGTAGTAGAGGGAACTTTACAGATGTCGAACTTTCTGGAGGATTGCGAAGCCATATTCAACGCAAGGAATCATCTCGATTAAGCGCCTTATTCAATTGGCGTGTTTCCAGGCCGGAAGCAGGCTATTTTTTGTTACGATAAATTGTGCCGACAATTCAGGATTCTTAAGTTAAGTCAAGTACAGGGCGTTAATACCTTTTGACACAATAATAAGGCTCATCATAACACCTTAAGGAGCTAGGTTTCAAAAAGGTGATTAACGACCATTCTGATATTTTACGGAATGTAGCTGACCTACCAACTTATTTTAACAAACGTTAACGAATGGAAGCTGCTTACAAATATCAATGAGATAATAAAACGGGATCGTAAGGTAGCATAGGCAGCCTTATTTGAATCTTTTTAGCAATTTGTAAATCTCAAACCATAATACGGACACCATCGCAATGGCTATACAAATCCCCAATTCGGCTACACGAAGCGGAGTTACTTCAAAGAATCGGGATAGCGGCTCCACGTATAAGATGGCAAAGAGTATGACCAACACTAGCATCGTGATACCGATGAGCAAGGGATTCCGACGCGTGAAGCGCTCGAAAATGCTGTAGAAGAACGAGCGGTTGACGAAACTCAGTAGGATATTTGCGAAAATCAGTGTGGTAAATACCATCGATCTCGTTTTTTCTTCGCTTCCGCCAGTCTGGGCGGTTAGCTGGTAGGCAAATAACACACCGGCAGTAATCGCCAACCCCTGGATAACGCTGATGACCAGTTCGCCTCCGTTCAAAAACGTGTCGGTCATAATCCGCGGCGGCCGCTGCATGGTGTCCCGTTCCATGGGTTCATTTTCATAAACGATAGAGCAGGTTGGTCCCATGACCAGCTCTAGGAAAATCACGTGGACAGGTGTGAAGATCTGCGGGAATATCCAGCCCAGAAATAGGGGAAGGGATACCGTTAAGATGATGGGTATGTGGATGGAAATGATATATTGGATGGCTTTTTTGATGTTGGCGTAAATCCGCCTTCCCGCTGCAATGCCGGTAATCAATTTGTCCAGGTCATCGTTGGTTATTACTAGGGCGGCGGCTGATTTCGCGATCTCTGTCCCTTTGTTGCCCATAGCCACCCCAATATGGGCGGCTTTTAGGGCCGGACCGTCGTTCACCCCATCACCCAACATTGCCACCACTTCGCCCCGTTTTTTAAGTGCATTTATTACGGCCAGCTTGGCTTCGGGAAACATCCGTGTAAACAGTGTGGTACGCGCCGATAGCTCGATCAATTCTTCTTCGGAATGGTTGACTATATCACTGCCATTTACAGTCGGAGCGTTATTGGTAATGCCAGCCTGAGTTGCGATTGCATTCGTAGTGTCTGCGTTATCACCCGTGATGACTTTGACGGTGATCCCGGCATCATAAATCCGCTGGAACACGTCTTTGATGCCTTTCTTGGGTGGGTCGTAAAAGACGGTCAGCCCGAGGAGTTCAAACGGGAAATCCTGCTGTTTTTCCGGAAAATTATCCCCTTCAAACCGTGATGTGGCTACAGCCAGTATGCGATATCCCTGCTGCGCGAATCCTTTGATCCGGTCTCTCACCCGCTCTTTTTGATCAGCTGAAAGCCGGGATACGTTGAGGATGGCTTCAGGGGCACCTTTGGCGGCAATGATGCGGTCTCCGCTGGCATCCCCAAAAAGGTGCGTCATCATTGGGGGTTTCCCTTCGAGGGGATATTCATGGAACATGTGGTAGGAGCCCCGCAGGTCGTTTGGCTGCGTTTGTTCATATACGCTGTGTAGTGTTTTCTCCATGGGGTCAAAAGGAGCCGGTTCACTGCTCCACATGGCATAGCTGATGAGAGTCGACAGGTTTGGATCGTTAAAGGATTGGTTGTCATACGTCTTATCAGCTTGGAAATCATACAGACTAATCAATTGCATAGAATTCTCGGTAATCGTGCCTGTTTTGTCGGTGCAGATAACCGTGGTGCTACCCAACGTCTCTACGATGCTGCTTCGCTTGATGATGATGCCCTGCTGCATCAGTCTCCAGGCACCCAAAGCCATGAAGGTGGTAAATGCTACTGGGATTTCTTCGGGTAGTACCGACATGGCCAGCGTAAGACCGTTGAGCAGGCTCGCAATGAAGTCTCCGGTTTGATAATACCTGAAGAGGCAGACCATCAGGAAAATGATAATACCGATGATGGCCATCGTTTTTACGAACTTTGCAATCTGGATCTGTAGGGGAGAAGGCTCCGTTTTTATGGTCAGCAGTGATTTGCCGATTTTACCGATAGAGGTTTCGTCTCCGATTTTCGTTACCTCGAAAACAGCCAGCCCGGAAACGGTGAGCGTGCCGCTGTGCACCTGGGCGTCTTCCGACCGGTTGTCCTTGAATACGGAAAAGCTCTCGCCGGTAAGCGAAGCTTCATTGACGGAGAAATCGTTGCTGTGTACAATTATCCCGTCGGCATTGATGATCTTTCCTTCTTCGGTGATACAGAGATCGCCCACGGTAATCTCGTGGGTTGGAATGTCAACAACGGTTGAATTCCGGATCACGCGGCTCAGGGGCTCGTTGAGTTTTTCCAGGGCGTCCAATGCTTTTCTGCTGCGACTATCCTGATAAAAGGAAACTGCAGAGACCGCAACGATGGCGGCAAACATAAACGCTGCATCACCGTAGTCGCCGACCACGACGTAGATCAACGAGATGACGATGAGTAGGATGAGCATCGGTTCTTTCAAGATATCGACGAGCAGCGACAGCCAGGAGCTTTTTGGCG
>CAZTJY010000168.1:0-5998 GCA_964613725.1 uncultured Parapedobacter sp. | reverse complement strand
CTACACGGCAGTACCGATGCTGATCGGATCGGAACCCGGCGAAATATTCCGATATCCTTTTGTGGGCCGAGCGGTGGGAATCGCCGTGGCCGCGGGTCCGGACGCAGGGGTGGTCGAGTATCGAATCGACGGGGGCGAATGGCAAACGCAAAATCTTTTTACCCCGTGGAGTAGTCAGCTCCATTTGCCGTGGTATTACACATTGGTCTGGGGATTGGTTCCAGACAAACATCTCCTTGAAATTAGGTTGAGCGATCTGCAACATCCCGATAGCACGGGGCGCAAATGCAGGATTCGGTATTTTTATGTGAATGAGTAAAATGTCGTAAGGATAGACCGCGATGAACGAGCATTTCAGTGGTATAGTTTTTCTGATTCAAAATACCTTTTGAACTAAAGCCACAATTTTTTGGCGGTTTAAAAATTGAAAATTACATCCTCTTCAGAAAAATCTCTGTCTATTTTAGTTCTCGATTACCTCTTTTTAACGAGGAAAATGGGATGTCTGGTTGTAACTAATCAGAAATCAATAATGTAGAAATCCATTCGAATTTATAACCATATTTTAATAAGTCATACGCTCATTTTTTGACTTAAAGTTAATGAAAATACAAAGATATATCAAAAAACCCTTCCTAATATAGCTTAGTTTAATAATAATTGATTATATTGGGTGAATCTTCAATGGAAGATTGGAGGACTAAGTTAGATTCCGGGGGAGGAAAAGAAGTTGTGGTTGATATTTAAATGCTGAATAGTCAAAATTGCAAAATAAAGACTAAGTAAGTTTGGATATTTACCAATTTAAATTTTAAATCACAATTGGAGTGTGTGCAAAAACTGGTCATGTAGATCAAATAGTGATTTTACAGTATGGTGGACTCAATCACTGGTATTGCTCAATTTGGAATGGAATTGTGAGGATTTCTGGAAATTTCCATTTGAGGTGGTATAACCCTAAGGGAAGTGAATAACGTACCAAGTATAGGAGTAAAAATGATGTTAAAATGTCATTCACTTTCTACAAACAACACGATTCCACCGATTGTGGTCCAGCCTGTTTGAGGATGGTTTGCAAACACTATGGTAGAACCTATTCTTTAGGTCTCCTCCGTGAAAAGTGTTTCATAGACCGACAGGGGGTAAGCCTTCGCGGTATAGCGGATGCAGCGGAATCTTGTGGATTTCGGACAATTTCAGTAAAAATTCCATTTGAAAATAAAAGGGGTAAAGCAGCTTTAGTCCGAGCCCCATTACCTGCTATTTTGCATTGGAATGACAACCATTTTGTAGTGGTATACCAGGTTTCCAAAAAGAAGATCAAGATAGCCGACCCCGCCCATGGAAAATTGACTATAGACATACAGGATTTCAAAAAACATTGGATAAAAGATGGTTCTCGTGGAATTGCATTGCTTTTGGAACCCACATCTAAGTTTGAGAATTCTGATTTCAAGTCAACAAATCGGATTCAATCTTTCCAGTTTTTAAAAAGGTATTTTAAGCCGCATCGACAACTTTTTACCCAGCTTTTATTGAGTCTTTTGATTGCAACCGTGTTTCAATTATCTTTTCCATTCCTGACTCAGAGTTTGGTGGATATCGGGATCGAAACTAAAAACATTAATTTTATATATCTCATTTTAGCCGGTCAACTTATGATTTTCGTTGGACAGACTGTTGTCCGGTTTATTCAAAGCTGGATTGTCCTGCACGCGAGTGTTCGAATCAACGTCAGTTTGATTGCAGATTACCTATTTAAGTTGATGAGCCTCCCGGTTGGTTTTTTCGATTCCAAGAACATCGGCGATCTTCTCCAACGGATCGATGATCATCGCCGAATTGAATCATTTCTTACACAATCCATACTGACCTTTATTCTTTCCATTTTTAATATTTTAGTTTTTGGGATTGTCCTTCTCATATACTCACTACAGATATTTTTAATCTACATTATTTCTGCGGTTCTATACCTTCTTTGGATTGTTCTATTTCTCAGGAAACGAAAGGAAATTGATTACAAAGCATTCTCTGAACGGTCTGATAACCAGGACTCCTTGATCGAAATCATTCAGGGATTGCCCGAAATTAAATTGCAAGGAAGTGAAAACAAGCGGAGAAATTTGTGGACACAAATTCAAGCTCGCTTATTTCAATCACAAATAAGTGCTTTGTCTATCAGCCAATATCAGGATGCGGGTGCCCTCTTCATTAATCAGGTCAAGGATATATTGATCACCTTTATTGCGGCCAAGGGTGTAATCGAAGGCCAAATGACCCTGGGTATGATGCTCGCTATCCAATATATTATTGGTCAGCTAAACAGTCCCTTACAGCAACTTGTAGGGTTTATCCGGTCCGCTCAGGATGCCAAAATCAGTTTGGAACGACTTTCCGAAGTTCATCTCACTGAGGAAGAGGAAGATAATGATATGTATAAGTTGAAAAGTCTACCTGATGGTGATCTGGAATTGAAAAATGTAAGTTTTCAATACACCGAAATTTCGGAAATGGTGTTGCAAAATATCAATATCACCATTCCCCGTAAGAAAATCACCGCCATAGTAGGAACCAGTGGAAGTGGTAAGACCACTTTAATTAAACTATTGCTCCAGTTTTACCAACCCACCGAGGGCCAGATTTTTCTTGGTTCACAACCTCTCGATGATATATCAGCAAAACATTGGCGCTCACGGTGTGGCGTTGTTATGCAGGATGGGTACATTTTTTCAGATACGATTGCCAATAATATTGCGGAAAGTTCAGATGTAATTGATTTCAGGAAGGTCCTTACCTCGGCGCAGACTGCAAATATTACCGAATTTATCAATGATTTGCCTTTGAGGTACAATACCCTGATTGGCTCCAAAGGCAATGGAATAAGCGCTGGTCAACGGCAAAGATTTCTCATTGCCAGGGCGGTATATAATAATCCTGAATTTGTTTTTCTGGATGAAGCTACAAATGCATTAGACGCGAAGAACGAAAAGGTGATTATGGAAAATTTAGAAACTTTTTTACACGATAAAACAGTCATTATTGTCGCTCACAGGTTGAGTACGGTGAAACACGCTGATCAGATCATACTTCTTGAAAAAGGAAAAGTGGTAGAATCAGGAACGCATGATGAATTAATCCAGGCTGGCAATAATTATTTCAATCTGGTCAGGGATCAGCTCGCCCTGGGAACATGACTTTATTTTTAGACAAGATAATTCGATAAAATATACCATAATGAAACATTGATTATGCCCGAATTTCAAAAAGATAAACTCCACCATCATACCCCCCAGTCTTCCAACGGTCAAGAACATTTTACCGTGGATGAGATCATCGGTCGATCTCCGGGTTGGATTTTACACAGCGGGATGACAGTTTTGCTGATTGTCATTGGAATAGGGGTTGGATTGACAATATTGATACGCTATCCTGATAAAATATCTTCAGCCGGAGTAATTACCACTACTGATCCATTTAAACCTTTGAGTGTACGATCGTTTGGTGTGGTCGATACGGTGTTTTGTGAGAATGATGCTTATCTTTTGGAAGGAGATCCGATTCTGTATATTCATAATTCGGCAGATCGTCGTGATGTTGAAGTCGCAGTGCGGATTGTTGATCAAATCGACCTTCACCTTCAGGAATTATCTTTTATAAATATCCCGGTACAAGAATACTCATTGGGGCCGATGCAAAGCACTTTTGCAGCCTTGATGCAATTGAATGCCGAGTACAATCACTATCTCAGCCGGACTGATTTCGATGCAAAAATAAAGGTCATCCAACGTGAGATTGAAGAAATTCAGCTTCTGAATACTATATTAGAGCAAGAACGATCATTATCACAGGAAGAAATTGTATTATCTCAAAAGGATTTGGATCGAAATCAAACCCTATTTGATCATGGAATTATTAGTGAGAGGGATCTGGAAAGAAGCATCGCTGGTCATATTGGATTGAGAAAAAGCTTTTTAGTCAAAGAAAATAACATATCTCAAAATCGTGTGCGCATCGCTGGATTAGAGCAGCAGAAAATGGATGTGCGGACGGCTCGTAGCGAGCGTATTTTGATGTACCAATCCCGAATTTCAGAAATCATTCAAAACTTCCGGAATACGTATAATGCCTGGTTTCAGCAATATTTCGTCGTTGCTCCGGCCGAAGGCACAATTCAATTGTCATCCGATATCGTTCCAGGTCAAACCGTCCATCTGAATGAACCAATCGGCTACATTGTGTCAACAAGTTTTCACAAACCACAGATTCTCCCAGGTTTCAATGCTAAATATGCCAAGGCATGGGTGCCCTCGATGGGTCTTGGCAAGGTAAAAGAAGGCAGCAGGGCGATCATCCATGTCGATGCCTACCCATATAAAGAGTATGGCAGCATCGAAACATACGTCGAAGAAATTTATTCAGTACCTGAAATTAAACAGGATCAACGGTTCTATGAGATCCATATGCCTGTTGGGGAAAAGCTGGTTACCGATTATGGTCATGAAATTGAATACAATCCGGAAATGTCGATCCAGGCAATCATAATAGCAAATGAACGAAGTCTTTTCCACCGAATCTTTCATCAATTCCTAAACCTTATAAATCACCACGTATCATGAATTTAGTCGAACAAATTTACAGATTAGAGCGAATAGATCGCTTGATTAGACGGAAGGGCACAGGTCCTCCTGATGCTTTTAGCCGTAAACTCGGGATTTCCCCGCGCCAGTTATTTCGATTGTTGGATGAACTGAAGTCTTATGGCTTGCCTATTAAGTATAGCAGGGAACGTCAAACCTATTACTACATCAGGGAGGTAGATTTCAATATTACGTTTGAAATCCGAGACAAAGATTGCAGGAAGGTGTTGGGTGGGAAAAGGAAAAATTACACCGGATCGGGTGAACATTGGTACCGCCAGATCGTCCTGGAAAATCCAAATGTATATTAATACTAGTGCCAAGCAGTTGGATGCTTTCTTTGTTCATGTCCCACAGGTGGGCATAATAACCGCTGTGTTTCAGCCGATGAGCTGCCGCAATAGTATAATGTAATCCGTGAGGGTTTTGTGTATAAAAGAACATGGCCCATTACAACCACCAAAATTATAAAGGGGTGTCGAAGCAGGATTTTTTGAGCTGAAGCTTGTGAGCCTGTGCAGAGGACTGCTTTTTTGGTTACTTTTTTCCACCAATAAAAGTAACAAAGCCAATTTTCAGTTTTAGATGCACCGAAAATACTGTTAAATCGATGGCCAGCGGAGGATATTTAAAGGTGGTGCGTGAATGAGGTGATGAAGAATCCTATTTCTTTTTATCCTCTTCCATTAGGTTTTGCAATTCCTTGAGTTTGAGCAGGCTTTCGATCGGTGACAATCGGTTGACATCCAACTGGGACAACTCCTCTTTGATTTTCAGCGTCTTTTCATCCTTCATATCAAAAATTTGCAACTGCATCGCGTTCCCGTTGCTTTTGGATTTTCGCAATCCACTGGTCTTTCGCGGTTTAGGAACGTTTGGCCGTTGATCGCCTCCGGGCGATAGATTGTGCCCTTCCATTTTTTCAAGTATTTCCTCTGCGCGTTCTATGATTTTGGGGGGTAATCCGGCCATTTGGGCTACATGAATACCAAAACTGTGTTCACTTCCCCCGGGAACTAGTTTCCTTAGAAAGATAATTCGATTATCCACCTCTTTGGTAGAGACATGGTAGTTCCGGATACGGGGATACAATTCCTCCAGTTGATTGAGTTCATGGTAATGTGTGGCGAATAGGGTTTTGGGATGGTCTGTGGGATGTTCGTGGAGGTATTCGGTCATGGACCAGGCGATCGAGATACCGTCGTAAGTGCTGGTGCCGCGGCCGATTTCGTCGAGCAGGATGAGGCTCCTGGACGAAAAATTGTTGATGATGTTCGCCGCTTCGATCATTTCCACCATAAACGTCGATTCTCCTTTGGACAGATTGTCTGAAGCTCCCACCCGGGTAAATACCTTATCGA
>CAZTJY010000167.1:0-6139 GCA_964613725.1 uncultured Parapedobacter sp. | reverse complement strand
AGACGGCAGCTCTACCAGTAGTAGCACCGTCAATTTTCAACTGGTGGCGTTCGTGGATGTTCTGCTTGTCGGAGATTACTAATCGTTGCATGTCCACTCAGTCGCCCGCGAAATAGAGCCAAAATTACACATGGACGGCGTGCCCGAATCGGCACATAACTTTAGGTGACCTCTTTTTTTGCTAAAAATACGAATATGCCAAATTAGGAAAAGGGAAAGGTGAGGCTTGTTGTGTGATCTCCGGAAAAAAACTATACGATTAATCCGATAAACGAGGTTGCGCCGAATTGTTTTAGCGGGGAATTTTTGCCTGGTGAGACCACTGATAGCGGAGCTCGGGAGGCAGAATGGGCTATACCCTGTAACGCAGCGAAATAGCGTGCCAGATGGCCTGTGCAAAAGCCGCATTGTCTTCGTCCCCGTCAAACCGCCAGCCATCGCCGGCATTGATGAGCGTGTGCGGTTCGTCATCGAGCTGGATGTTAAAGCGCACGGTCTGGCGATTTACTTCCTTTTGCAACAACCGCAACTCGTGGTCAGCACCAGCGAATGTAATCCGCAGCGGTAATCCAATATAGGCGGGTTTCTGTTCAGTTAAAATGGGCGATTCCATGATGGCGTATCATTGATGGGACAAAGATAAGACCACACAGTTGATAGTTATCCACAATTTGAAAAATACCTAAAAATAGGTAGGGTTTCCCATAATCAGGCCATACTTCCCATTGATGAGCCACTCCCTATCGGCTTCGAAAAGGCACCTTAGCTGGTGCTCACCCAGTCCCAAGGCAATCTCGGACTTAAGGGTACGGATGGAGAAACAAGGACGGTTCAGGTAATCCAATAGGTGCCCAACCGGCGTCGTGTGCGGCCATTCCCGATCTTCAAACAGCCGCCTGTAATTCGCGTCGCCTTTAAAGATAAGCACCGTATTCCTGTTGAACGCCTGCTTGATGTCCTGCGGCAACCTTGTAAAGTGGCACGGACTGTTCCAGAATGGATGGTCTAGCAGCTGGAGCCTGCCGCCGTTACGATGACCTTCTAGCCGATCGATGAATTGGATCAACGGTTCGGATTGGAAGCTGCGTAAAATTTCCAAATGACCCACGACGTCCGAAATGGTCGCATCAGACACAAAGGTGGGGTAAGCTTTCAGGTGCAGATTAATCAGCGACACCTGGCCGGTAGTCAATAAATAATCGATGAGAAAAAGATCGGAAAGCAGTTCGAGCCCGGCATTATCCGCGACGAAATCCACTTCGCGGCCACGCGTAGAGGCGATTAAATCGTATAGTGGAGCCGAATCGTCGATAATCAAGTGATTCCGAAGCGCCGGATTGACCAGCGCGTCGTTGTTTTCCAACTGGCTCAAGTCAGCGCTGTTGCCCCATAAAGCTGCGTGCAATAATGTGGTGAAATACCCAGCAGAAAAAATAGATCTTTGCTGCAGGTGCTTACGTGCCATGGCTTCCGCAAAGTCGCGATGATGCATCAGACTATCTGCTTTTACACGATAAAAAACATCCAGGCCACTATGCTTATAGTTTACGATATGGGTGATTCGGTAATAGATATAAGCCTCCGCTTCGAAAAAAGGTAATTCGGTATACCGCTTTCCGGCTTGTTTAGCAAGAAATGTTGCCCAGTATACTTGGTCTGTGGGATAGAAGATGTCTTCCCTCGGTGGAACCACGCCTTCCGTTATCTCGAGCTGCAGGTCATCCAGTGCTGCTTGTTGGTCTGCAGAGAGCGGATTATTGGCCTTGATCTGGTTAATGATATACGGAAATCGGATGTTGAATGTGAATGCTGCGAAGGGGCTCGTAACGGCTGATATGGGACGTGGCAAATTTGCTTTCATTTTCTGCAAACCTAGTAAATATTGTCTGTTTTCTCTCTGATTTTGTCCGTTTTCGCCGCTATTATATAAATGTAACGCCTATCAATATCTAACCCCTGGCAACCAGGGGCTGGATATTGAGGTAACGTAAGTAATCGATTGACACAAAAAAAGCACTTACAAAGTAAGTGCTTTTATTCATTAACCGGGGTAAGTAATCGGGCTCGAACCGACGACCTCCTGAACCACAATCAGGCGCTCTAACCAACTGAGCTATACCTACCGTGTTATTGGACTGCAAAAATAGCAATTAAACAACAATCCAACAACAGTTTTGAAAAAAACAATCAACCGATTAAACTTACGCTCCGCTTCACGAAATTCGTAAGCTCATTTCCCGTCAGCAGTCCGCGCGAAAGTAGTGCTAAATCAAAGGCTTGCTTTGCAAGTTGCTGTTGCTCTTCTTCGTTTTCGGATGAAAGGACACGTTTAACCAACGGATGGTTCCCATTGACGGTCACCTTATAATTATCCGGCATGGTACCGTAGAAATTCATGCCACCGCCAGTTTGGGCCATATCTTTCATGCGCCGCATAAACTCATCGATGGTTACCGTAACCGGCAGTTCCTGTTCACCCAATGCAGCCACTTCTACCTTCATGTTATCGCGGCTGATGGCCTTTTCAAACAACGACACCACCGTTTTACTTTCTTCCTCAGTCAGTTGCAATTCCTTGGCTTCGTCTTTTTGGATCAGTTTGTCGATGACATCGGCGTCCACGCGCTTGAGCTGCGTTTTCTCGGCCTTTTGCTCCAGATAAGCCACAAAGTGACTGTCGATCGGCGAATCCATCACCAACACATCATACCCTTTATCCTTGGCATTGGCAATGTAGCCATCTTGTTGCGCCGCGTCATTGGTATAGAGGTAAACCACATTGCCGTCCTTATCCTGCTGGATGTCTTTTACTTTCTCAGCGTATTCCTTAAGGGTATACACTTCGTCGTCCGTATTCCTCACTAAGCAGAAATCATTTGCTTTCTCGGCAAATTTATCGTCGCTCAGCATGCCATATTTAACGAAAAGGCTGATATCCTTCCATTTTTCCTCAAACCCTTTACGGTCGCCTTTGAATAATTCGGCCAACTTGTCGGCTACCTTTTTGGTAATGTGGGCGTTGATTTTCTTAACGTTACTATCGGCCTGCAAGAAGCTACGCGATACGTTAAGCGGGATATCGGGCGAATCGATTACACCGTGCAACAACATCAAAAACTCAGGCACGATATCCTTCACTTCGTCGGTGATAAAAACCTGGCGCGAATAGAGTTTGATTTTGTTTTTCTGTATCTCGAAGTTTTCCTTCAATTTGGGAAAATACAAGATACCGGTAAGGTTGAATGGATAGTCGACGTTAAGGTGTATCCAAAACAGCGGTTCATCCATTGAATATGGGTACAGCTCGCGATAGAAGGCCAGGTAGTCTTCGTCTTTCAGTTCCGATGGCGATTTCGTCCAGGCGGGATTGGTATTGTTGAGGATGTTGTCTACCTCTACGGACTTGTATTTGGGTTTGCCTTCCTCGTCCTCGCCATCAGGCTCGCTGGTCGTTCGGGTACCGAAACGGATGGGCACCGGCAGGAATTTTCCGTACTTTTCGAGAATGTCCTGAAGTTTGTGTTTTTCAAGAAATTCTTCAGAATCTTTATTGATGTGTAAAATCACATCTGTACCGCGCTCTTTACGGGTTCCAGCAGACAGTTCGTACGAAGTACTGCCGTCGCAAACCCAGCGTACTGGCTCGGCGCCCTCCTGGTGGGAGCGTGTTTGGATTTCTACCTCGTCGGCAACCATAAATGCCGAATAAAAGCCGAGCCCGAAACGACCAATGATTTCGTTGGCGTCTTTTGCTTCCTTGAATTTTTCAACAAATTCGGTAGCACCGGAAAACGCGATCTGATTGATGTACTTCTTTACTTCCTCGCCGGTCATACCAATGCCACGATCCGATATCGTGATGGTCTTGGCCTTTTCATCAAAAGCCACGTCGATGGTCACATCGCCCAATTCGCCCTTGTACTGCCCTAAAGAGGCCAACCTTTTGAGTTTCTGTGTGGCGTCTACTGCGTTAGATACCAGCTCCCGCAGAAATATCTCATTATCGGAATACAAGAATTTTTTGATTACCGGAAAAATATTCTCGGTGTGAATGGAAATGTTGCCTTTTTCCTTTTTCATATTTTAATAACTATGGAATAGTGAATTTTGCTTATGTCGTGATTCACAATATACGTTCCAATAGCATCTTAACGTCAGGATGACAGGACTTCATGGCAAAAAGGCCGATTATTTATTCGCCTATGGTAATCACCTTAGGCTTCCCTGCCGTTGCTAACTGCTCATGCACTGCTTCGGCCAGCGCCTCTATGGATTCATGGGCGTAGCGCTTCTGTTCCATCCACACATGCTCGTTCACTTTACTGAACCTCTTTTCCAACGGAATGGGCGTTGCGGTTGCTTTGATTCGTTTGCCAAAACGATCATTTTGGTAAGGCTGGTAACTCAAATCCGTAAACCAGTAATTTATTTCAGCGTTGCGATCTTCCAGCACCAGGGTGTAATGGATTTCTCCAGCCACATGGTTTCCAATGCCTGCATGCTTTTCCATTGGGAGAATACCCCTACTCTCTAAGCGTTCCGCTGTCGTGATGGTGATTTCATTGCCTTTGGCCACTAAGTATTTTGTTAATTGCTCTTGCATCGTGGTAAAGCTGGCATCGCTTTTTAACGCGTTTGGTTTGTATACCACGAATTTCCCGCGCTGGTCCACCAAGAATTGCCCGGCATTTGCTCCGACATCGTCTTTTACAGGGTTTCCGTGACCAATAGCCATACCCACAACAAACATGCTTGCTAACTTAATCATAACTTCAATTTTTTTTTTACTTTACATAACAAACCGGGCTTCCTTCCCTCAAAAGCCCAACGCCGTGAAAATAACAATTCAGAAATGAATCAGGTGTTATATAAAAAAAATTTTACAAGCCGCGATTCACACAATTAAGCGAGAAAAAGCCTAACAGGTATTACCCCTGTTAGGCAATGTATTCATGTGTACACAAAAAATTCCAGATTGAGGTGGCTAGAAGGCGTAAACCAAAGCCAGAGAAAATTGGGACGCGCTTTTCGTCGGATCCATGTCGATGTTTTTATAGAATAGTTCTGTAGAGCCGTTGTCCAACCGTAGTTCGGGTATAAAAGTCAGTGGGCCTGCCTTCACATTGGCCGACAAGGTGAGTCCCAAGACGGATTCGCCGCCGGGGACAAAGGCCCAGCCGGCTTCTTTCTCAGTGTAATACTCACCCCGGGCACCTAATGCAAATGCGTCCGAAAACCCGTATTGAAGGTAAAGCGCCCCCCCGGAATAACCACCATCTGAATCACCAGCATCTGAAAAATCAGCGGCATTCAATCCGAGTTTGAATGCATCGGTAACCTGATAAGCCGTGGTTAAATCGATAATTGTACCAGTGCTTCCGGTTAAGAAATTGATGTATGCATCCCAGCCGTCCACCGGACTGAGTGACAACTGGGCACCGAAATCGGAAACGCCGTCAAAATCCTGATAGGCATTCCAATCGTTAAATAGGCCGACCATTAATCCTACCTTGTCTGAAATCGCATACTCCGCTTTTATACCCGCGTTTTGAAATGGGCCTGCAGAAAACAGATAGGACGTGGAATAGTTGAAATTGCCAGTTGGCGAGATGATCTCATAGCCGACAAATGTGCCCATGAAGCCTGCAGTCATCGAAAACCGGTCGGTAAACGCATAGCTCATATGGAGGTTCTGGATGTGAAAA
This sequence comes from uncultured Parapedobacter sp., assembly GCA_964613725.1. Taxonomy (GTDB): domain Bacteria; phylum Bacteroidota; class Bacteroidia; order Sphingobacteriales; family Sphingobacteriaceae; genus Parapedobacter. The sequence goes on along the minus strand of CAZTJY010000167.1, from coordinate 434 downwards.
GAGTTACCATCGCCCCCATTGAGCAACGACTGGTACTGGCCTCTGGGACCGAAAGAAACATCGCCCACGAACGAAGCTTTACCCACGGTTTTACTCACGATTAGATTGACCATGCCCAAGGAAACAGAATTTTGCTCATTTGCGAATGAAGTGGCGATGTTGCTGCCTCCCATTTCATCCTTATAGCCCGAAAAATCATATTTATAATAGGCATCCACCGAGCCTGAAATGGTTAGTGATTCGTCTTGAGCCGAAACTGCGAACCCTGAGAGCAAAAGACTTCCTGCGAAAAAAATTTTTTTCATATTTGTGTTACTTTGTTACTTACCTCTTAAGTCGGATGTCCAATCGTGCTTAAGAAAAGTGATGAAACCATTGACTTTGTGGGTAGCGCGATTTAGCAATTAAGCGTTACCCCAAAGTTCTTTTATACA
>CAZTJY010000166.1:0-6246 GCA_964613725.1 uncultured Parapedobacter sp. | reverse complement strand
ATCGGTGAGCTGAAAAGCTGGGGCTGGGAGTTCGACATCCGGTGGCGCGACCGCGTCAATACGTTCAACTATCGGGTAGGGTTCAATATCTCCGACAACCAGAACGAACTGGTGCGGTATGACGGGCGCAATTCCGTGGGCAACGGTGGCGTAGTGGGATTGCTGGAAGGCTACCCCATGAACTCCGTGTGGGGGTACCGTACCGATGGGTTCTTCCAGTCGCAGCCGGAATACGACGCCTATAAGGAGCAGGTGTCTACGCCGTTCTTTCCCGGCAACGCCGGAGCAGGAGACATCAAATACCTCGACCTCGATGGCAATGGCGTTATCTCCGCCGGCGAGGGAACACCCGAAAATCCGGGCGATCTGGTGTACCTGGGCACCACAAACGCACGGTATACCTACGGGTTCGATCTGGGCTTCGACTGGAAACATTTCGACTTTTCGATCTTTTTCCAAGGTGCCGCAAAACGTAAGTTTCTCATCAACGAAGGTACGCTTTCGCCCATGCTGGGCACGGCCGATATGCCGTGGACCATTCACATGGACCGGTGGACACCCGAAAACCCCGATGCTTACTTCCCGCGGATGTACCAGACCAGCGCACATAACTACCGGCCGTCCGACCGTTGGGCGCAGAACGGCAACTACCTGCGGTTGAAAAACCTGCAGCTCGGGTACACCGTGCCTATCCGGACAGACAACATCCAACGCCTTCGCGTGTACTTTTCCGGACAGGACCTGTGGGAGATGACGGATGTGATGAGCGTCTTCGACCCCGAGGTGGGTAACAACGTAAGCGCAACCACCTATCCGTTTTACCGGTCATTCTCCTTTGGTTTAAACGTTACCTTTTAATCCGAACAATCATGAAGAACTATCAATATCCCAATAAGACAAGAAATCTCGTCCGGATAGCCGTTGTGTGCCTGATAGGCGTGGTAAGCAGCTGTAGCCTGGACCGCTTCCCCGAAAGCGAGTTTACCGATGTCGACTTCTGGAATACGGAGGCCGATCTGATGAATGCCACCAACAGGCATTATCAGTTGCTCGCCGGCTTCCAGCTGGATGCGCGCGGCGACGACAACGTGAACCAAACCGCCAATAGTGTCAGCAACGGCACCCGGAGCATCCCCAACACCAGTGCCGATTGGACCAATCCCTACCGCGACATCTTCACGGCCAACAACATCCTGGAAAAGGGCGTAAAGGCACAGGTATCCGATCAAATCAAAAACCGGTACTTCGGCGAAGCCCGTTTCTTCCGGGCCAGTGCCTATTTCAGTCTGGTGCAGAAATATGGCGATGTGCCACTGTTGCTGCAAACCCTCGAACCCGATGCGCCGGAACTGACCATGCCGCGCACACCCAGAGCCGAAGTCGTCCAGGCGATTTATGACGACCTCGATTTTGCGGCACAGTGGTTGCCCGGCTATGAGGAACTCCCCACCAATCAATACGGCCGCGTTACCAAAAGCAGTGCGCTGGCATTAAAGGCCCGCGTGGCCCTCTATGTAGGTACACGTGCCAAATTCCACAACGATGGCGACTGGCAGCCGCATCTCCATATTGCCGTACAGGCAGCACAGGCGGTAATGGAACAGGGACACCAGCTTTATCCCACGTATGACGGGCTGTTCCAGCACGAGGCCGAAGGGCCTTCCAACACGGAGAGCATCTTCGTTAAAATCTATGGCGTAAGCCCTTCCAACCTTATCGTGGGCCACAACCATTCCCGCGACATGGAGAACGGGCGGAATGCACCCACGCGCAACTTGGTGCGCCAGTACCTCTATACGGACGGCCTACCCGCTTTTGACGGCCTGAATCAGCCGTCGGCAACACGCTCTGCCTTTTTCATGGAGGAAGGCGACGAGGATGGCTATAACGCCATTTTCGAGAACAGGGATCCCCGCTTGGCCATGACCCTCTTCCAAGCGGGCGAACAAGCCTACAAGGGTCCCTGGATACCCACAACGACCCTCGGGTCGCGCTCGGCCTATGCGGCCAAAAAAGGGTTCAATAACGAAGACTGGCAGACAAATGGTGCCGGAACCGTAGATAAAATCCTTATCCGTTACGCGGAAGTATTGTTAATCTACGCGGAAGCCAAATACGAATTGGATGGCGCTATCAGCGATGCCGACCTCGACCTGACCATCAATGCGCTGCGGCAGCGGGCCGGATTCGACGTTCGCCTGACCAATGCGTTTGCTACAGCCAACAACCTGGATATGCGCGAAGAAATCCGGCGCGAACGCACCATCGAACTCGCGCTGGAGGGATTCCGTTATGACGACCTCATCCGGTGGAAAACCGCTGAAGTCCATTTGAGCGGACAATTGCTCGGTGCCAAATTCGATGCGGAAGACTGGGCGGGTGCTGATCCTTCTACATTGAATATCAATGACGATGGCGTATTGGTGGTGGAAGATACCAACGTCCGGTCTTTCGACGCAGCACGCGACTACCTTTACCCCATACCCTTCAATGAAATTACGCTGAGCGACCAGAACGTCGTGCAAAACCCGAATTGGCAATAACGATAAAGTAAACGATAAGACAATGAACGCACGGAATATATTGATAACGTTGCTGCTGTTATCCAGCAGCCTGTTTTTCGCCTGCGAGGATAAGAGCTACCCAGCGGGATTACCGGAATACGAACACCACTATTACATTGTATACGTACCTAATAACAATAGCACAGTTACGGTAAACAGAAACCAGACCGAACTGGTCAAACTCCCCGTACAGTTTTATTCGGAGTTTACCCGCAGCTATGACGCCGTGGCCCATTACAGCGTGGTGACGCCGGATGTCCCCAACCCGGCCGTACTCGGGGTTGATTTCCAGCTGACGGACAGCCAAGGTAATACGCTGGCACCAGACAACAACGGGAAGTATGCCCTAACGTTTCCGCAGGCACGGAAAGCCAAAGATACGGTATACGTCAAGCTGCTCAACAATCCCGAACCGGGCACCCGCGTGGTTGAAATCAACTTTGAAGACAACATCACACCCGATTACCGGGTGGATATCTTTTCCACCGCCTTCCGGCGGACGCTGAAAATAGAATAGATTTTATGAAGAAATTATTGCTCATCGGATTGGTATTTCTCACCTACATCGGCTGCGCCCAAGAGGTCGATGTGGGTGAGGTTGTCCATGCCAGTGCAACACAGACAGACCGGCTATTGGAAGAGGTACATCGGCTTGCCGACGCGAAGCGGGTCTCACCCCGCACCTTAGACTCCGACGGTCGGTTGGTATTGGTGCCGCCGAGCGATTGGACAAGTGGGTTTTTCCCCGGTGTACTGTGGCAACTTTACGAATTTACCGGCCACGAACGGTGGTTAGGCGAAGCGCGGAAAGTCACGGCGAAGCTCGCGGACGAAAAATACAACGGCCGTACCCACGATATGGGGTTCAAGATTTACTGCAGCTTCGGCCAGGGCTACCGGCTAACCGGCGACACCGCGTATCGCAGCACCATTATCCGGGCGGCACAGACGCTGTCCACACGGTTTAACCCCATCGTTGGCTGCATCCGTTCGTGGGACCACAACAGCCACCGCTGGGACTTCCCGGTTATCATCGATAACATGCTCAACCTGGAGCTGCTGTTCGCCGCCACCCGCCTTACGGGCGATTCGTCTTTTTACGATATTGCCGTTTCCCACGCCAACACCACGCTCAAAAATCATTTCCGGCCCGATGGGGGCACCTACCACGTCGTCGATTATAATCCCGAAACCGGCGAAGTGGAACACCGCAATACCCATCAAGGCTATAGCGACAGTTCCACATGGGCGCGCGGGCAAGCATGGGCGCTCTACGGTTATACCATGTGTTATCGGGAAACCAACGACGAACGGTATCGCCGGAAAGCGGCGGAGGTAGCCGCGTGGCTGATGAGCCATCCGCGCATGCCGGCAGATGGTGTGCCCTATTGGGACTTCGATGCGCCGGGTATCCCCGAAGAACCACGGGACGCGTCGGCGGCAGCCGTTATCGCTTCGGCATTATACGAGCTCAGCACGTTGGTTACCGAAGGCAGTTCACTCCGCAGGTATGCCGATCACATCATCCATACGCTGGCCACTTCGTACGCTGCCGCTGCTGGAACCCACCATGGGTTTATCTTGCTGCACAGCACCGGGTCGAAGCCTGCCAACTCGGAGGTTGACGTACCGCTGATTTACGCTGACTACTACTTCCTCGAAGCACTGCGGAGGAAAAAAGCATTGCAGCTATTCGATTAATTTGCGATATTGCCATACCAATGGCCCGTTAAGTGAATAACCATGCGTCCAGCCGGCACACGTTTCTGTATGCTAATTGCCTTGCTGCTGCTCAGCATGGCCGCGCTGGCGCAGCCCATTGGCCACACGGTCAAATTTACGCGGATCGGGCTTCATGAGGGGCTGTCGCAAAGCAGCGTGTTTTCCATCTGCCAGGACTACCTCGGCCTCATGTGGGTGGGGACGCGCGACGGCCTGAACCGGTATGATGCACGTAAATTCACCACATATCGCAATACCCCTTCAGACAGCACCTCCCTCTCCGACAATTACATCCTATCATTGCTGGAAGATAGCAAGAAGCGGCTTTGGGTGGGCACAAGCGGCGGAATCAATTTATACGACCGGTACGCCGATCGGTTTATACGTTTTCCATTAGTAAACAACCAGTCGGGTAATGTGCTATCCGAGCCCAACGTTTCGGCCATTACCGAAGACCGTAACGGACGGATATGGTTCGGCACGACACAGGGACTGTATTGCCTCGACGACCGAGTCAACCCCGGGCACCTGGTATTGGTATTCGATGCGGCGATGTACAGCGACCAAGGCGTACCCCTGGGCTGCAATAATGTGCAATCGTTCTATGAAGACGCATCGGGGAATATATGGCTAAGCACCGTCAATGGCGTGCTCGTTTTCGATCCTTACCGGCCGGACGTACCGTTGCGGCTTACCAGCCATTTCCGGCAACGGCCCGGCGAGCTGAATAGCGACGACGTTCGGGTAATACGGGAAATTGCCGATGGCATTTTTTGGTTCGGAACCAAAGATGGCGGCATCAATGTGTATGACAGCCATACCGGCGCGTTTGCTTACATCACCCACCAACCTGAAGCCGATGGCAGATCACTAGCCAACAATGATGTCCGCTCCATTATCAAGGATCGGTTCGGTGGTTTTTGGATCGGCACCATCAATGGCCTCAACTACTATACGCCGGAAGAGGGCTTTCATACCTTCACTGCCAAGGATTACGACCAATTCTCGCTCAGCAACAACTCCATCCGCCCCATTTTCCAAGACAAGCGCGGATCGGTGTGGATTGGTACCTATTATGGAGGCGTCTGTGTCTACGATCGGCACATCCCCACCTTCCAGAACTATGCGCATAGCCCTTATACCAGCAGCCTCAGTTACAATGTGGTGAGCAGTGTTCTGGAAGACTTGGACGGAAACCTGTGGGTAGGCACGGAAGGCGGCGGCCTGAATTACATGGCACCGTCGGGGCGCGTATACCGCCATTTCAAGCATGATCCGAATGACCGTGGCTCCTTAAGCCACAATCACGTCAAATCACTGCACCTCGACAAAGACGGAAACCTGTGGGTGGGCACCTATACCGGGGGGTTGAACCTCCTTCGGAAAGGCACCCGGACGTTCCGGCACATCAGGCACGACCCATCGGTCTCCCACTCCATATCAAACAATAACGTCTATGCCATAAAAGAAGATGCCGGAGGCAACCTGTGGTTCGGCACCTATGGCGGGGGGCTTAATGTAAAGAAACCCGGTGATGCCATGCAGTTTGAAAGCTACCGGGCCGGTAAAACGGGGCGCTACCACCTGAGTTCAGACCTTGTACGTACCGTTTTCATCGATAGCCGCGGCAACCTTTGGGTGGGCACCGAAGATGGTCTCAACCTCAAGCGCCCCGGCTCAGATCGATTCGAGGTTTTTTACTTTTCGCTCGATGATCCCCAAAGCATCAGCGGCGACATCATCATCAGCATCTTTGAAGACAGCAAAGGGCGTATCTGGTTCGGTACCTTCAAAAACGGGTTGAATCAGTACCATTACGATACAGGGACATTCAGCCACCTGACGACGGATGACGGACTTCCCGGCAACAACGTCTTCGGAATTTTGGAAGATGGAAGCCATCTATGGTTAAGCACCAACAACGGCATATGCCGGTTCGACCCCGACTCGGGCACCATGA
>CAZTJY010000165.1:0-6296 GCA_964613725.1 uncultured Parapedobacter sp. | reverse complement strand
CCGTTCAGCACGATACTGCCCGAGCTAACGTGGTCGAGCCCCGCACATAACCCCAGTAAAGTCGTTTTGCCACTACCTGACGGGCCTACGATCGCTACGGTCGACGCCGTTTCCACATCAAAGTTAATCTGTTGCAGCACCGCAAGCGATCGCCCCCCACTTTGGTAGCTTTTGCCGACGCCTTTCACACTTAATATCGTAGCCATTTGCACCTAATTTCAATATTGCCGATTTCACGCAAAGTACGCAAAGATTTTTTACGCAAAGTACGCCATGCATTTTTCAGCGCATTTTCAGCAAACAGGCAAAGCGCCCGTCATACCCTCAATTACGCGAATCTTTGCAATGAAACGCAAGAAATATACAGTTTTGGACTGCGAGCGGGCTATATTGTTACGCCAGCCGGAAGTACAAAATGAAACAACGGTTGCGTTAATGTAAAAATGATATTACAGCTTCGGCCAATCGCCGTTTTTATTTCAATATTGCATCATAATATTGCACCATAAATCTCCATACGCTAATGATCACACATCGGATTTATGCCTTATTGTTATTTTTTTGCAGCGCCCATACGGCGTGGGCACAAAAGAAACCGCTTAACCATGATGTATATGACGGATGGGAAACCATCAGTTCGTCAGCCATTTCGGACGACGGCCATTTTATCTACTACATTGTCAATCCGCAGGCCGGCGATGGGCGACTCGTGATTACCACACGGGAAAACCAGCATATTGGTCGTATCGAACGGGCCGAGGACGCTCGCTTTTCGCCCAATGGTGATTACATTATCGCCCATATCAAACCATTTCATGAAGAAACCCGGCAAGCCAAGATAAAGAAGAAAAAAGCAGACGAAATGCCGAAAGACTCGCTGGCCATATTTGCCTTGGAAACGGCTACATTGCAAAAAACCCCTTTCGTGAAATCGTATAAAATGCCCGAAGAACGTGGCGAATACATCGCATACATCACAGAAGGCCCTGCCGCGCAAACCGACAGCACTTCGACCGAAAGCTCCGACACCAAAAAACCTGCCCGCAAGAATCCCCAACCTACATTGCACATACGACACCTTCCCAGCGGCGCGGATACCACCATCGAACGCGTGGTGGATTACGAATTCAGTACCGATGGCAAGGTACTGGTATATGTAAGAAAAGCTGAAGAGAAGGATAGCATCGGGGCGGACGCCGGCTTATATTATTATGATTTCGCTACGCGGCAAACCCAGCACATCAGCAGCGGTAAGGGTACGTATAAAAACATCACCTTCGACGACGCAGGTGCGCAGTTGGCTTTCACCGCCGATAAGGGTCCCGAGAAATCGCTTCAGAAAGCGTACGATCTTTATTATTATGTGCCGGGGCAAGACAGTGCAATCATCATCGCATCCCGTACCACTAACGGTATGCCGCAGGGGTGGTATGTCGGCGGAGAAGGGGATGTCCGGTTCAGCAAAAACGGCGAGAAGCTTTTCTTCGGCATCGCCCCGATACCCCGGGTGAAAGACACCACATTGGTGGAATTCGAACATGCGAATGTCGATATCTGGCATTGGAAAGACGACTATTTGCAAACACAGCAATTGGTAAACCTCAAGCGGGAACAAAACAGAAGCTACCTTGCCGTGACCTATCCGAAGCAGGGACGTAAAGTGATCCCGCTGGCCGACGAACAGCTTTCGGACACCCGGCTTACCAAAGATGCCGACAACACCTTCGTGTTGGCCACCACCGATGTGGGCCGCCGCATTGAAACCCAATGGCGCACGGGTGCTTTCCAGGATATCTATGCCGTTTCCACGATAGACGGCAGCCGGAAAAAAGTAGCCGAACAGATCCGGGGCCGCGTCAGTATCTCGCCATCGGGGAACTACATCGTCTGGTTCAACCGGGGGGATGGGAATTGGTATAGCCATGACATCCAGGCAGGAACAACGGCACAATTGAATGCCGATTTACCGGTAAGCTTTGCCGACGAAGACAACGATGTCCCCGATGACCCTAGTGATTACGGCATCGCCGGATGGAGTGAAGGGGATGAGGAAATCTTTATCTACGACAAATACGATATTTGGGCATTTCATCCAGACGGATCAGAGCGCCGACTGGTTACCAATGGCGTGGGGCGCAGCAGCCAGATCACCTTTAGGTATGAAGATTTGGAAGAGCGCCACTCGGCAAGGCAACGGCGGGCGGCGGACATCATCGACACCAAAGAACCACTCATCTTGTCCGCTTTCAACCATATCAACAAAGAAAGCGGTTGGTTCCGGACCGATGGCGACAAAAGCCGGGACCCTAAGAAAATGATTATCGGCCCCTACCGCTACCGCCAGGCAAAGCGCGCCTCGGATGCCCGCACCTATATCTACACCAAAGAGAACTACGTGTCGACGCCAGACGTCTATGTGTCGACAAACTTTGTAAAAGAAACCAAGCTGAGCAGTATTAACCGCCAGCAGCAACAATACAATTGGGGTACCGCCGAACTCGTGCGATGGACGACGCCCAACGGCCATGATGCTTCGGGAATACTTTATAAGCCTGAAGACTTCGATCCGGCCAAAAAATATCCCGTTATCGCGTATTTCTATGAAGAACTTTCCGACGGGTTATACAGTTATATCCCGCCGGCGCCCACACCATCGCGACTAAACATAAGCTTCTTCGTGAGCAACGGTTACCTCGTATTTACACCCGACATCCATTATGAAATTGGGCACCCCGGCCGGTCGGCCGAGGAATACGTTAATTCGGGCATGGAAGAACTAAAAAAACAACCGTGGGTTGACGGGGATAAGCTGGGCATCCAGGGCCAGAGCTGGGGCGGGTATCAAGTCGCTCACTTGATTACACGTACCGATATGTACGCCGCGGCTTGGGCGGGCGCGCCCGTGGTAAACATGACCTCCGCATACGGCGGCATCCGCTGGCAAAGCGGGATGAGTAGGCAGTTCCAATATGAACGGACGCAAAGCCGCATTGGAGCTACGCTTTGGGAAAACCCCGAATTGTATATCGAAAACTCCCCGCTATTCCACTTGCCGAACGTGACGACCCCGGTGGTCATCATGCATAACGATGAAGATGGTGCCGTTCCCTGGTACCAAGGCATCGAAATGTTTGCGGCACTTCGCCGATTGCAAAAACCTGTATGGCTTTTGAACTATAACGGCGAGGCGCATAACCTCGTGCACCGCCAGAACAGAAAGGACATCCAACGGCGCGAACTGGAGTTTTTTGACCATTTTCTTAAAGGAAAGCCCGCAGCGCCGTGGATCGAACACGGCGTACCCGCCATACACAAAGGTATTGACTGGGGATTCGGCGGTTAACCTTATTGTGCCCTATACATCGACCGGATAACCACCGCCTTGATTAAATTTCAGGAAATAAACCACCAAAAAACGGCAATCAACCAATAATTCATGTTTATTTTCAATAAATGATAGAAATATATGCAAAAAAATCAATGAAATATCATTTTTTTTAACGAATTTTGAGCCGAAAATTGAGAACTAACACAACATACAGGTAAATTAACAGAAAATACATGTCAGGACTAAGATTCAAAGCGGTAGAGACCGCAGTTTCACGATTAAACAGGGGCGACACCCACGAAACAACCAAGCCATCCCTCTATTTCGGGAAAAACGTATTCACAACAGCGAAGATGAAGGAATACCTTCCGAAGAACGCTTACGAAGAGTTGATAGAAACCATTGATAGCGGGAAGCCCATTACACACGATCTTGCCGAACACATCTCGCAAGCAATGAAAAGCTGGGCAATTAGCAACGGCGTAACCCATTACACGCACTGGTTCCAGCCACTCACGGGCGCCACCGCAGAAAAACACGATGCGTTCTTCGAGCCGCTTCCGGACGGTTCAGCGATTGATAAATTCACCGCTAGTGCCCTCGTGCAACAAGAACCCGATGCATCCAGCTTCCCCAGCGGCGGCATCCGTAACACCTTTGAAGCCCGGGGTTATACGGGATGGGACCCATCGTCGCCAGCCTTTATCTATGAAACAGGGGGCAGCAAAACACTTTGCATCCCCACCATTTTCGTTTCGTATACCGGAGAAGCCTTAGATTATAAGGCGCCGTTGCTGAAGGCCATCAATGCGCTCGACAAAGCAGCCGTAGACGTCGCCAATTTCTTCGATAAATCCATCACGAAAGTAACCGCATCGCTGGGTATCGAACAGGAATATTTCCTGGTAGACCTCGCACTGTTCAACGCAAGGCCCGACCTGCAACTCACCGGCCGTACGTTATTTGGCCACATGTCGGCCAAAGGCCAACAGTTAGAAGATCATTATTTCGGTGCGATTCCTGAGCGTGTATTAGCGTTCATGGTCGACCTCGAACAGGAAGCCCTCAAACTAGGCATCCCATTGAAGACACGCCACAACGAAGTGGCCCCCTCGCAATTTGAGTGCGCGCCGATGTTTGAGGAAATCAACTTGGCCATAGACCACAACCAATTATTGCTCAACTTGATGGAGCAAGTTGCGCTACGCCACAAGTTCAAGGTACTGATCCACGAGAAGCCGTATGCGGACATCAACGGGTCCGGCAAGCACAACAACTGGTCGATGATCACCAATACCGGGGTAAATTTACTTTCGCCGGGCAAGACACCGAAGACCAACCTGATGTTCCTGACGTTTTTCGTCAATGTCATCAAAGCTGTGCATGAGCATGCTGACTTGATGCGCGCATCCATTGCCAGTGCCGGAAATGATCACCGGTTGGGTGCCAATGAAGCACCGCCGGCTATCATCTCCATTTTCCTCGGCAGCCAGCTCAACGCGGTACTCGACGAAGTGGAGACAGCAAGGGTGGCCAAAAAGGTGAAAAATGAAGCCCTATTGTGGCATGGCATTCCCAAAATCCCGCAACTGACGCTCGATAACACTGATCGCAACCGGACCTCACCGTTTGCATTCACCGGCAATAAATTCGAGTTCCGGGCGGTGGGTTCCGCATCGAATAGCGCCAGCCCGATGACCGTGCTCAGTGCCATCGTAGCCAACCAACTCATCGATTTCAAGACGGAAGTAGACAAGCAGATTAAAAAGGGCACGAAAAAAGACCTCGCGTTGCTGAATGTCGTGCGCAAATACATCAAAGAGTCGAAAGCCATCCGGTTTGAAGGTAATGGATATAGCCCGGAGTGGGAAGAGGAAGCAAAAAAGCGTGGACTTTCGAATATCAAAACGACGCCGAAAGCGCTGGACGTGTACGTCGCCGAAACGGCGCTCGATATGTTCGAAAGACTGGCCATATTCAGCCGCCGCGAAAGTGAAGCACGCCACGAGATCCTGCTTGAGAGCTATTACAAGAAAATCCAGATCGAAGCACGCGTTATCGGTGAGATCGTGACCAGCCTCGTAGCGCCCGCAGCATTCAATTACCAGAACACCCTGATCGAAAACATAAAGGGTCTTAAAGACCTGGGATTGAAAGCCGAAGCGTATGGGTCGCAGGCCAATTTGGTAGAGCGCATTTCCAACCACATCAATACCATCCTGGTCGACGCCGAAGCGATGCGCCAAGAGCGAAAAAAGGCAAACATCCTCGAAGATACCCGCGACAAGGCGATTGCGTACGACGAAAAGGTGAAACCGTATTTCGACAAGATCCGTTACCACCTCAACAAATTGGAGCAAATCGTGGATGACCGGCAGTGGCCGTTACCGAAACTGCGCGAACTTCTCTTTGTCAGATAGCGCTGCACAACGTATAAGGTCTTAACGACAACAAGCACCGGGGATTCCTCGGTGCTTTTTTCTTTACCTGCGGGGCCGCGGCAAGGCCTTTTTATAAAAAAACTTGCACAACCCGACCGCGCGGCCTATATTTGCAACCGTTGTATGCTTGCATGCACAAATCAATTCCTTTTCAAAACAGGTCTTGGTTTATAAAGAAGTGGCGAGAGACTGGCTCAAAGACCCACTGGCAACCATCCACGAACGGTGGAAAAGGTGCCAATTCCTGTCCCAATCGATACGGATTGGGAGCATATAAATGGTAAGACGATGAATACATATCCAGTAAACAATATACCTATCCGAATTACCGGGAACACTGGTGCGCTATACCGAATGCGTAGCGGAATGGTGCGTTAGGATACGGCGGACAAAACAACTGGACCACGCATCCGTTGCGCACAACGTTAACCCATCATATTTTATCATAAAAATTAAAATTAATCAAATAATTGAATCATGGCTAATGAAAATCTAAAATTCGAAACACTGCAAGTCCACGCCGGACA
>CAZTJY010000164.1:0-6329 GCA_964613725.1 uncultured Parapedobacter sp. | reverse complement strand
GGACCGAAGTGACGGACGAAACGTGTGACTTACTGCTGTACCGCATTGAACAGTTTGGCCAATGGCCGCATAGTGTAGAACGATTGAAAAGATTATACAACGAAGAAGATGAGTGAACTGACACAAGAGCTGAAAGCTAAAATCATTGCGCAATTGAATCTGGAAGACCTGAGCGTCGACGACTTGGACGATCAGACCCCATTGTTTGGTGACGGGCTCGGGCTAGATTCCATCGATGCGCTGGAGCTCATCGTCATGCTGGACAAAAGCTACGGCATCAAACTTTCAGACCCCAAGGAGGGTCGAAAAGTTTTTGAAACCATCCAAACCATGGCTGATTTTATCGAGGCCAACCGAACATGAGTGGGCCTGTCCGGATCGCTGTTTCAGGAATGGGTGCTATCTCAGCCATCGGGCGTGACGTGCCATCGAACTACCAATCACTGCATGCATCCCGTCACGGCATCGGCCCCATTCGGCAACTGGACACCCCACACCGAGGTAGGCTCTTGGTAGGCGAAGTAACCCTCTCCAACGAGGAACTGCTCGGGCAGCTGGGCATCTCTTCCGGCGAGGCCTATACACGCAGCACGCTGCTGGCACTGTTGGCAGCGAAGGAAGCCACCGCCGCGATCGATCTGGCCGACGGCCACAGGACGGGACTCATCTCTGCCACTACCGTGGGCGGCATGGATGCCACCGAGCGCTATTATGATGATTACCTCGCAAATGAAACCCATCGGCATTTCATCCCTACCCACCCTTGTGGCTACGGCACTGAGCAGTTAGCCCGCCACCTTGGTGTAACTGACTACGTGACCACCATCAGTACAGCATGTTCGTCGGCGGCCAATGCCATCATGCTGGGCGCCCGGATGATCAAGGCCGGGCTGCTAGACCGTGCCATCGTGGGCGGCACGGATTGCCTGTCGCGCTTCACCATCAACGGGTTCAACGCCCTCATGATCTATACGGATGGCCATTGTCGCCCATTCGATGAGCACCGCAACGGGTTGAACCTAGGCGAAGCGGCAGCTTACCTGGTATTGGAGCGCGCGGAACTAGCCGCCGAGCGTTCAAACACTCCCATGGCCTACCTCTCCGGCTACGGAAATGCCAACGATGCGTTCCACCAAACCGCCTCGTCCGATAATGGCGAAGGTGCATACCTAGCCATGAAACAAGCACTCGATGTGGCCGGCTTGGATGCCAGCGCGATAAGTTACATCAATGCCCACGGTACCGCCACACCCAACAACGACCTAGCTGAGGGGCATGCGCTACGCCGGATCTACGGTTCTGCTGATGCGGTGCCGATGTTTAGTTCCACGAAAGCATTTACAGGCCACACACTAGCGGCGGCCGGCGCAATCGAGGCGGTGTTTTCGGTATTGGCGTTAAAGTACCAGGAGATTTTCGCCAACCTGAATTTCACGGAGCCCATCGCCGCACTTGGCATCATGCCGCAAACCACGCAGGTATCGGCAGCCATCGACCACGTGCTGTCCAATTCGTTCGGATTCGGAGGTAACTGCAGCTCCCTTGTATTTTCAAACGCGCATGATTAGGCCCATCTATATCCATAGTACGGCTGGCATTTCCATACAGCCCACCACCGAATCCGGCTATTTTTTCGATAGCGTACTGTCATATACTCAAAACCCTATACCGGCGCGCGACCCTGACTATAAAACGCTGATCCCCGCGCTGCAACTGCGCCGGATGAACAAAAGTATGCGGATGGCCATCTTCACCGCGCAGAAGGCCTTGCAAGTAGCCGGCCGAACTACGATCGACGCCGTGATTACCGGTTCGGGATTGGGTTGTCTACGCGATTCCGAGCGATTTGTGGAGACCCTTTTGAGCGATGAGGGACAATCGTTGAACCCCACGCCGTTTATCCAATCTACGCATAATATGGCCGCCGCTGCGATTGCACTGGCCCTCAAATGCAATGGCTACAACATGACTTATGTCAACAACGCCAATTCATTCGAGTCGGCACTGCTTGACGGCATGGTTTACCTGGGTGAACATCCCGATGCCACGATCCTGTTAGGGGGCGTGGACGAACTTGGGGAGCGGACAGCCCTATTTTGGGACATGGCGGGCTACCTTAAAAATGAGGTCTCGGCCATACCGACACCCCTAGCCAAGCCAACACCCGGTGAGATCGCTGCCGAAGGCGCCAGCTTTTTCGTGGCCTCGGGACAGCCCAGTCCTTCGGCGATCGGTAGAATCACCGCCGTCGCTACATGCCTCGAGACCAACGACAGCGCGGCCTGGGTAAACCGCTTCCTGCGCCAAAACGGTCTGAAAGCGACGGAAATCGATGCGGTAATGATGGGATACAACGGTGACTCACGTTACGACTACATTTATGACGACCTAACGCAAGCACTGTTTGTTGAGGCACCAATTCTAGGATTCAAGCACCTTTTGGGCGAATACGACACCGTGGTTGCCGCTGCACTGGCAATAAGTTTACAGCTGCTTGGTGAGCAACGCATCCCCCCGGCACTCCAATTAAGCGGTATGCCCCCAAAACAGGTCACACGTGTATTGATTTATACCCAACGGCGGGGAAGGAACCACGGATTGATACTGGTAGAACGTTGACACCCGAGCTTGCAGTCCACTGTAAACCAACACTTAAAACCGGAGGTTATACGAAAGTTGTAACAACCGTCGTCGTTTCTCATCCAAGAATGGTAAACTTGCATATGTTTTCTCATAAACATCCAAAAAGTACTATTAATATCGTATAGCACAATGAATAAAATCTTAACCATCTCCGCATCCTTGGGTATATCGCTTTGTGTAAGCAGCATGGCAACAGCCCAAAACCGCATTGAATTCAAGGAATTCGAGCTTGACAACGGCCTGACCGTATTGATGCACCGAGACAACACCACCCCCATCGTGGCGGTCTCAGTGATGTATCACGTGGGATCCAAAAACGAAAACCCCGAACGCACTGGATTTGCGCATTTTTTTGAGCACCTGCTTTTCGAAGGTACCGAAAACATCGGCCGGGGCGAATACATGAAAAAAATCGAGTCTATTGGGGGCACGCTTAATGCATACACCTCTAACGACATCACCTACTACCACGAAGTCGTACCGGCCAACTACTTGGAAACTGCCCTTTATATGGAAAGTGAACGAATGTTGCATGCCAAAATAGACACCGTGGGCGTAGAGACCCAACGTAGTGTGGTTAAAGAGGAAATGCGGCAGCGCATAGACAACCAGCCATACGGAACCATCCTGCAGGAAACGTTCAAACGGACGCATTTAGTACACCCTTACAGATGGCCGGTAATCGGCTCATTAGACCACCTGAATGCAGCCACGCTCGATGAGTTCATGCAGTTTTACAATACGTATTACGTGCCCAACAACGCTGTATTGTCTATTGCGGGTGATATTGATTACGACCAGACCGAGGAATGGGTGCGGACATATTTCGCTGAAATACCTATAGGCACGGGCGCAATCAATCGGCCAACCGTAACCGAACCCCGACGTACAGCGGAAACACGCGATATCGTGTATGACAACATCCAACTTCCCGCCGTTATCCAAGCTTATAACCTGCCACCCAAAAAACACAAGGACAGCCATGCACTGAGCATGCTTTCTACTTACCTTACCGGCGGGAAAAGTTCGCTGCTGACCAAAGAAGTGGTAGACAAGCAGCAGAAAGCGGTGGCCGTCGCTGCCTTTCCGTTAGACCTTGAAGATGGCGGTCTGTTCCTGTTATATGGAATCGCCAACATGGGTGTATCGGCAGATTCATTGGAGTACGCCATAGACGAACAATTAGCCAAAGTGATTTCCAACGGCATATCGGAAGAGGATTTCCAGAAATTACAGGCGCAGGTTGAAAACGCCGTTGTAAGCCGCCACGCCTCCGTAGCCGGCATAGCCGAGAGTTTAGCGGAGGCCAAGACGTTTTTCGGCGATGCCAATGAAGTGAATAAGGAAATGGACAAGTACAATAAGGTGTCGCGCACCGATATCCAACGTGTAGCGAAAGAATACCTCGGTAAAGACGGACGAGTGGTACTCTATTACCTTCCGAAGCCCACTGATAGCGAGTAATCACCTAACACCTCAAGCAATGACCATAAAAAAGACAACCATGAATAAGTATAGCATATATCTCTTGGTCGCCTTGTGCAGCATGGCGACCGCCTTTGCGCAAGTAGACCGCGGCAAGTACCCAGAACCTGGACCTGCCCCGCAAATCAATATCGGCGACCCAGCTACGTTCACCTTACCCAATGGCCTCAACGTGTTCGTGGTGGAAAACCACAAGCTGCCCCGGGTGACATACTCATTGGTATTTGATCGCGATCCCATCTTGGAAGGCGACAAGGCGGGGCTCACCTCCCTGGTGGGCGACATGCTTATGGGTGGTACGACAACACGCAGCAAAGATGAACTCGATGAAGCCATCGACCGCATCGGCGCTCACATCAGTGTCTCATCAACCTCGGCCAGCGCATCTTCGTTAAAAAAATATAACGATCAACTACTTGACATTTTCGCTGATGTATTATTTAACCCGGCTTTTCCACAGTCCGAGTTGGACAAGCTGAAGAAACAGGCCATATCCGGGTTGGCAGCGGCAAAGGAGGACCCCAATAGTATTGTGGCGGTGGTACGGAATGCCGTGATGTATGGTAAAGACCATCCCTATGGTGAGACCGAAACCGAGAAAACGGTAGAGAATGTACAGGTGGAAGATATCAAGGCCTATTATAACACTTACTTCAAACCCAATATCGCTTACCTGGCAATTGTGGGAGACATTACCGCCCCGGAAGCAAAAAAACTGGTTGACGCGTACTTTTCGGACTGGCAGCGCGGCGATGTGCCAAAACACGATTGGCCTACACCACAAGCGCCAACGGGTAATAAGATCGTCCTCGTAAACCGGCCAGCAAGCGCCCAGTCGGTCATTAACGTAGGGTATCCACTTGCATTGAAACCCAATAACCCCGACGTTATCGCCGTGTCGGTTGTTGCCGATATCTTGGGTGGCGGTGCTTCGGCACGGCTTTTCCAGAACCTGCGCGAAGATAAAGGCTATACCTATGGGGCATATGGCAGCATCAGTCCGGATGAATTGGTAGCGCGGTTAAACACCAGCGCCAGTGTACGCAACGCGGTAACCGATAGCGCCACACAGGAGTTCATCCATGAACTTACCCGAATGGGCGAGCGTACCATTACCCAAAAAGAACTCGATTTGGCCAAGGCATCGTTAGCCGGAAGTTTCGGCCGATCGCTTGAGCAACCCTCAACCATCGCTCGCTTCGCTATCAATACGGCACTGCAAGAACTACCCGAAAATTACTACCAAGATTATTTGAAGAACCTGGATGCCATAACACTTGACCAGGTCAATGCCATTGCCGCCAACTATGTACGTGGCGATAATCTGCAGATTACCGTCGTTGGCAAAACCGACGATTTCGCCAATCAAATGGCCCGCTTCGGCGAGGTGCAGTATTATACCGTCACCGGCGATCCGGAAGTAAAGGTCGCCATCACGGACGCTAGCATAACAGCCGAAGGAGTGGTAGCAAAATACCTGGAAGCCATCGGCGGAAAAGAGAAACTCGAAGCCGTGAACACCATCAAAACGGTGAGTGAGGCGGAAATCCAGGGAATGACCATCACCATCGAGCAGCTCGTCGACAAACCCAAAGGCGTGGCCGTACAAAACACGAAACTTGGACCACAGGTGTTGTCGAAAGTCGTCGTTACTCCCGATCAAGTGACGGTGATTGCCCAAGGGCAATCGCAGGAGCTGCCCGCGGAAGCCGCGGCGCCGTACCAATCGCTATTGACCATCTTCCCCGAACTTACATATAACGCGGATGGCGTGTCACTCGAGTTGGACGGCATCGCCAAAGTGGGCGATGAAGACGCCTATAAAATGAAGGTGACCCAAGGAGCGAATACGTCTGTGCTCTATTTCAGCGTAGCATCAGGTCTAAAGCTGAAATCGGAAAGCGAACTTTCGGGCGAAATGACCATCGAGAATTACGGCACTTACGACGGCATACAGTTGCCTGAAACCGTTTCCATCGTCAACAAAATGATACCGATGCCCTTGAAAGCCGTTACCAAAACTGTCGTCATCAATGGCGAAATAAGTGATGATGAGCTAAAATAGTCTTCACCATAACCCAAAGGCATATCCCTATAGGCACGTGTATTTCGCGTGCCTATTTCTTTTTAGAATCGGACGAACTCATCGATCTGTTCATTGGTAAATCGAAGGGTATCCTCCCGAAACAAATCGCCGCGGT
>CAZTJY010000163.1:488-6382 GCA_964613725.1 uncultured Parapedobacter sp. | reverse complement strand
TATCTGGAAGAGCAAAAATAACAATTGGCATGGCTGGTATTTACTTCCATATCCCGTTTTGCAAGCAGGCATGCCACTATTGCGACTTCCACTTCAGCACTTCGCTGAAACACCGCGATAGCCTCGTGGACGCCTTGTGCCGGGAGGTTACATTACAATCGGAATACCTTGCCCCGCATGATGCCGCCATCGAAACCGTCTATTTCGGTGGGGGTACACCTTCGTTGTTGTCGGCATCGGACATCGACCGGCTAATCGGGGCAGTGGAGAACCATTTTACCATCAACCGCGATGCGGAGGTGACGATCGAAGCCAATCCGGACGATTTGGATGATGCCTATTTAAGGGCCCTGCGCACCACGCCGATCAATCGCTTCAGCATTGGCATCCAGTCGTTTTTCGAAGAAGACCTGCGGTGGATGAACCGAGCCCATAACGCCGTTGAAGCACAAGGCGCAATTAAACGGGTGCAGGACGCAGGCTATGCCAACATCACGGCTGATTTGATCTACGGGTACCCGCTTTTGTCCGATGCGAAATGGCAATCCAATATCGGCCGACTGGTAGAAGCGGGCGTTCCCCATATTTCAGCTTACGCCATGACCGTGGAACCGCGTACCGCGCTCGCAATGTTTATTCAAAAAGGCAAACAATTGGCTATGGATGAGACGCAGGCGGCGGCCCAGTTTAACCAGTTGATGGATGCATTGGCTTCCGCCGATTTCATCCATTACGAAATCTCCAATTTTGCGCGACCGGGGAACGATGCCCGCCACAACGGTAACTACTGGAAAGGCGTACCCTACCTCGGCATCGGTCCCTCAGCGCATTCGTTCGATGGCGATACCCGCCAATGGAACATCCGTAACAACGCCCATTATATCTGCGCAATCCAAGCCGGCAGCATACCATGCGAAAAGGAAAGGCTAACAAAAGTCGATAAGGTTAACGAGTATATCATGACTGCCCTGCGAACCATTTGGGGGCTCGACTTAGATGTGGCAGAACAACGGTTCGGCCTGCGCCATCGCAACACACTCGCTGTCGCATTGTCGCCCTTTGTCGCCAATGGCGATATCGCAATGGAAGGGTCGGTAGCTGCACTCACCCGGAAAGGGAAGCTGTTTGCCGACCACATTGCCGCCGAATTGTTCATTGAGCAGGAAGATTAGCCCGGTTTGTCGCTGAAATGTGACAAAATGCAACGAACCTACCCTATTTTTCGATTGTAACCGATGGGGGATGCCTGCATCTTTGTGAGAATCCTTATATTCGCCTCGAATACATTAAAACCATGTCGAGAAAACGCATACTAATTACCGGTGCAGCGGGTTTTTTGGGGTCTCATCTCTGCGACCGCTTCATCAAGGAGGACTACCATGTCATCGGCATGGACAACCTGATCACGGGAGACCTCCGCAACATCGAACACCTCTTCAAGCTGGCGCATTTCGAGTTTTACAACCACGATGTGTCCACGTTCGTGCACGTGCCAGGCAAGCTGGATTATATTCTGCACTTCGCCTCGCCAGCCAGCCCGATCGACTACCTGAAGATCCCTATCCAGACACTGAAGGTGGGCTCGCTGGGTACCCACCACCTGCTGGGGCTGGCACGCGCCAAGGGCGCGCGCATCCTGGTGGCCTCCACCTCGGAGGTCTATGGCGACCCAACGGTGAGCCCGCAACCCGAAGGGTACTGGGGCAACGTGAACCCCGTGGGTCCGCGCGGAGTGTACGACGAGGCCAAGCGGTTCCAGGAAGCCATCACCATGGCTTATCACACGTTCCACGGACTGGAGACGCGCATCGTGCGAATTTTCAATACCTATGGCCCCCGGATGCGGCTTAACGACGGGCGGGTGCTACCAGCCTTCATCGGCCAGGCCCTTCGCGGCGAAGACCTCACCGTGTTCGGCGACGGCTCCCAGACGCGTTCGTTCTGTTATGTGGACGACCAGGTAGAGGGTATCTACCGCCTACTGCACAGCGACTACCCCCATCCGGTCAACATCGGCAATCCCGACGAGATTACCATTAAACAGTTCGGCGAGGAAATCATCAAGCTCACGGGCACCACCCAGAAACTGGTGTACCGCGATTTGCCTGTAGACGACCCCAAGCAACGGCGGCCCGACATCACCAAGGCACGCGAGCTGCTGGGCTGGGAACCGCAAGTGGGTCGTGCCGAAGGGCTACGGATTACCTACGACTACTTCCGGTCGCTACCGGACCAGGAGATAAAACACAAGGATTTCACATACTACAATAAGAAATAAATGAGCAAGATATTGGTAACGGGGGGAACGGGTTATATCGGGTCGCATACGGTGGTCGAACTGCAGAATGCAGGCTATACGCCGGTAATTGTCGACAACCTATCGAACTCCAATGTGGGGGTGCTGGACCAGATCGAGAAAATCACAGGCACCAAGCCTGAGTTCCACAACTTTGACCTTTGCGACGGAGATGCAGTACACGCGTTTGTGGCCAGGCAGCCAGATATCACCGGCATCATCCACTTTGCAGCATATAAGGCCGTGGGCGAATCGGTTCAACAGCCGCTGAAATACTACCACAACAACTTTTTCTCGCTGATTAACTTGCTGAATGCTTATCGCGATAGATCAGTGAACTTCGTATTCTCATCGAGCTGTACCGTGTATGGCCAACCCGACGAGCTACCGGTCACCGAGGCCGCCCCCGTGAAAAAGGCTGAATCGCCTTATGGCAACACCAAACAGATTGCCGAGGAAATCCTGTCGGAAACGGCTACCGCGGCCGGCAACTACCAGGTGGTGTCGCTCCGGTATTTCAATCCGGTGGGTGCCCATGACACGGCGCTGATCGGCGAGCTGCCCCTGGGAGTGCCGCAAAACCTGGTTCCGTTCATTACGCAGAGTGCCATCGGAAAGCGCGGCCCCATTACGGTGTTCGGCGACGACTACGATACGCCCGATGGCTCGGCTATCCGCGACTACATCCACGTCGTGGATTTGGCCAAGGCACACGTGGCGGCAATCAAATTGCTCGAACGGGGTAACCCCAACGGCAACTACGATGTGTTCAACATCGGTACGGGCAAAGGTAATTCCGTGCTGGAAGTGATCCACACATTCGAGGAATCGACCGGCGTAAAGCTCAACTACCAGGTCGGGCCGCGCCGTGCCGGTGATGTAGAACAGGTGTGGGGCGACGTATCCAAATCGACCACCGAACTAGGTTGGAAAGCCGAGCTGGGCATTGCCGATATGATGCGCTCGGCATGGAAGTGGGAACAGTACCTACGAGAACATCCATTGACATAGGTTGCAGAGATGAACCCGACATGATTAAGATTATCTTAAGCACACAGGGCAATGATTACCTTAATCATCAAAGGCGCCATCTGGCAATTGAAAAGAAAAAATAGCAGATGAAACTTAATCAACAGCCGGCGCTGAAAAAGGCCATTCTCAACCTGCCAGAGGCGGAGAAGGACAAGCTACTGGTGCGGTTGATTAATAAAGACAGTATGCTGACGAAGCAGCTGCACTTTCAACTGCTGGAAGATGAGCTCGATCTCGACGAACGTACGGAAGTGCTTCTGCGCAAGCTGGAGCAGCTCGTCGACCGGGCGGCGGGGTACATCCCCAATGTCCTCCGGTCGCGAAATGCTGACACGCTCATGGGTGAACTGAAATATGGTAGCGGCCTAATCAATGAGCACGCGACCATTACAAAAGTTAAAATGAGCGAAGTGCGGTGTCGCTTGTTTTTGGTGTCGCAGAGCTTCGCCCGCTTTGGCCAACTGTTTGAAAGTCATATATACAGACTGAACGACCGGCTGCTGCAATACCAAACGGGTCGAATGAAATATATCCTCGGGAAATACGATAAACTGCATGAAGATTTGCAGTTTGAGTTCCGGGACGAATTGAATGATGCATTGGCCTTTGCGTACCGATCGGGCATGCGGCCCTATATGGAGACGCAGGGCGTACCTAATGAAGTATGAATAACGCAACAAAGAAAATCATCGTTACTGGCGGCGCTGGGTTTATCGGATCGCACGTAGTACGTAGGTTCGTAACCACCTATCCCCAGTACGAAATCGTTAATTTAGACAAGCTTACCTACGCGGGTAACTTGGCCAACCTCACGGATGTCGAAACGGCACCCAATTACCGGTTTGTTAAAGGCGATATCACCGATGCCGCGTTTATCGACCGGTTATTTGCAACAGAAAGGCCCGATGCGGTGATCCACTTGGCGGCCGAGTCGCATGTCGACCGGTCGATCAGTAGCCCGAATGAGTTCGTGCTCACCAACGTGGTGGGTACCGTGAACCTGCTGAACGCCGCCCGTGGGCAGTGGGTGGGGGCGTACGACAAACACCGTTTTTACCATGTCTCTACCGATGAAGTGTACGGCGCGCTCGGCGATACGGGTATGTTCACGGAAGAAACCGCTTACGACCCACATTCGCCGTACTCGGCGTCAAAAGCGTCGTCGGATCATTTCGTGCGCGCTTACCACGATACGTATGGACTCGATGTGGTGATTTCAAACTGTTCCAACAATTACGGGTCGCACCATTTTCCGGAAAAGCTGATTCCTTTGGCCATCAACAACATCAAGAACAATAAGCCGGTGCCGGTTTACGGCAAAGGCGAGAATGTGCGGGATTGGCTATGGGTGGAAGACCATGCACGCGCTATCGACGTTATTTTCCATCGGGCTGCGCCCGGGCAAACCTATAATATCGGTGGGCATAATGAGTGGAAGAACATTGATCTCATCCGGCTCCTATGCGGCATTATGGACCGGAAGCTGGGCCGCGACGATGGTGAATCGGCCAAATTAATCACTTTTGTGAAAGACCGAGCAGGACACGACCTACGATATGCCATTGACGCAACCAAGTTGAAGAACGATCTAGGATGGGAGCCAAGCTTGCAATTCGAGGAGGGTCTGGAAAAAACGGTCGACTGGTATCTCGCTAATGAAGACTGGCTCAATGACGTCACCTCGGGCCACTACCAACAGTATTACGAAGAGCAGTACACCAGGCGTTAACGTGGTATCAGCCCAGCCCTCAGGAGGAAGCCCGCATCCACCTGCTTGTCGATACGTATATAACCCGGGTAGTTGAGCTGTTTGTTGCCCAGCGCAAGGGTGGGTTTGATGCTGAACGTGAGATTTACCTGCTCGTCCGTTATCCCATCGCGTGCACTCTGGATGAATGCGAGTAGTTTCTGGAGTGTCTGCTGGTCGGAAAGGAATTTATAGACGTTGGTCTGTAGTTTCACCGGAACGATGACGGTTTCGCCGGCCGGCACTTCAATAGGTAAGTCTGATGTGCCGTCCAAGACTTCCCTGCCTTCTATTGCGATCTTATAAGCGAATTGCTGAATACCGGCCAAGTGGTTGGTAGGATTGGTGATGCGCAGGTTTAAAACGCCCGAAAGGGGAATGTCACGATTGAGAAAGCCAAAGGCTACACCCGGAAGCCTGCTGATATCCACCCGCCCGTTCGCTATCAGTTTGTTCACATCTGTGCCGGCTAGCAATACACTGTCGGCCGAAACAAACGTGTACTGGCATTTTTCGAGTGCCCGCAATGCCCTCGCTTGCCGGTCTACGCCACAGCCTGCTAGCAGGAGTGCCATCCCTGCAATTAACACGATAATTCTCATGGTGCTGCACGCACAACATTGGGGCCAAACTCGCTTTCTGTTGTCTGATTTATTCGACGGATTGTCTGTAATAGTAAACTGGAATAAAAAAATGGCCAGCGTGCCGGCCATTTTTTTATGTGTCATTTGCATTGCTTATCGGCTGCAATCTGCCGTCCACGTGCCTTCGTCGTTCGTCACGCCGATGTTGAGTGAACTCGCAGTAATTCGGATACCC
>CAZTJY010000163.1:0-478 GCA_964613725.1 uncultured Parapedobacter sp. | reverse complement strand
TAACACGATAATTCTCATGGTACTACACGCACAACATTAAGGCCAAAATTGCTTTCAGTGTCCGATTTTTTCGACTGATTGTCCGTTATGGTGAACTCCGAACACAAAAATGGCCGGGCATGCCCGGCCATTTTTGTGGTATGTGCGGTACGTTATCGGCTGCAATCAGCCGTCCATGTGCCTTCATCATTCGTCACGCCGATGTTGAGCGAACTCGCCGTAATGCGTATACCTGTGAGGCCTTCGCCGATACTGACATATACATTGTCATCCCCTTCTTCGAAACGTACGCCAGTGATATCCGGGATACCGCTTCCGAATATGAAGGAGTATGAACTGCCTACCTTGGTTACCGTCACTTTTCCATCTTCATCGATGATGGTTTCTCCATCACCATTGTACGATATGGTGCCTTCGTAGGTACCAACAAACAAGTCCCTGTCGGCAGGACTGGTGTCCTTGTCGCATGCAACCATAA
>CAZTJY010000162.1:0-6410 GCA_964613725.1 uncultured Parapedobacter sp. | reverse complement strand
CCGCAGGGGTCGATGACGCCGATCCGGCTCGTGGAGCGACGGAACAAGGTGCAGATCCCGCCCGATGGCGTGCAGCGCGGCCGCCGCCTGCATTCCATCCGCCGCCGCTACGCGCAGCTGCTGCGCCGCTATCTGTTCGAGAATCTCGAGGAAGTCCTGCTGGAGGTCTACGAGCTCGGCCGCGAGGCCGTCGTCGACGAGCTCGGCCTGCTCAGCATCGCCGAGATGCATCACGAGGCGATGGGCGAGATCTTCTCCGGCAATCGCGACATCCAGTTCAGCGACAACCACTACCGCATGGCCGGCGTGGTGCTTTCCGAGTTCCTCTCGGCCTACGAGATGACCAGCCGCGGCTACCGCGAAGCCAGCACCGCCATGCGGCATCTCAACGAAATGCTCGAGGACGAGATCCGCCGCATCGCGCACGCCATCCATGACGGCGCCGGCCAGTATCTCGCCTGCGTGCACATTTCCCTCTACGCGATCGCCAAGCACGTCGATGACGAGGGCAAGAAGGAACTGCGCAAGGCGCACGAGCTGCTCGACGAGCTCGAGCGCGATCTTCGGCGCATCTCCCACGAGTTGCGCCCGCGCGTGCTGGAGAATTCCGGCCTGTCGGGGGCGGTGGAGTTCCTGGCGGACAGCGTCATCAAGCGCACCGGGCTTGCCATCCACGTGGAAGACCGCATCCAGCGGCGGCTGCCGTCCACCATCGAGACGGCGCTGTACCGCTGCATCCAGGAACTGCTCAACAACGCCGTCAAGCATGCGCATGCGAGCAACGTCTGGATCCTGCTCGAGGAGCGCCGGCACCTCATCCATTGCGAGGTGCGCGACGACGGCGTCGGCTTCGACGCCAGTGCCGCGCTGGTGCACGAGAAGGGCAGCCAGCTCGGTTTCCTGGGCATCAAGGAAAGGGTCGCGGTGCTCGGCGGCGGACTCGAGATCGAGTCGTCGCGCGGCCGCGGCGTGCGGGTGGTGATTACCCTGCCGGCACAGGGGTAAGTCCATCAAGGCGTTCGAGGGGGGCGCCAAATGGATGAAATAACCGATGGCTCGGTGCACTGCGTGCACCGGAGACTGTTGGAAAACCCGGCAGGCGGACGCGGTAGAGCGTTCGCCGGGACGGGAAAGACCGCAGTCTCTCGACCGGAGCCGTTACGGAATTTCAATGACCGACGCCCTCGCCGCGATGCGCCGAATGGAAAGTCTCATCGCGGGCCTGCCGGGCGTGGTCTATCGCTTCGTGATGGGCCGGAAGGGGAAGGTGGAGTACGTCAGCCGGCAGATCGCTGACCTCTGCGGTGTCGGCCCCGAACATTTCATGGATCAAGGCAGCGAGAAACTGGCAATGCTGATTCACCCGGACAACAGGATGCAGGTTCTGCGCAGCGTCAGCCGCGCCGCGCGCTCGCGCCGTCCGTTCGCGCTGGAACACCGCATCCGATGCCAGAACGGTGCGCAGAAATGGGTCTGGCATCGCGGCGCCGTGGTGCGCCCCGATCCCGGCGGTCCGCTGCACCTCGAAGGCTTCGCCCTCGACATCACCGAACGCAAGCGCCAGGAAAGGGAACTGGCCTGGCTGGCGCAGCACGACGTGCTTACCGGCACGGCCAATCGCGGCAGGTTCATGGAGGAAGTCAGCGCCTGCATGCAGCGCGCCGAGCGCCACGGTGAAATGCTCGCCTGCCTGTTCCTGGACATCGACCGCTTCAAGCGCATCAACGACACCTTCGGCCACGCCTTCGGCGATGAACTGCTCCGCTGCATCGCGCGGCGCATTCGCCGCTGCGTGCGCGGCAACGACGTCATCGGCCGGCTGGGCGGCGACGAGTTCGTGGTGCTGCTGGACGGCATCACCGCGCCGCAGGATGCGGCGGTGGCCGCGCAGAAGATCCTCATCGAGCTCGCCGCACCGTTCACCATCCAGGGTCGCCGCATCGAGGCCGGCGCAAGCATCGGCATCAGCTGCTATCCGGGTGATGCCGGCGATGCCGCCTCGCTGCTGCGCAATGCCGACGCGGCCATGTACTCCGTCAAGCGCACCGGCCGCCGCGCCTTCCGTTTCTATTCCGAGGAAATGTCCGGGCGTGCCTTCGAGACGCTTGCCCTGCTCGGCGGGCTTCGCGATGCGATCGGAAGCGATGCGATGAACCTCTGCTACCAGCCGCGGCTGGACCTGCGCACCGGGCGCGTCGTCGCCATGGAAGCGCTGGCGCGCTGGCACAGCGAGCAATACGGCAACGTGCCGCCGGCGCGCTTCATCCCGCTGCTCGAGGATGCCGGCATGACGGAAGCGTTCACCTCGCGCGTGCTGAACGATGCCTGCCGCCAGCTGTCGCGCTGGGATGCCGAAGGCATGCCGGCGGCGAGAATGGCCATCAATCTTTCCGCACGCCAGTTCCGCAACGACACGCTGCCCGAGCAGGTCGAGGCGCTGCTCGCGGAACACCGCATCGCGCCGGAGCGCATCGAGTTCGAGATCAGCGAGCTCGCCGTGATGGAAGACCATCCGGCAGCGACCGAGTCGATGCACAGGCTGCACCGGCTGGGCGTACGGCTCGCCATCGACGATTTCGGCAGCGGTTCGTCTTCCCTGCACCTGCTCAAGCAGCTGCCGCTGGAATACCTGAAGGTCGATCGCCGCTTCATTGCCGGTGTTCCCAGCGATGACGACGACATCGCGCTCACCGAGGCCATCATCGCCATGGGCAAGCGCCTCGGACTGCGCGTCGTCGCCGAAGGCATCGAGACCGAGGCGCAAGGCGTCTTCGTGCGCGCCAACGAGTGCGACGAAGGCCAGGGTTTTCTGTTCAGCCGGCCAATGCCGGCGGAAGATGCCGGCGAGTGGTTGCGCCGGCGCCTGCACTGAAGCTTGCCTGCGGTCAGGGCGGACCGCGATCTGCATACAGGATTGAGCTGGATAACGGAGGAGTCGAACAACATGAAACAGATAAGCGTAATGCTTGCGGATGACCACGCCCTGTTCCGCGCGGGGCTGCGCGCCCTGCTGGAAGAGATGCATGACGTGAAGGTCGTGGCCGAAACCGAAAACGGCCTGGACCTCATCAAGATCGCTCGCGAGAAGAAGCCCGACGTCACCATCGTCGACATCACCATGCCCGAGCTCAACGGCCTGGACGCGCTGCCGAAGCTGAAGGCGGCCGTGCCGGAAACCAACGTCATCATGCTGTCCATGCATGCCAACGAGCAGTACGTCATGCAGACACTGAAGTCCGGCGCTTCCGGCTACATGGTGAAGACCGCGGCGACCACCGAGCTGGAATCCGCGGTGCGCGCCGTCGCTCGCGGCGAGACCTTCCTGAGCCCGGCGATATCGCGCAGCGTGATCGACTCCTGTCTCGGTCGCAACAAGGTCCAGCCGCGCACGCGCCAGCTGCTCACGCCGCGGCAGCGCGAGATCCTGCAGCTGATTGCCGAGGGCAACACCAGCAAGCAGATCGCCGCCATGCTGAACCTCAGCTTCAAGACCGTCGAAACCCACCGCGCCCAGCTGATGGACCGCCTCGACATCCACGACGTCGCGGGCCTCGTACGCTGCGCCATGCGGCTGGGCCTGATCGCGCCGGATCGCTGATCCGCGCGATGGCTTGAACGAAACGGCGTCTTCGGATGGGAGCCGACCCGTCCGGAGGCGTCGTTTTGTTTGCAGTGAGAAGAAGGAAGAAGGCCGGCAGCTTCGGGTCGTGTCTTTCTTCTACCTTCTCCCTTCTTTTCTCTTCCACGGAAGAAGAAAACTCCCTCCGGTTTTATCCCCGCCGGACGCCGCGCCTGCGCGGGCTTTGGTGGCTCCCGTTGCCCTTGAAGCCGACGCGATGACGTCACGCCGTCCGCAGTTCTACTGCCTTCCGAGTACGGCGTCCTCCAGAAATTGCTGTCAAAGCCCGATGGGGCAGGCGGAAGCCTTCAACTAGAAATCACATTCACGCATCGCGATTCGACAAGGCACGGCCAACAACAAACGCCAAAGGGCCGCGATGCCGCGTCAAGGCGGATTGTCCGGGCATGCACACGGACCTGCCGCCCGGACAGAATCTGAGGGAGGACCCGCTCGATCATGCCATTCACCCCCGAATCGGCCCGGCGCATCAATCCGGCCCAGGAAGGCGCGCTGTTGCACGGCGTGCTTGCGACCGCCGGCAACAACGTCGAGCAGCTGGTGTTCACGCTTCCCGGCCCCGTCGACATCGACGTCCTTGCGCGTACATGGCGCGCCCTGGGCGGCCGTCACGGCGTCCTGCAAAGCGGCTTTCGCGCCGATGGCAACGGCGGTCACGAGATCGTGCGCAGCGATGCCGCGCTGGAAGTCAGCCAGGTCGATCTCGGTGGCCTCGACGATGCCGGCGCACGCAGCGCGAAGATCCGCGAGCTGCGCATCCAGGATCGCGAGCGCGGTTTCGATCCAGCCAGTCCGCCGCTGGTGCGCGTCACGCTGGCGCGCCTGCCGGATGACGGCTGCGAAGTCATCTGGAGCATGTGCCGCGGCCTGCTCGACTGGCGTTCCATGTCCATGCTGCTGCGGGAGCTGCTGCGTGAATACGAAGCCCGCCTCGCCGGCGCCGATCTTGCTCACGTCACGGCGATGTGCGTGCCGGGGATTTTCACCTCGGAAACTTCCGCCGGCCCGGTGGATGATGCCGCGTTCTGGCGGCGGTACCTGGGCGGGCGAGCTGCCACGCCGCGCCTGGAGCTGCCCTGCGATCAGGATGCGAGCGAGGACGATGCCGCGGTGACCGACGCACCGCTGCCGCGCGCCATCGGGGAAGCTGCGCGGCGGCTTGCCGCGGATGCGGGCGTTTCCCTGCAGAATTTCATGGCCGCCGCCTGGGCATTGCTGCTCGCCAATTACACGGACAGCAATGATGTCGTCATCGGCCTTGCGAGATGCTGTCGCGCCAGCGCGCCGCCGGGCAGCGAGGACGCGATCGGGCCGTTCACCAACATCGTGCCTCTGCGCGTGCGTTTCGATGACGCGCTGGATGCCCGCGGCCTGTTGAAGCAGGTGCAGGAACAGCACCGACTGTTGCGCGAGCATGAGGGCGCATCGCCTGCAGCCGTCCGCCGCGCGCTGTCGCTGGATGCAGACCAGCCGCTGTTCGAGACGGTGTTCGAGTTCGACCTGCGCAATCCGCTGAAGACGCTGCGCGAAATGTTTCCGCAGCGCGGACCGCGCAACTTCCGTCATTACGTCAGCACCGCGCATGGCCTGCACCTGCAGGTCTTCGGCGAACAGTCGCCGCTGCTCCGGCTGCATCGCGATCCGTCGCGCTTCGATCGCCGCGCCGCACGGCAGCTGTTGAACCATTTCATGCGGCTCGTCGCGGCGATGGCGAAGGAGCCGGAGCGCCCTGTGCGCGATCTCGATTACCTGGAGCGCGAGGAAGCGCTTCCCGTCACCTGGCCGAGCGGCTTCGAGCGCCGGCAATCCGCGGGCACGCTGGTGTCGCGCTTCATGGCAACGGCGCAGCGGCATGCCGATCGCATCGCGGTGAGCTGTGGCGAGCGTTCCATCAGTTACGCGCAACTTGATGAAGCCTCGAACGCACTCGCGGCGCGGTTGCGCAGGCTGGGCGCGAAAAGGAACGCGCTGATCGGTCTCTGCGTGGATCGTTCCATCGAGCAGATCATCGGCGTGCTCGGCATTCTCAAGGCGGGCGCCGCCTACCTGCCGCTGGACCCCGGTTATCCCGAGGAAAGACTCGCCTTCCTGTTGCAGGATTCCGGCGCGCGGCTCGTGGTCACCGGCGGCGTCCTGCCGGCGGGGCTCCATGACGAATCCGTCACCCGCGTGCCGGTGGTTGTGCCGGACGAGGGCGCAGCGGATTTCGACGTCGTCAACGAGGGCGACGATCTCGCCTACGTCATCTACACCTCGGGCTCCACCGGCAATCCCAAGGGCGTGCAGGTCACGCACCGCAACGTGCTGCGCCTGTTCGATGCCTGCGAGAGCTGGCTGCAGGCCGGCCCGCAGGATGCATGGACGATGTTCCACTCCTTCGCCTTCGACTTTTCCGTGTGGGAGATCTGGGGCGCGCTGCTGTACGGCGGCCGGCTGGAAGTCGTGCCGCGCGAGGTGGCCGTCGCGCCCGACGCCTTCCGCGCGCTGTTGAAGGAACGCGGGATCACGGTGCTCAGCCAGACGCCATCCGCGTTCCGGCAGCTGCAGATCGAGGATGCGCGACATGACGATGCACTCGAAAGGCTGCGTTGCGTGGTGTTCGGCGGCGAGGCGCTGGATGTCGGCGGCCTGCTGCCGTGGTTCGAGCGGCATGGCGACCAGAGCCCCGCGCTTATCAACATGTACGGCAGCACCGAGACCACCGTGCATGTCACCTGGCGGCGAATTCGCGAAGGCGATGCGCGCGCTCACGCCGGCGGCCGCAAGGGCT
>CAZTJY010000161.1:0-6567 GCA_964613725.1 uncultured Parapedobacter sp. | reverse complement strand
AAGCGTGGTTTTACTGTTGGCTTTACCCATACAAAGTTTGTAGAAGATCAGGCGGTAACAAAAAATGAGGTTCCCGCATTTAAGGCAGGGGATACTGTTAGCGTTCACTATAAAATCCGCGAGGGAAACAAAGAGCGTATCCAAGTATATCAAGGTGTTGTCATCCAACGCAATAGCATTGGCACCAACCAAACCTTTACGGTACGCAAGATTTCAAACGGTATCGGTGTAGAGCGTATCTTCCCGATCAACTCGCCGAACATTGAGAAAGTGGAAATTAATAGCCATGGCAAGGTACGCCGCTCTAAGTTGTACTACCTACGTGGCCTTACAGGCAAAGCTGCACGTATCAAAGCAAAGCGTTTCTAAGCACGCTCGCACGTTATGCATAAAAAAAGAAGTTGTCTTGTTCAAGACAGCTTCTTTTTTTTACCTGGCCGTCGGTGCCACAGTGAACCAATTTGTTCCTCAAAAATGAGCTATACTCAAATGCTTAGTCGGCGGAATCCTTTCGTTTCAATCCGTACTTAAACTCATAACGTTCGAACAGTTGCTTATGCAGGTCATCGAGATCGATGTCGCGCCCCTGGATAAACGCCCGTTGGATATCATTGCCCAGCATATCCAGCGCATCACCGGCAGACACAACCACATTGGCATCCTTTCCCACCTCCAACGTACCCGTCCGATCGTCGATACCCAGTATCTTAGCCGTATTGCCGGTAATTGTGGCCAGTGCCTGCTCTTTGTCTAAGCCGTAAGCGGCCGCAGTGCCGGCCATGAAAGGCAAGTTGCGCTGCTGCCAGAACCCTTCTATACCGTAAGCAACCAACACACCGGCGTCTGACAGCATCTTAGCCTGTTTATAGGGCAGATATACATCTACGTCCGTGGCGTGGGGCAGTGCATGTGCTTGGCCCATGATCACCGGCACGCCATTATCCACCAACAAATCGGTGACCAAATGGGCTTCTTCTCCACCTACCAGTACCGGAACAATCCCATGCCGCTTGAAAGCTGACACAGCCGCAATGATATCGGTGGCTTTGTTGGCGTGCACATACACCTGCCTGTCGCCCGCAAACACAGGTTTAAATGCCTCAAACCGCGCGTTGCTAACGGTAGTCCCACCGAGCTCAGTATAAGCTTTCGCCTGCCTAAGGAAATCTTCCAGTTGGGTAATTTCTGCTTGCACCCGTTCCTTCTCGACATCGGTATTGGCAGAACCTCCACCGGACCTGGAAAATCTCACCGTGGGCCAATGGAAGTGGACACCTTCATCAATGGCGTACGCGGCGTCTTCCCAGTTCCACGCATCGAGCTGGACCACCGACGACTGGCCGGACACCAGTCCGCCCTGCGGCGTAACCTGGGCGAGCAGGATACCATTGGATCGCAGCGTATTGATCACTTTGGAATCGGTATTGTATGCGATCAACGAACGGACATGGGCATTGTTCTCGCCCACCTCGGCATCGTCTACGGTGGCCCGCACCGCTTCGATCTCTACCAATCCCAGATTGGTATTGGGTGCAATGAAACCCGGATACACATGTTTACCGGTGGCATCAACCACCTCGGCGGCAACGGGGGCATCTGCACCACCGCCCACATAGGTGATTTTGCCGTGTTCAAATACCAAGGTCCCCTTTTCAATCACCTTCCCGTTACCCACATGGATGGTAGCGCCCGTAATGGCTACGGACTGTGTTTGGGCTTTGGCTGGATAAACGGTGGGCTGTGCCCGCACGGTGCCGGTAACCAGCAAACCTGCCGCCGTGCCCGTTAACAAATATGTTGCGATTGCGTTCATCATTGTTATATTAATGGGTATGGTCTTCAAATTCACCTAGCTCACCAATGGTATCGCAGTGGTATTCCATGTTCGGCTGTGCAGTGGGTCGCTGCGTCACACCGCCGCCACTTTTCGCTTGCAGCGATTTCCGGATGAGCCGCGCACGCTCCACTTCGAGTGCATGCCGCCTGGCAGCATCTTCGTCGATATCCCAATACTTCACCCCATCCACGAACGTTTTTTCGGCCTTTGCATAGATCGAAAGGGGCTTATCGCTCCAAACCACCACATCGGCATCTTTGCCCGGCGCAATGCTGCCCACCCGATCATCCACGTGCAGGATCTGCGCCACATTAAGCGTCACCATCTTGAGGGCCTCCACTTCACTTACGCCGCCATATTTTACGGCCTTGGCAGCCTCTTGGTTGAGCCTGCGGGCCATCTCGGCGTCGTCCGAGTTGATAGCCGTCAATACATTTTGTTTATGCATGAGGTAGGCATTATACGGGATGGCTTGCTGCACTTCCATTTTATACGCCCACCAATCGGCAAAGGAGGCACCGGCGATGTCCCGGCTGGCCATCTTGTCGGCCACTTTATACCCTTCGAGGATATGGGTAAACGTATTCACCTGGAAGCCCATGCTATCCCCTACATGCATCAGCATGTTGATTTCAGACTGTACGTAAGAATGGCACGTGATAAACCGCTCCTTATCCAATATTTCCACCAACGCATCCAATGTGAGGTCGCGCCGCAACGTGGGGTCTTTCGCCGTCCTACGGGCTTTATATTCTTTGGCACGGGTAAAGGCATCGTAATAAACCTGCTCCACCCCCATCCGGGTTTGCGGGAACCGTGTACCACTGATGCCCCAATTACTTTGCTTCACATTCTCGCCCAGTGCAAACTTGATAAAACCGTCGTTGTCGCCGAATTTCAAGCCTTCGGGGTTTTGGCCCCAGCGGAGTTTGATAAGCTGCGACTGACCGCCAATGGAATTGGCCGAGCCATGCAGCAGGTGCGAAGTGGTAACCCCGCCCGCTAATTGCCTGTAAATATTGATGTCTTCTGAATTGACCACATCGCCGATCCGTACCTCCGCCGTGACCGAATGCGAACCTTCATTCACCCCACGGCTGATGGCGATGTGCGAATGCTCATCGATGATACCCGGGGTAACATGCTTACCCGTTCCGTCGATGACCATGGCGCCCCCTGCCGATAAGCCCTGGCCTACGGCTTTGATCTTTCCTCCGGCAAGCAACACGTCTGCATTTTCGAGGACGCCTTCGGCCTCGTTGGTCCAAATGGTGGCATTTTTGATTAGCACCGTTATCGCACTGGGCAATTCGGCATTGCCATACGCCGTAAACGGATAGATGACCTCACCTTCGGAAACAGCTGTTTTTTTGCGCGGATGCTCGGTTACTTTTGCCGCATACGCATTCATATAGGTAGCTAACCAAGCCGAGCTCGTGCCATCGGGCTGCACAACTTCCCCCTTCAATTCCAGCGGATCTCCGTCGACAATGTAGCCACTAACCCGTATGCTGCCATCCTGCCCCTTCGGGTTGAAGCTGAAGGAAAGCAAATCGCCCGTTCGGGCAGCGCTTACCTTGGTTTCAGCGGTATCGTTCCCTAGTTCGAGGTGGGCAGTCAGTTTTCCGTCGTTGTCGCTGATAAATAGACGTGCCTGCCCAACACCGGATATGGAAGTGGCATATTCGCCGGTAATGTCCCGGACGTTTACACGCGTGGTTATGAATTTCTCGCCCTGCACCCAGTTTTCATAGATAATGGCGCCTTCTTTAAATAAAGTGTCGCTGGTAATGATGAAGTTGGCCAACTTACCCGCAGCCAATGTGCCCAACTGATCGGATATGCCGAGCATCTCGGCGGGCACTTCGGTAAGGGCACGAAGGGCGTAATTAGGCGAAAGCCCATTATCTACCGCGAGCCGCAAGTTGGTCCAGAAATCGTGGATATTGCTCAGCCCAATTGGTGAAAGGGCAAAGCGGATTCCCGCTTCTTCGAGCATCGCCGCGTTGGCGGGCGCCATTTCCCAGTGCTTTAATTGGGCAAGCGTAACGTTGCGCGCGTCGGCCGGGTCTTCCACGTCATACACCTTCGGGAAAACAAGCGGTATAATGAGGTTGGCGCCTGTGGCTTTTACCTCCGCCAACCGCTGATATTCGTTGCCACCCGTTTTGATAATGTATTGCTGCCCGAATTCCTCGGCGATTCGATGGGCACGCAGCAGGTCGAGCACATCATCTACTTCGAAAAACTGGGGCAATGCCTGTAGTCTGCCGAACGCTTCCAACGACATGTTGTATTCATCATGCTGGGTGGTGTACCACTGGCTATCGTAATAGGTTTGTCGTAGCAGGGCAATGGAACCCATCAGCGATGTAGGGTAAGTGGTTTGGGCAGTGCCTTTGTTGAAGGAGTAATGAGCGCCGGCATCGGGCATAATGACCACCTCGTTCTCACGGGCATCCGCCAAGGTGGCTACTAACGAACTGCCGCGGGCAATACCGTCGCGAATGACCGACTGCACGGCGCCGAAGCCGATTTTCCGCAATTCTTCACTTTGTTTAGCATCGACAGTGAACGTTTCCTTAGCAGCTACCTCAGGACGTATGGCCTCGTTCCACCCATAAGCCCCTTTCTTGGTCGATTCGAAAATCTGCGACCGGCGACCGGAACCCTGTTGGTTGCTATCGCGTTCCTTGGCTTGGCCATATTCGCTGAACGCATCGATGAACGACGGATAGATGAACTTTCCCTGCAAATCGATGGTTACATAGCCTTTGGGTACCGATTGGTTCCGGCCCAATGCCGCAATACGCTTGCCGTCGACGAGCAACGTGCCATTGCGGATCATTTCTCCAGCTTTGACAACGATGTTTGCATTCGTGAAGGCAAACAGCTGCGGACGTTCATCATGTGAGCCATTTACCGGATAGGTTTGCTGGGCCATCATCGCACCACACAAGAGCATAAACCCGCATAACAGTAAGGTCCTCTTCATTTTTCAGGATATCATGTGTAAATAATGACGCCTAATGGCCTCCTGGCATCCCCACCTGAAAAAAGGTTTTGTACGAATAAGGAGACATGGCTTGTTTCAAATGTAATGGGTTATTCCAAAAATAGAAAAAAAAATCCCCTCGTAATAGGAAAGTTACCCAAAAAATCTTTTATCGATTATCTCGGAAAAAAGCATACCTTTGTACCCCGTACATTAACGTGGTGTTTGAAGCTTTAACGGGCTTACAGCGCGGATAGCATACATCCAAAATTTGTCATGACTAAATACATTTTTGTTACGGGCGGCGTTACCTCGTCGTTAGGGAAAGGTATTATTTCGGCCTCCTTGGCCAAACTCCTCCAAGCCCGAGGTTACAAGGTAACCATCCAGAAGTTTGACCCCTACATCAACATCGACCCGGGCACGCTCAACCCTTATGAACATGGCGAATGCTACGTTACAGAAGATGGGGCCGAGACCGACTTGGACCTTGGCCATTACGAGCGTTTCCTCAACACAGCCACTTCACAGGCCAACAACGTAACCACCGGCCGCATTTACCAACACGTCATCGACAAGGAACGCGAAGGCGCCTATTTGGGCAAAACGGTGCAGGTGGTACCACACATCACCGACGAGATCAAGCGCCGGATGTGCATGCTTGGCAAAGACGGCGACTATGACATTGTGGTTACCGAACTTGGTGGTACCGTTGGTGATATCGAATCACTCCCCTTTATTGAGGCAGTACGGCAATTGCGTTGGGAGTTGGGCAGCAGCAACTCGCTGGTAATCCATCTTACTTTGGTGCCGTTCCTTGCCGCCGCAGGCGAGCTCAAGACCAAGCCTACGCAGCACTCGGTTAAAACTTTATTGGAATATGGTATCCAGCCGGATATCTTGGTTTGCCGCACGGAGCATCACCTCAACTCGGAAATCCGCAAGAAACTAGCATTGTTTTGTAACGTAAATATCAACGCCGTAGTCGAGTCTATCGATGCGCCATCCATTTATGACGTGCCGTTATTGATGCTTAAAGAGCAATTGGACAAGACGGTACTGACCAAGCTCAAATTGTCTACGAAGAACGAGCCCGACTTGGCCAATTGGAAGGTATTCTTGGGCAAGCTCAAAAACCCTACGGCGGAGATTACCGTCGCCGTGGTGGGAAAATACGTCGAATTGCCCGACGCTTACAAATCCATCAACGAAGCCTTTATCCATGCCGGTGCCATGAACGAATGCAAGGTAAGGGTAAAATACATCGCTGCCGAAAGTATCGATGAAAACAATGTTCAGGAAAAGCTCCGGAAAGCTTCGGGCGTGCTGGTAGCTCCCGGTTTCGGCGAGCGCGGACTCGATGGCAAGGTAACGGCCATCAAATACGTTCGCGAAAACAACATCCCGTTTTTTGGTATATGCTTAGGCATGCAATGCGCAGTGGTGGAGTTTGGGCGGAACGTACTGAAACTCAAGAACGCCAATAGCATAGAAATGGACCCGAAAACCAAGCATCCGGTTATCCATTTGATGGAAGATCAGAAGCAGGTAAAGAACATGGGTGGTACGATGCGCTTGGGCGCGTACGACTGCGAAATCAAAAAGGGAACGAAAGCCGCAGCCGTCTACGGCAAGCTCAGGATATCGGAACGCCACCGCCACCGGTACGAGTTCAACAACGACTACCTCGCAAGATACGAAGAAGCCGGTATGGTGGCCTCTGGCATTAACCCAA
>CAZTJY010000160.1:0-6634 GCA_964613725.1 uncultured Parapedobacter sp. | reverse complement strand
CGCGGCATTGCCGCCATCACCACTTACCGGCGCATTGACGCCAAACCGGGGCGACACGCACCGAAATGGGGCCGAAAGCAGCAAGATTCAAGGCGTTGCAGCGGATTGTGCAGGCGATCCTGCTTTCGCTGCTCATAACATTATCATGCATAACAGGTGCGATGGCGGATGATGTTGGTGACGGTGGCGAAGACGCTTCCGGCGAGGGTGCGATGCCTCTCAATGGACGCAACTATAGGATGGCGGGGGACTCAAGCAGAACCCGCATTGTCGTGGATTTCGATCGGGAACCTAACCCCAGATGGTTCCTGCTTCGCAATCCGCACCGAATCGTCGTGGACCTGCCGGACACGAGGCTGTTCTTCAACCCGCGCGACCTGACGGCGAAGGGGCTGGTGCGCAATGTGCGCTACGGCGCCAGGCAGGATAGCGTCTCACGAATGATTATTGCCAGCCAGGGGCCTTTTCTGGTCGATCGTCTGGATGTGTCAAAGAACGAAGAGGGCCCGGGCTATCGCATGTCGATCGACCTTGTGGCGGCTTCGCAACGCGATTTTGATGCCGCGCTTGCAGACCAGGCCCTGTCCACGGGTTCGACCGTCGCGGCCGGGAAGGGCGCGCGCGTAGGCACGGGCCCCACGGCGAAGCCGCCGCGCCCCTTCACAGTGGTGCTTGATCCCGGCCATGGCGGGATTGATGGCGGCGCCAGGGGCGTCACCGGCTCGGTCGAGAAGGATGTCACGTTGGCTTTTGCACGCCAATTGCGAGATATGCTCACAACCACGTGCAAGTGCGATGTCTTCCTGACACGCGACAGTGATATCTTCCTGCGCCTCGACGAGCGCGTACGCATCGCCCGTCAGCATGAAGCAAACCTGTTTATTTCCATCCACGCCGACACGATATCGGTCAAAAACCTGCGCGGGGCGACCGTCTACACGGTTTCCGACAAGGCATCCGATCCGGAGGCGCAGGCCCTCGCCGACCGCGAAAACCTGTCCGATCAGTTTGCCGAAATGGAGATCAAGGAAGAGAGCCAGGAGGTCACCGACATTCTCATCGACCTCATTCGGCGCGAGACCCATTCTTTCTCGCTGAGCTTCGCACGCACACTTGTGGGCCAGCTCTCAAACACCGTGGCCCTGATCAATCATCCTCATCGTGAAGCAGGTTTCCGGGTGTTGCGGGCGCCGGACGTTCCCTCGGTGCTTGTGGAGCTTGGCTACCTGTCCAATCCGAAGGACGAGGCTCAGTTGCAGGACCCGGCTTGGCGTGACAAGGCAGCGAAATCCATCGCCGACGCGGTGACGATTTTTGCCGAGGCGCACGCACGGGCTGGGCGCTGACCCTGTTGATTCGCCCAGGCGCAGGTGCGGATGCGTTGCGCGCCGACAACACCGCAGCTTTCGATTGCAGCGTTTTTGTGCCGAATCCCATCGCTGCCCCAATTTGCCCACATCGTAGCGACATGGAAATTGCTTGCGGCTTGGCCTCGTCCCGGCACTTTGCGCCTCGAACAGACTGGTCTAGGACAAGGCCGAACCCCGGACTGGAGCGGGCATGATTCGTCTTATCGGTTATTTCTTTGGCGTTGCCACCGCGCTCGGCCTGCTGGTTGCAGGCGCGGTCGCCGTCTATGTCGGCCACCTGACCAAGGACCTGCCTGATTACGAGGTTCTCGCCAGATATGAACCGCCGGTGACCACCCGAATCCATGCTTCCGACGGGTCGCTGATGGCCAAATATGCCCGCGAGCGGCGGCTCTACCTGCCGATCCAGGCGATTCCCGACCGGGTCAAGGCCGCCTTCCTTTCGGCCGAGGACAAGAATTTCTACAACCATATCGGTATAGATATACAGGGTATCGGGCGCGCTGCGCTGCGCTATCTCACCGGCGGTCCGACCCAGGGCGGTTCGACCATCACCCAGCAGGTGGCCAAGAATTTCCTTCTGACCAACGAACGCACCATCGATCGCAAGATCAAGGAAGCGATCCTGTCCTTTCGTATCGAGCAGGCCTACCCGAAGGATCGGATTCTCGAACTCTATCTCAACGAGATCTATTTCGGCCTCGGTGCCTACGGCGTGGCAGGTGCTGCGCTGACCTATTTCGACAAGTCGGTCAACGAGCTGACCATTGCCGAGGCGGCCTATCTCGCCGCCTTGCCCAAGGGGCCGTCGAACTACCATCCCTTCAAACATGTCGATCGCGCAATCGAACGCCGCAATTGGGTCATCGGCCAGATGATCGAAAATGGCTATGTGACGAAGGAAGAAGGCGCCAAGGCGATGGCCGAACCGCTTGGCGTGACGCCGCGCCGCAACGGCACTTATCTTTTCGCAGGCGAGTTCTTCACCGAGGAAGTGCGACGTCAGATCATTGCCCGCTACGGGGAAAATGCGCTGTACGAGGGCGGCCTTTCCGTGCGCACGACGCTCGATCCGCATCTGCAACTGATGGCTCGCAAGGCCATGCAGAACGGCCTCGTCAAGTTCGACACGCTGCGCGGCTTTCGCGGGCCGGTCGATACCATCGAGATTTCGGGTGATTGGGGACGGGCGCTCGGGGAGATCAAATCGCTCGACGACGTTCCCGAATGGAAGCTCGCAGTGGTGCTGGAAAGCAATGAGTCCGGCCTCACGGTGGGGCTTCAGCCGGCGCGCCTGCCGTCCGGGGAACTGGCCGACGAACGGGTTCAGGCTACAGTCTCCAAGGAGGATATGAGCTGGGCACTCCGTTACAAGAAGGACGGCAAGACGCTGAAGGCCAAATCGCCGGCCGAGGTGCTGCAGCCCGGTGACGTCGTATACGTTCAGAAGAAGGACGAAGGCGACGGATATCTGCTGCGTCAGGTACCTGAGATCGAAGGGGGCATGGTCGTGATGGACCCGCACACCGGCCGCGTGCTGGCCCTGGTGGGCGGTTTCTCCTACGCAAAGTCCGAGTTCAATCGCGCCACCCAGGCGATGCGCCAGCCAGGGTCTTCCTTCAAGCCGATCGTCTATTCCGCCGCGCTGGACAATGGCTACACACCCGCCTCCGTCATCATGGATGGCCCGATCACTATCCAGACCGGCAACACAACCTGGACCCCGAAAAATTACGATGGCCGCACGGCCGGGCCGGCAACGCTGCGCTCCGGCATCGAGCGCTCCCGCAACCTGATGACAGTGCGGCTGGCAAATGACATGGGCATGAAGCTCGTTGCCGAATATGCAGAGCGCTTCGGCGTCTACGACCATCTTGCGCCCTATCTGCCGATGGCGCTAGGGGCCGGCGAAACCACGGTCATGCGCATGGTCACCGCCTATTCGATCATGGCGAATGGCGGCAAGTCCATCAAACCGTCCCTCATCGACCGGATACAGGACCGTTACGGCAAGACCGTCTTCAAGCAGGATGAGCGGACGTGCGAGGGCTGCAATGCGGAGAAGTGGGACAATCAGCCCGAACCGGAACTTATCGACAATTCCGAACAGGTGCTGGACCCGATGACCGCCTACCAGATCACCTCCATGATGGAAGGCGTCGTCCAGCGGGGCACGGCCGTGACGGTTTCCCAGCTCGGCTATCCGATCGCCGGCAAGACGGGTACGACCAATGACGAGAAGGACGCCTGGTTCATCGGCTACACGCCCAATGTCGTTGTCGGGCTCTACATGGGCTATGACACGCCCCGCCAGCTCGGCAAGGGCGTTACCGGCGGCGGGCTGGCCGCGCCTGTGTTCAAGGACTTCATGCAGCAATATCTCGCCGGCCAGCCAAAGATAGACTTCAAGGTTCCCGAGGGCATGAAGCTCATCGCCATCAACCGCAAGACTGGCATGCGCGCCGCTCCAGGCGAACCGGGTACCATAATAGAGGCTTTCAAGCCTGGAACTGGCCCCGCGGATACCTATTGGGTGATCGGCATGGGTCTGGACGGCTCCAACGGGCCGGGGGCGGCACTCTCGCCCGGTGCCGCGGAAGCCATCCAGAGCGGCGGCGGCGGCCTTTACTGAGCCTGCTCCGTTCGGCCGATACGTTATTTTCCCGGACGGCGTGGCCGGTTTCCCTTGGGTCTTCCGCAGATGGAGCGCGCGAAGTTCATTGCGTTTTGCCGCGCTTTGACTATGACGGGCACGCCTCCACCCGATCTAACATGAGGACCGTGACATGACCGCCATCGTCGACATTATCGGCCGCGAGATACTGGACAGCCGGGGCAACCCGACCGTTGAGGTCGACGTGGTTCTGGAAGACGGCTCGATGGGCAGGGCGGCGGTACCTTCGGGGGCCTCCACAGGCGCGCATGAAGCCGTGGAATTGCGCGACGGCGGCAAGCGCTATCTCGGCAAGGGTGTCGAGCGCGCCGTGGAAGCAGTAAACGGAGAGCTGTTCGAGGCCATCGGCGGCATGGATGCCGAGAACCAGATCCACATCGACCAGGTCATGATCGAACTGGACGGCACGCCAAACAAGAGCCGACTCGGTGCCAATGCCATCCTTGGCGTATCCTTGGCGGTGGCCAAGGCAGCAGCAGAAGCGGCAGACCTTCCGCTCTACCGTTATGTGGGGGGTGCCGGCGCCCATGTGCTTCCGGTGCCGATGATGAACATCCTCAATGGTGGCGCTCACGCCGACAATCCGATCGACTTCCAGGAATTCATGATCATGCCCGTCGGCGCTCCCAGCCTGCGAGAAGCCGTGCGCTGGGGTTCCGAAATCTTCCACACACTCAAGAAGGGCCTGAAGGACGCCGGTCATAACACCAATGTGGGCGACGAGGGCGGATTTGCGCCGAACATCAAGAATGCGCAGGCCGCGCTGGACTTCGTCATGAAGTCCATCGAGAAGGCGGGGTTCAAGCCGGGCGAGGAAATCGCCTTGGCCCTCGATTGTGCCTCCACTGAATTCTTCAAGGAGGGGAACTACGTCTACGAGGGCGAGCGCAAGACCCGCGATCCCAAGGCCCAGGCGAAATATCTCGCCAAGCTGGTTGCCGACTATCCAATCATTTCCATCGAGGACGGGATGGCGGAAGATGATTGGGATGGCTGGAAATATCTGACCGACCTGATCGGCAAGAAAGTGCAACTCGTCGGTGACGACCTGTTCGTCACCAATTCGACACGCTTGCGCGACGGCATACGCATGGGCGTGGCCAACTCGATCCTGGTCAAGGTCAATCAGATTGGTTCGCTGACCGAGACGTTGGATGCCGTTGAGACGGCGCACAAGGCGGCCTATACGGCAGTCATGTCGCACCGTTCCGGGGAAACCGAGGACACCACCATTGCCGATCTCGCAGTGGCGACCAATTGCGGGCAGATCAAGACCGGCTCGCTGGCGCGCTCCGATCGCACGGCAAAGTATAACCAGCTCATCCGTATCGAAGAGGAACTGGGCAAGCAGGCACGCTATGCCGGCCGCTCCATTCTGAAGGGCTGAGCCTGCCGCCCCCAGCCGCCCACGCGCGACCATTAGTCGGCCAGCGCCGCCCGCCAAGCCTGGCCGAATTGAGTCGCGTGAAGCCGATTGCGGCCGGCCCGTAACCGTCCATTAAGCACAATCGGGCGACAAGAAGCCATTACGGATATGGCTTTCATGTGGACCCGTCAGCACAAGCAGCGAAATACCGGCAAGCTGATCGTACCGGCGCTCAGCGTGGTCGTGCTCAGCTATTTCGGTTTCCATGCCTACCATGGCGAGTACGGCATCTATTCGAAATACCGGATGCAGGCTCGCGCGGCGGAGTTGCAGGCCGAGCTGGATGCCATCCAGGCGCGGCGCATCCATCTTGAACAGCGCGTGCGCCTTCTGAACGACGGATCGCTGGAAAAGGACATGCTGGACGAGCTGGCACGGCGTGCGCTCAACGTCGCGCATCCCGATGAGGTCATTGTCATGGTGCCTCGCGCAAATTAACCGATTTCCAGTTAATTCAATCATTCCCCAATAATTTGAACCGGTTAGGCGCATGTCAGCCATGCATTTTCCGCATGGCGAAAGGGTGTGTGGCGTGTTAGCCTTTCTTCATATCAAGGGGGACCAGATCTCCCTGCAAGTCCGCCAAGAGACGATCAACAGGGAGTGATTGATGGCCACCGCCGCCAGAAAGACGCCTGCGAAACCCAAATCCGAAGGCAAATCCAGGCCGGACAGCAAGATTCCGGTACTCACCGCGCCCAAACCCGCAGAAT
This sequence comes from uncultured Parapedobacter sp., assembly GCA_964613725.1. Lineage (GTDB taxonomy): Bacteria > Bacteroidota > Bacteroidia > Sphingobacteriales > Sphingobacteriaceae > Parapedobacter. The sequence goes on along the minus strand of CAZTJY010000160.1, from coordinate 451 downwards.
TCACGAAGGATGAGGAGCTAACGGCCTATCGTGAAATGCTGCTCATTCGCCGTTTCGAAGAAAAGGCCGGACAGCTTTATGGCATGGGTTTCATCGGTGGCTTCTGCCACCTTTACATCGGCCAGGAAGCTGTCGTTACCGGCACCAAGATGGTGCTGATCGAAGGCGACCAGATGATAACGGCCTATCGTGACCACGGGCACATGCTTGCCATTGGCATGTCGCCGCGCGGGGTCATGGCGGAGCTGACCGGTCGTGTAAGCGGCTATTCCCGCGGCAAGGGCGGCTCCATGCACATGTTCTCCAAGGAGAAAAACTTCTACGGTGGCCACGGGATTGTCGGTGCGCAGGTTCCGCTGGGGACCGGGCTTGCCTTTGCCAACAAATATCGCGGCAACAACAACGAATCGATCACCTATTTCGGTGACGGGGCTCCCAATCAGGGCCAGGT
>CAZTJY010000159.1:0-6718 GCA_964613725.1 uncultured Parapedobacter sp. | reverse complement strand
GAGAATTACGCATTGTCGGAAGGCCGAGTGGATGCGAATGTAAATCGGGATAAGGTTGCCGCGGATGTAATCTTTAACAGTAAGATTCCATTGGTCTGGGCCCCAGTTTCTTTGGATTTGCTTGTTCGATCGGACGGGATGCAGGAAAATCGGATAAGGGGAATCGCCCACCCTGTAATTGAATGGCTATACAATGGTGTAGATTATTGGCGGCATCGGCGTGGGAGGCAGTGGGAGCTCAAAACAGGGCAAACGGCGAATCACGGTAGGCGTTTGTGGGCGTTGCCGATGCATGCAATCATGAATGGTAATACGAATTGGGTGTGGTTCGAAAAAGGAGTTACTTCATTTTCTGATACAGATTGGACTGGCTTTCGTCAAGACAACGATGGTAACTGCTTAGTTTTAAGATATGTAGATAAGGAGAGCATTCAGGAATGGTATGAGACTTTTCTGACGGAAAAGTTTGTTGGCACGAGTAGACGATGAATTAACCAATAGATTCAAAGATGAAAATAGATAATTTTAGATTTTGGCGTAAGATATTAGTATTTGTTTTAATACCGTCTCTTTTTTATGGCTGCGTTGGTGATAACAAAGCAACGGAGAGAAACGAAAACGTAGACGTTGTCTCTATCTTATCGACCGACTTGTCTATCGATCGAGACCCGGATGACTGGTTTGATTTATTTCTATTCCTAAGATTACAGCTGAATCCTAGTGGTGTAATTCTAGATCATTATGCCTCTGATGATATCGAAAATATGACGGCGCGATTCATAGCCATGATTAATGAAAAGGATATAACGATAAAGAAAGGTTTACAAAATCAATTGCTGTTGTCGGAGGGTGAGTTGGTTAATGGTGGAGACTTTCAAGACGGTGCTGAATTTATTTTAGAAACGATGCGTAACGCCAAGGGGAAAGTGCGCCTGATTGCAGTGGGAACACTACGTAATGAGGCGCTCGCATATATGAAAGATTCGAGCCTTTTTATTAATAAAGTTGAGAAGTTGTATTTTGCGGCTGGGAACCATGAGAATTTGGATGAAGTAAATATCAATAGGGATCGACTCGCAGCAGATGTAATTCTAAATGCACCGATTCCCAAAGTTTGGGTTCCTTGTACTCAGGATTTAAAGCTTTTGATGTCGGGAGAATTGGAGGAGAAATTAACTGCATTTGAACAGCCGACACTTAAGTTTTTAAACGAACGTATGAAAGCGTGGCGAGCATATCGACCTGATGATTTCCTGAAGCGGACCGGCCAGTACCCGTTGGGTAAAAATCTGTGGAGTTTTCCTGCGTTCTTTCATGCCGCTGGGCTTGCTTCAGGTGCTATGGCGTTCACTAAGGGGCGTATAAGCATGAATCTCTCGGAAGAAAGAATAGTATTTGAACCGGCTAGTGGGGGGATGGATTTAGTGCTGACCAATAGAGATCATGACAGATTGATAGATACATTTTGGCGAATTTTAACGGATTAATAAAGATGAAGGGGTTTATCAGTATTCTAGGAGCAATTTCAACTATGATATCGGCCGGTACGGGTGATTCTATCGATAAGTATCAAGATACCCGACCCAATGTAGTATTTATTTTAGTAGATGATCTCGGCTGGAACGAGGTGGGGTTTATGGGGAGTGATTTCTATGAAACACCTCATTTAGATAGCCTGTCGAAGCGGAGCTTTGTTTTTATGGAAGGGTATTCTAATTCTGCGGTTTGTAGCCCTTCACGTGCCAGTATCATGACCGGACAATTTACAGCTAGGACGGGTATTACGGATTGGATTGGTGCGGCCGAAGGAGAGAAGTGGCGAAAACATGGGCGGTTCGACAAATTACTGCCAGCCAGCTATAATCATTCGTTGGATACCCTTGATGTCGTGCTTCCGGAAGTGCTTAAACAACACGGGTATAATACGTTTTTCGTTGGGAAATGGCATTTGGGGGGAGAAGAGTCAACGCCGTTGCATCACGGATTTGACGTTAATATTGGAGGATATCATGGTGGTAGTCCGCAAGGAGGATACTATTCACCGTATAATAATCCAGCGTTGCCCGATGGCCCTGATGGCGAAAATTTAACACTGCGGCTTGCACGTGAGACAGCTGAATGTATTGAAAGCTCGAAGAACACTCCTTTTTTTGCCTTTCTATCGTTCTATGCCGTTCACGGGCCAATTCAGACTACCAAGAGTAAATGGGCTAAATTTCAGCAAAAGGCCTTCGAAAGAGATGGTGTGTCCCGTGGTTTTGAGATGGGAGAAGTATTACCGTACCGGCTTCATCAAGATAATCCGGTTTATGCAGGATTAGTAGAAACGATGGATGATGCGGTAGGTATCGTATTGAAGTCGTTAGAAGAGCAAGCTTTACTGGAAAATACGATCATTATTTTTACTTCCGATAATGGAGGCGTAGTTTCGGGCGATTCATACTCAACTAATTTACATCCACTCAAAGGAGGGAAAGGGAATCAATGGGAAGGTGGAGTACGGGTGCCGCTTTTGATTCATTTGCCACAGTTAGATAGTGCGGTCAGAATTTCCACTCCAGTTATCGGATCGGATTTATATCCGACTATTTTAGACCTTGTCGGAGTACCATTGAGGCCGGAGAGCCACGTGGATGGTACAAGCCTGTTGCCCCTTTTAAATGGAAACCAATTGCTGGATAGATCGCTAATCTGGCATTATCCACACTATGGGAATCAAGGAGGTAGTCCTTCATCGATTATCCGAAGAGGGAAATGGAAGCTGATTCATTATTATGAAGATAACCGAAATGAATTGTACGACTTGCAGGCGGATATTTCGGAATCAAAGGATTTAATTGAACAGTATCCCGATACTGCAAAATTGCTTGTAAAAGAGTTAACGGAATATTTGGGCAGCGTTGAGGCAAAAAAACCAACCGTAGACAAGGCATATGATGAAAAATCGCGCCAGCAATGGTTAAATAGACAAAAAGAGCAACAATGCTCAAAACTAGAAGAAGACAGGCGTCGGATGCTTTCTGCCGATTATTTGCCTAATATCGATTGGTGGGGGAGCAAGAAGGAGAAAAATGAAATTAATTATGAATAAGAGTGTAAGAAGCTTAGGATGGCCGGTCGGAGTCCTTATGAGTTTGTTAGTTCTTTCGTGCATGGACGAAAGGGAAAATAGAGAAGGTTTGGGTATCAATTCAAAATCTAAAATCATCTTCGATACCGATATGGGGCCCGATTACGATGATGTTGGCGCTATTACCCTGCTGCATGCCCTCGCCGACAGTGGCGAATGTGAAATCTTGGCTACGGTGGCGAGCGATGCGCATCCATCCGTTGCGCCCACGATTGAAGTGCTCAACAGGTACTTCGGCCGCGGCGGCCTTCCGGTGGGCATAGCCCCACAGGGCGCGCCCGATTTTACGGCAGAAAATGGTTGGAACGATACGCTTATCAATACATATGCGCCTGATTTACGAGATAAAAGTTATCCGGAAGCGGTGAGCGTTTACCGTCAGGTATTGGCAGGTCAGCCCGACCATAGTGTGACGGTTGTTACGGTGGGGTTCCTTTCTAACCTCAGTGCACTTCTGGATTCGCAACCGGATGCATATTCCGAGCTGAACGGTGTGGATCTTGTTAAGGCCAAAGTGAAGCAACTAGTCGCCATGGCTGGGGCATTTCCGGAAGGGAGCGAATTCAATATCAACCACCACGCGCAGGCCTCCATAACTACGTTTAGAAAGTGGCCTACACCCATTCTGTTTAGCGGTTTCGAAATCGGTGCGAAGATTTTCACGGGGGGTAAGGTAGCAGCACGTGATGACGACGGACCTGTAACAACAGCTTATAGGTTTAACTTGAAAACCTATACCAAGGATGGTGAATCCAACCGCCAATCGTGGGATCAAACGACGGTACTGATAGCCGTTCGGAACCCCTCAGATTACTTTTATGTAAACGGACCTGGGAGGTTTGAAGTTCGCGACGACGGTTTCAATACGTGGAATCCCGCCGTCGACGCGGGACATTATTTTATCAGTCATAAATATCCCTACCAAAAGATTTCGGATGCCATTGAGGCGTTGATGCTGCATAGTCCTAGCAAAGAGTAGGCGGATAAGCCAATATTGTATCAGAATAAGCCAACAAACGGGAGGGATACCTCCAATTTGTTGGCTTATTTTGTGGTATGAGCAATACTTCATTTTCTGATTTCCAGACGCTGGACTGGCCACATGTGCAGGAGCGTATCGAACAGGCCAAAGGGGCGTTTGAAACTTACCGGCGTTATCCCGTATCGAAACGAATCGAATTCTTGCGGCAGATTGCCGAAGAGATTACTGCCATGAGAGACGTATTGGTGGCGGTCAGCCACGAAGAAACCCATCTTCCTAAGGGACGACTGAATGGAGAAATTGACCGAACAATCAATCAAATCGAGCTTTTTGCTGCCGTGCTGGAAGAGGGTTCGTGGGTGAATGCCATCATTGATACGGCCGATGCCGAACGTACGCCGATTCCCAAGCCGGACATCCGCCAGATGCAATTGCCTATCGGACCAGTGTGCGTGTATGGTGCAAGTAACTTTCCCTTTGCCTTTTCGGTTGCCGGTGGCGATACGATATCGGCATTGGCGGCGGGATGCCCGGTGCTGTATAAAATTCACATGGCGCATCCAAAGACATCGCTGCTGGTAAGCGATTGTATAGACCGGGCGATGCAGCATACGGGCATGCCACGGGGTGTCTTCACCGCTATTGTGGTTTCCTCACGAGAAGTGGGTGTACAAGTGGTCACTCATCCGGCCATCAAAGCTGTTGCATTTACTGGCTCTTTTTCGGGCGGGAAGGCATTGTACGATGCGGCGGTAAGGCGAGCGCAGCCTATTCCGGTATATGCCGAGATGGGAAGTATTAATCCGGTGTTTCTCTTGCCCGATCAATTGAAGCAGCATGCGGAAGCCACCGCCACCACGTTAGTGGCCTCCAACACGTTGGGGGCTGGGCAGTTTTGCACGAACCCGGGATTGATGATTATGCTCAAGTCGCCCCAAACGGAGCGGTTCCTCACCCTTTATGCGGAAGGGATCGCTGCACAAGAAGGCCATACGATGCTGACCCCGGGTATCCATAGCGCCTACGTGAGTGGCGTAAAAGAATTGAAGTCGATCCCTGGTGTCATCGCGTTAGCTGAAGGGGGTACCAACGGATTGCCTGATGCAGCCATTCCCGTGGCATTCCGTGTGAGCGGGGCCGATTTTGCCCGTAACAATGTGCTAAAGGAAGAATGTTTCGGTCCGGCCTCGATACTTGTTGTAGCTGAGGACGAGGCAGAGTTATTGGAAATAGCACGGCAGGTGGATGGACAACTGACAGCGAGCGTTTGGTGTACTGAAGCGGATATCGTATCGTTCAAACCGCTGTTTGGCATCTTAGAGCACAAAGCCGGACGGCTCATCATCAACGGTGCACCCACCGGGGTGGACGTGTGCCACGCGATGGTACATGGCGGACCTTTTCCCGCGACTACGGATGCGAAAAGCACCTCGGTCGGCACACAGGCTATCTATCGCTTTACACGGCCAGTAAGCTATCAGAATTATCCCGATCAGCTGTTGCCCAATGAACTACGTAACGATAACGTCGCGGGCATTTGGCGGAAAGTGGATGGGAAATTAACAACAAAATCAATATAGTCCTCATGGTTAATCACGCTTTGCGCATACATCCGCTCGATAATGTCGAAGTGGCGTTGGCCAATCTTTCGGGTGGTGACCGGGTACGGACAGCCAACGGTGATGCTATTTTGTTGCAGGATGTGCCCGCAAAACACAAATTTGCTGTCGAAGATTTCGATTTGGATGACGAGGTGGTGATGTATGGTGTGTTGGTTGGGAAAGCAACAGTTCCCATTAAGAAAGGTGAATTGATTTCCACGTCAAACATCCGGCACGCTTCGAACGATTACCGCATAGGCCATCGGAAGACCGATTGGGTTCAGCCCGATGTGTCAGATTGGCGACACCGTACGTTCATGGGGTACCACCGGGCTGATGGCTCGGTTGGGACTAAAAATTATTGGCTGCTTATCCCCTTAGTATTCTGCGAAAACAAAAACGTAAGCTCGATTCACCAAACGTTGGTGAAAGAGTTGGGTTACCAACGTATTTCGTCGCCTTACGGCACACTAGTGAAGGAACTTAAACGACGTTATCGGGATGGTGATAAGGATGATGCCTTACGGACAGCGACGGCAGATACGGCGTCAACCGGCAAAGAAGACCGATTGTTCGAACAGGTAGACGGCATCAAACTGCTTACCCATTCGCTCGGATGTGGTGGTACAAAAGACGATGCCCGTACGCTTTGTGGATTATTGGCAGGCTATATTACTCATCCTAACGTGGCCGGCGCCACGGTATTGAGTCTGGGTTGCCAGAATGCACAGATCAGTTTGTTGGAAGAAGAAATCAACAAACGCGACAGGCACTTCGGTAAGCCGTTATACCTGCTTGAACAACAGCGTGTAGGTAACGAAGCTGTACTGATACGGGAAGCGATTAGTAAAACATTTGCTGGACTGGCACAGGCCAATGCCATCGTTCGCGAGCCCGCACCCTTAAGCAAGCTGTGCATCGGGCTGGAATGTGGCGGTTCGGACGGGTTTTCGGGTATTTCTGCAAATCCGGCGTTGGGATATGCATCCGATATGTTGGTGACAT
>CAZTJY010000158.1:0-6819 GCA_964613725.1 uncultured Parapedobacter sp. | reverse complement strand
CCTCGAATGCTTGAAACACCTGTTGGTTCCTTTTAGAATAGGGAAGGTAGTAGAGGTGCATCTCGCGCGGATACTTTTGCCGTATCCACTTTCCAATGATATTCAGGTGGTGATGGCTGATCGTACCTATTACCAATAAAACAAACCCCGGTTTTTCACACCAGCGATGCAAATCGGTCTGGGTTTTCGTCTTCTCGTCGAAAACCGGTAGATACGGAAGCCGGTCGCCCGCTTGAATATTGACCCCGACGGCGTGGTGTATGGAAAGGGGCGAGCGTCGGTAGTTGACATCAAGACCCACCAAGCGTCGGAATGACGGTTTCAGGCGAGCCGGGCTGGCCGCTATACGGCGCACCCACTTTAGCCAACTCGTTTTCAGCCAGTTTGGCCATTGCCGTCCTCCATCCCCAAACTCAAATACACCGGCATTCGCCTTTATCGCAGGCAATCGTTCCAGCTGGTATGTGTGGAGCACGCTCGGTGCCATCCGGCCATTCACTACGCCCGCAAGCTTCCAAGCCAGGTTCGCCGCGTCGTATAGGCCTTCGTTCATATCCCTGCCCATGAGGGGCGACATCCCGTGTGCCGCATCACCGATCAGAAAGCACCGCTGGCGGCTCAGCTGCTCTGCGACCGCCTTCCGGCAACTGAATCTCCGGATCCGCAAGTACTGCTCGGGTAGCAGGTCGAAGCCCAGTGCAGCGTCGATTTGCTGCTTAATATCCATGTAATTAAGAGGTTCGCTCGGCATCAACCCGTTTGACTTACTCAGTTTCCCTATGATCTCGTAATGGTTGTCCGCGCTTAACGGAACGGATACCAAAGGCCCCGCACGATATAAGAACAGATTGATGTTCCGGATAGCCGCCCGGCTATCCAGTACCTCGGCCACAAAAAAATCCCATTGGTCGCCATTCCCATCAAACGGTATATCGAGCAGGCCGCGCAATGTGCTGTGCTGGCCATCCGCCCCAATCACCCACGAACATTGCCAATGTTGGCGAATGCCGTTGTTCACCAGTATGGCCGTTGACCCGCCGTCATCCTGCCTGAGCGATTCCAGTTGGGTTTCCCATGCCACGGGGCACACTTTTTCTGCAAGGCCGTTGAGCAAAAGCCGCTCCACTTGGCGTTGGTCGACTCGTTGGATGAACGGAAATGGCGTATCCGCGGCAACCACCTGTGAAAAATCCCATGTATCTGCTGCAGCATTTTGCCCCTGCAGTTGGATGGTATAAAAAGGCTTTCCCTGCGCCAGCAATTGATCGGCTTGCCCCAGTTGCCTGAAAAGCTCCAAGGTCCGAGCATGCACCAGGGTGGTGTAGGATTCGCGGTCTGGCCCCGACTTGGCATCAACGATTTTCGGTTGTAGGCCGTGACGTAGTAACTGGGCGGCCATCATCAATCCCGGCGGGCCGGCACCAACAATCAAGACATCCGTATGTTTTACGCTCTCCACGGCTAAAAAAGCAAGAAAACAGCCGGCTTCTTATGAAAGTCATGTTTCCCTTCCCGCCATTTGTATATCGGCTGACTGATAATCTGTTCATCGGTTGCCGTAAGGTTTACGGCTACGCAGAGGCGTGTCTGCGGTCTGCACACCCGGAGCAACTCAGCGAACAACTGGTTGTTGCGGAAAGGGGTTTCAATGAAGAGTTGCGTTTGTTTGTCGCGATAGGCTACTTGCTCCAATAAGCTGATTTTCCTCGCGCGGTCGCCTTTGTCTATGGGCAAGTAGCCGTGAAATGTAAAGCTTTGACCACTGAAACCCGACGCCATCAAAGCCAGGATAATCGAGCTCGGACCGACCAGTGGCACCACTTTGATCCCCCTCCGGTGGGCTTCAGCCACGATATCCGCTCCGGGGTCCGCCACACCGGGACAACCCGCCTCGCTCATCATGCCCACATCTTTACCCGATAACAAACCCGAGAAATATGGCTCCAGATTGGCCGTGCCTCGCGCATGTTTGCCGTAATCATGAAGGATTAGCTTATCTTGAGGAATCCGAATGCCCGCTTGTTTTAAAAACTTGCGCGCAGTCTTCCCATTTTCAACGATATATTCATCGATGGCGTTTACCGTGTCGCCGACATAGGGAGTAAAAGACGCCTCGGCGACATCGTCCGACAAGGGCACGGGTATCAAGTACAGCGTTCCGTAAAGCATGTACAAACGTAACAAAAAAGGAGCTGTATCTGTTGGGCATCGACGGGATAAAGTGTATATTGGTTTCTTTTATTCAAACACATTTATTAATTTGCCCGAAAATACCGCTGAACATGGCCACACAAATCACTGACGGCGTCAAGGTTTCGGTTGAAACGGTGTACCAGCCAGAGTACTCCAACCCGGAAAATGAACATTTCATGTTTGCATACCGGATTACGATTGAAAACCTAGGCGATTACAGTGTACAACTTTTGCGTCGGCACTGGTATATCTTTGATTCCAATGGTACCCACCGGGAGGTGGAAGGTGAAGGAGTGGTTGGCCTGCAGCCCATCATCGAGCCTGGTGAAAGACATGAATACGTGTCTGGCTGTAACCTCAAGAGCGACATGGGCACGATGGGCGGCACCTACCTCATGCTCCGGGAACTAGACGGCACCATCTTCGAGGTGGACATCCCGAAATTCGACTTGATCGCGCCGCACCGGCTCAATTAACTATCCGAACCAGGAACTCCCATTTACCTAAAAATCCCGGTTTATTACGCTTTTCCATACCTGCTTTGGTTCTCCTTGCAGTTCCCGCCCCAGCGTCTGCCGGCTACCCCGTAAAGACCCTAACTACCTAAGCTCCCGAGAAAACACAGGCATGAAAGGAATTTAAGAGTACTAATACTTTATAAATAATCAACTAAATGTCGTTTTTTTATCGTCTTTTCATCGATAAAAAGACGATGGAAAGACGATGAAAAGACGATGAAAAGACGATGGAATATAAACTATTTCAATCATCTATATCCTTTTAGAACACTTGTTTTAGTTGAAACGTTCAGAAGTGGGGGTAGGCCGTGTTGGGGAAACGGTTTGATTGGCGGAAGCCAAAGGAAGGCCATACCGGAAAGACTGGCAAAACCGATATATTTCGTATTTTTGCACCGGATTTATGGCAGCGCAAAAAACAGCTATCCTATTCGGCGCCACCGGATTAATCGGTGGGCACCTCTTGCGTGAGTTGCTGGATAACCCCGCATACGCTATGGTTATCGCTGTTGTCCGTCGCGAATTAGGCATCAAACACGAGAAATTGAAACAACTGTATGCCGATTTTCCGTCGGTCGCCAAAATCAAGGACCAGCTCGTTGCTGACGATGTTTTTTGCTGTTTGGGAACCACAAGAAAGAAAACCCCAGATCTCGACGAATATTACCGCATCGATCACGACTATCCCGTCGCCGCCGCGCGGTATACGAAGGAAAATGGAGCGTCGGCCTTTCTGTTTGTCTCAGCGGTGGGGGCCAACCCCGCATCCACGAACTTCTACCTACGCATGAAGGGAGAGACCGAACGGGATATCGTCGGCCTGGGCTTCGAGCAAACCCATTTGTTCCGACCATCGCTGCTAACTGGCCCACGATCGGAAAAAAGGCCTCTAGAGGCGCTGGGATATTACCTATTAAAAATAGTTAATCCGTTATTAATCAAACGATTATCTAAATATAGGGCAGTTCCAGCTGTTTGGGTTTCGAAAGCCTTATACCAGGTTGCTACAACCGGTGACAGCGGAGTCCATACGTATTATTGGGCAGATATTAAAAAACGGATATGAGTATTTTGTCGACAGAGCGGCTGGGCCATTCATACCACGACAAGTGGCTATTTAAAGATTTAAACCTTGCCCTGCAACGGGGGGAGCGGACCGCATTGGTCGGAGCCAACGGCGCCGGGAAATCCACACTGCTCAGCAACCTCTCTGGCTTGCTGGATCCTACAGAAGGTCATGTCGTGGGCGAAAAAGGAATCCGTTTGGGCCATCTGCTTCAAAACCCCCATTTCGACCAATCTACCACCCTATCCGATTTCATTTACAGTTCCGATCACGAGCAACAGCAACTCATCCGACAGTATGAGGAACAGGTCGCAAATCCACTGGCCGACGAAAACAGGATCGCGGAATTGAGCGACCAGCTCACTGCTTCCCATGCGTGGGAATATGAGCACACCATCAAAGGGATTCTCTCCCGCCTCCAATTGACCGACCTTTCGCAACAGATCGGAACCCTTTCCGGTGGCCAGCGCAAGCGCCTAGCCCTTGCCAAATTGCTGATCGACGAACCAGACGTGTACATCCTTGACGAGCCGACGAACCATCTGGACATCGAAACCATTGAATGGCTCGAAAAGTGGCTTACAACGGGACAGAAGACCGTTTTACTCGTTACGCACGACCGATACTTCCTTGACAATGTGTGCACGTCCATCTGCGAGCTTGAGGGGGGCTCGCTTAAACGGTACACGGGTAATTACAGCCACTACGTTGAAAAACGGGCCGAACGATTAGTCGCAGCGGAGTCCGTGTTGGTGCGGAATCGAAACTTACTCCGGCGGGAGTTGGAATGGATGCGTCGGCAACCAAAGGCACGCGGGACCAAGTCGAAATCCCGTATAGACGCATTCCACGAATTAGAGGAGAAAACGCAACTGACGGCTTCACAAGGCTCCGTTAAGCTCAGTGTGAAGGTCGCGCGCCTGGGTGGCAAAATCGTAGAAATAGAAAAGGTCAGTAAGTCATACCGAGGGAAAACCATCATACGCGATTTTTCCTATGTGTTCAAAAGGGGCGACCGCATTGGATTGGCGGGCCGGAATGGTACAGGTAAAAGCACGTTCCTCAATCTGATCACCAAGGTCTCCCAACCTGATTCTGGCACCGTCACCCTTGGCGATACCGTCGTTGTCGGTTACTATAGGCAAACGGGTTTATCTGCAAACCCGGGTGACCGCGTGATTGATGTGGTCAAGAATGTCGCCGAATACATCACCATGGCCAACGGCGATACCTTGACGGCAACCCAGCTCCTTACCTTATTTCTCTTTCCGCCCGAGAAACAATTCGGCCTGGTCAATAAGCTAAGCGGGGGGGAGCGCAAGCGGCTCCTGCTAATGCGGGTGCTGATGCAAAACCCAAACGTCCTCGTGTTGGACGAACCGGCAAACGATCTGGACATCGACACGCTCAACGTGCTGGAAGATTTCCTTGCCAACTACCCGGGCATCCTGTTGCTCGTGTCGCACGACCGCTACCTTTTGGACCGCCTTACCGACCAATTGTTTATCTTCGATGGAACCGGCACAGTTTCCATCTACAACGGAAATTACGCGGCTTTCAAAGAAGCACAAATGGAAGCGGAAAAAAGGGCGCCCAAGCCTGTGCGGCCGGCGACGGTGCCAACATATTCCCAAGCAGAAAAGAAAACCAAATTGACGTTCAGCGAACAACGCGAATATGAGGTGCTGGACAACGAAATACCAATTCTAGAAAAAAGAATCTCGGAAGAGACGGCCCGCCTCCACCAAGAAACGGACTATCAAGCCATCACTGCTGTTGCAGCAGCCATCGACGAATTATCACGGCAACTTGATGATAAGACGGAGCGCTGGCTGGCGTTAAGCGAATACATATAACATGTTCCACGTGGAACGTTTGTTGTGACGTTCCACGTGGAACCAAACCAGAAAAGATGTTCAGAAAATATAACATTATCGTAGTGGGAGGTGGCCACGCCGGCTGCGAAGCAGCAGCGGCAGCGGCCAACATGGGCTCATCGGTTTTACTAATTACCATGAATATGGCCACCATTGGGCAAATGAGCTGCAATCCGGCCATGGGCGGTGTAGCCAAAGGCCAAATCGTGCGCGAAATCGATGCGATGGGGGGCTATTCGGGGATTATTGCCGACAAAACAACCATCCAGTTCCGGATGCTCAACCAATCCAAGGGACCCGCCATGTGGAGTCCGCGGGCGCAAAATGACCGCATGCGTTTCGCCGAGGAATGGCGCCTTCAACTAGAGTCATTATCCAATGTGGACATCTGGCAAGACACCGTCAAATCGATACAGGTGACCAACGGCAGGGCCTCGGGAGTGGTCACCACATTGGGCCTCACCATCGACGCCGATGCCGTGATCCTCACGAACGGGACATTCTTAAACGGAACAATACACATCGGCGAAAAGCGCTTCGGTGGGGGCCGAACTGCCGAGAAAGCAGCAACCGGGCTAACTGAACAACTCGTGGGCCTCGGGTTCGAATCCGGGCGCATGAAAACCGGTACGCCGCCGCGCGTGGATGGGCGAAGTCTCGATTACTCTAAAATGGAGGAACAATGGGGCGATGATCAACGGGGCCGCTTTTCGTTTACGGATGTGCCACTCCCAACGGAACAACGTTGCTGCTGGATTACCTACACCAATCAAGCAGTGCATGAAAAACTGAAAGAAGGTTTCGAAAAATCACCTATGTTTACCGGTAGGATTCAAGGGCTGGGGCCCCGGTATTGCCCCTCCATTGAAGACAAAATCAATCGCTTTGCCGAACGTGACCGGCACCAGATTTTCGTGGAACCGGAAGGTTGGAAAACTGTGGAAATCTACGTTAACGGCTTCTCTACATCACTGCCCGAAGACGTTCAACAACAGGCGCTCCAACTCATCCCAGGTTTTGAAAATGCCAAGATGTTTCGTCCGGGATACGCCATCGAATACGATTATTTCCCGCCTTTGCAACTGGACCTCACGCTTGAAACACACCTCATCAAGCACCTGTTTTTTGCGGGTCAGATTAATGGCACCACGGGATACGAGGAAGC
>CAZTJY010000157.1:0-6841 GCA_964613725.1 uncultured Parapedobacter sp. | reverse complement strand
CGCGGTGCAAACCTGAACGTTGCCGGCACCCAGCGCAAGGAACTCGGCCGCGTCGCGCCATGTCGTTACCCCACCGATGCCCGAAATCGGCAGGCCGCGCGTTTCGGGATCGCGTGCGATCTCCGCCACCATATTCAGCGCGATGGGCTTTACCGCCGGTCCGCAATAGCCGCCATGGGTGCCTTTGCCGTCGATAGACGGTTCTGGCGAGAACGTGTCGAGATTGACCGAAGTGATCGACGAGATGGTGTTGATTAGCGAAACCGCATCCGCCCCGCCCTTCTTGGCCGCGCGCGCGGGATAACGGATGTCGGTGATATTGGGCGTCAGCTTCACGATCACCGGCATGCGTGTGTAGTTCTTGCACCAGCGCACGACCATTTCGATGTATTCGGGCACCTGGCCTACGGCTGAACCCATGCCGCGCTCGCTCATTCCATGCGGGCAACCGAAGTTGAGCTCGATGCCGTCGCATTCGGTTTCCTCCACCGCGGGCAGGATCGCCTTCCAGCTTTCTTCCACGCAAGGCACCATTATGGAAGCCACGAGTGCGCGATCCGGCCACTCCTTCTTGACCTGCTTGATCTCCTGAAGATTGACCTGGAGCTCGCGGTCCGTGATGAGTTCGATATTGTTGAGGCCCAGAAGCCGCCGGTCCGCTCCCCAGATCGCGCCGTAGCGGGGACCGTTTACGTTGACGATCGGGGGGCCTTCTTCGCCCAGCGTCTTCCACACCACGCCACCCCAGCCCGCCTTGAAGGCACGTACGACATTGTAGGCCTTGTCCGTGGGGGGCGCCGAAGCCAGCCAGAAGGGGTTCGGGCTCTTGATGCCGACGAAATTGTTGCGAATGTCTGCCATGCTCATCCCCTCCCGTTCGAGGTCAGCGCGCGATGGATGCTTTCGCCCGCATCGCGTCCGGCGGCTACCGCGGAAACCGTCAGATCCTCACGCGCATCGGCCACGCAATCACCTCCGGCCCAGACCTTCGGCATGGAGGTGCGTCCTTCGGCATCAACCTTGATGCGGCCGCGCTCCAGTTCGACCGTCATGCTCGCTCCATTGAGCGGTTCGGCCACGAAGGACTGGCCGATGGCCTTGAACACCTGATCGGCCCGCAGCGTGATCGTTTCGCCTGTGCCGACCAGCCTGTCGCCGTCCTGTGTCGTGTATTCCAGTTCGATGGCACTCACCTTGCCGCCATCGGCGACGACGCGCCGAGGCTGCAGCCAGTGGCGAATGACCACGCCCTTGGCGGTCGCCAGTTCCTGTTCGAACTCCGAAGCGTTCATCTGCTCCTTGCCGCGGCGGTAGCAGATCGTAACCTCTTCCGCTCCGAGCAGCTTTGACTGCACGGCCACGTCGATGGCCGTCATGCCACCACCGATCACCACCACCCTGCGCCCCACAGGGAGTGAGGCCAGATCGCTCGCCTGGCGAAGTTCGGCGATGAAATCCACTGCATCGGCGACTCCATCGCAGTCCTCGCCTTCTGCGCGCAGGGCGTTGACGCCGGCCAGCCCCATGCCGAGGAAAACCGCATCGTAAGCCTCTACGAGATCGGAAAGCCGATAGTCCCGCCCCAGCGCCTTGCCATTCTCTATCGTGATGCCGCCGATTGCAGTCACGTAGTCCACCTCGGCCTGCGCGAAATCGTCTGTGCTCTTGTAGGCGGCAATGCCATATTCATTGAGGCCCCCCGACTTGGGTCGCGCCTCAAGAATGGTCACCTCATGACCATATCTTGCCAGCCTGTTGGCGCAGGCCAGGCCCGCCGGGCCGGCGCCAACAACGGCAATCCTTTTGCCTGTGGGTGCTGCGCGCATGTAGAATTGCTTGTTGCGGCCCATCGCCACATCGGTCGCATATCGCTGCAAGCGCCCGATCTGGACGGGTTTGCCCTCGGCCGTCTCACGCACACAGGCCTCCTCGCACAAGGTCTCAGTCGGGCAAACGCGCGCGCACATGCCGCCCAGAATGTTCTGGTCGAAGATGGTTTTCGCCGAGCCGAGCGGATTGCCGGTCGCGATCTGGCGGATGAAAAGAGGAATGTCGATCGCCGTCGGACAGGCGGTCATGCACGGCGCATCATGGCAGAAATAGCAACGATCCGCCTCCACCAGCGCCTCGTGATCGTCCAGCGGCGGATGAAGGTCAGAGAAATTCTCGGCATATTGCTCAGGCGAAAGACGGCCGCCTGTAATGCCTTCCTTATGGAGACTAAGTGCCATCAGGGTTCCCGCTCTTCTTGTTATGTTTTTGACAGGCTACCACATCCTGATTTTTTATCAATCGGTCAAAATTCAATCTAAACCATTGTAATTACTGACATAAAACATGACAAATTAGTTCAAGAATAACGATTATTTGGCCGGAATGTCGGAATACGATCGCACGGATCGTCCTTCGATGAAACGAAGCCGAGCGAGGAGTTCCACCATGGCGCCTGTATCTTCCTTCTTCTGGTACGAACTGATGACGACCGACGTGGACGCGGCACGCGATTTCTATGGGAAGGTTATTGGCTGGCGACCCGCCCCGTGGGGCGGCAGCGACATGGCGGGCAAGCCCTATACCGTCATGTCAGCCGGCGAACGCGGTGTTGCCGGCATCATGAACCTGCCGGATGGCGCCAAGGCAGCAGGCATGCCGCCAGCATGGACAGGCTACATCTCCACGACAGACACGGATGCCGCAACCAGGGCGATAAAGGAAGCGGGCGGTACGATACACCAGGAGCCCACCGACATTCCCGGCGTGGGCCGCTTCTCGGTCGTCGCCGATCCGCAAGGCGCAATGTTCATGCTGCTGAACCCCGAAGGCGCTGACCAGCCGCCGGTTCCCGGCGGAACGGTCGGGCACGTCAGCTGGCGTGAGCTTTATACGAGCGACTGGGAAGCGGCGATGGCCTTCTATTCCCATCAGTTCGGCTGGAGGAAAGACAGCGAGATCGAGCTGGAAGGAGGCGGGGTCTATGCGCTGTTTTCGGTAGGAGACGAACTGGCCGGCGGAATGATGAACAAGCCAGCTGAGATCCCCGTACCCAACTGGCAGTTCTATTTTACCGTGGAAGCCATTGATGCTGCCCTTGCCAGAGTCAGGGACGGCGGAGGAAAGGTACTGATGGAGCCGATGCAGGTTCCCGGCGGAAGCTGGATCGCCGCATGCCAGGACCCACAGGGCGCGCATTTTTCCCTGACGGCGGCAGCAAGGTAGCAACTGACGCCCAGCTTGCCCGGCCACCTCGCCCCTTACGCAAGAACGATACCAGCCTCTTAGCCGCGCATTCGTTCCAACTCTGGGTCAAACAAGGCAACAGGTTGTAGGCGCGCCTTGTAGCGCTTGCCGAGAAGCTCGATCTCGAAGCCTTCCGTTTCGTCTGCAACTTCCCTGGGCACGTAGCCCATGGCAATCGACTTCCCAGCATTGTGGGCGTAGCCGCCGGAGGTGATCCACCCAACCACGGCGCCGCTATGCCAGATGGCCTCGTCGCCTATGACGTCCGCATCGTCGGCGTCCATGATGAAGGCGCGCAGGCGCATCTTTCCCCCGCTTGCCCTTTCGGCCGCCGCGCCTGCCTTGCCGATGAAGTCCGCGCCCTTGTTGTAGGCGACGAAACGGTCGAGGCCCGCCTCGAGCGGCCCATAGATGGGGCGGTACTCACGCCCCCAGGAACCGTAGTTCTTTTCGAGTCGAAGCGCATTGAGAGCGCGGGAGCCGAAAAGCCCGATGCCGAATTCCGCACCCGCTTCCATCAGCGCGTGGAACACCGTGCGCTGATATTCCGGCGCCATCCAGATCTCGTAGCCCAGATCGCCCGTATAGCTGATCCGCCCGACAAGGCAGGGCGCCATGCCAATATCCATGTTGCGAATTGCCATGAACGGGAATGCCGAATTGGAAACGTCCGCCCTCGTCAGTTTTTCGAGCACCTTTCTCGCATCGGGACCGGCAATGGACAGGCCGACACGACCCAGGCCCAGCGCCTCGATCTGCACGGAGCCATCGGCGGGAAGATGCTGCTCGAACCAGCGCATATGATATTGCTCGGCAATTCCGGAGCCGAAGATCAGCCATTCTTCCTTGCCGTTTGCCGAGGCGAGATTGGCCAAGGTGAAGTCGCCGATCAGCTTGCCATCTTCCTTCAGCATCGGCGCCAGTGTCATGCGGCCGGGTTTCGGCAGGTTGCAGGCGAACATTCTGTCCAGCCAGGCCTGCGCGCCCTTCCCCGTTACACGGTACTTGGCGAAGGACGAGATTTCCGTGAGGCCCACGCGTTCCCGCACGGCGCGTACCTCCTGCGCGACATGGGCGAAGTCGCTGGAGCGTCGCCAAGAAAACTCGTCGCGAATGCCTTCCGGGGCAAACCACAGCGGAACTTCCAGCCCATAGGCAACACCGAACTGTGCGCCCTTTGCCGCCAGGAGATCGTAGATCGGCGTGGTCCGGAGCGGACGGCCCGCCGGAAGCTCCTCATTTGGAAAACGGATCGAGAAGCGGCGCGAATAATTCTCGCGCACCTTGGCATTGGTGTAGGCCATGGTTGCCCAGTCGCCGTAGCGGGAAACATCCATCGCCCAGATGTCGAACCCGGGATCGCCATGGATCATCCAGTTGGACAGCGCGAGTCCGACTCCGCCGCCCTGGGAAAAGCCGGCCATCACGCCGCAGGCCACCCAGAACCCGGGAAGGCCGCGCACCGGCCCGACCAGAGGGTTTCCGTCCGGAGCGAAGGTGAAGGGCCCATTGATGATCTGCTTGATCCCGGTTTTCTGAAAGGCCGGGAAGTGACGGAAGCCGATCTCTAGCGAAGGAGCTATGCGATCGATATCCGGTTCCAGCAACTCATGGCCGAAATCCCATGGCGTGACCTGTTCCGACCATGGCTTGTTGGCTTTCTCATAGGTGCCCATGAGCATGCCGCCGCGCTCCTGGCGCAGATACAGCTCGCCATCGAAGTCCACCGCATGGATGATCTCGGTTCCGGTCGCCTCGTTCCAGGCCTTCACCTCGGGCATGTCTTCGGTAATGAGATACATATGCTCCATTGCAAGAACGGGCAGTTCGAGCCCGACCATGCGTCCCACCTCGCGCGCCCAAAGCCCCCCGGCGTTGACCACATGCTCGGCCACCACCTCGCCCTTGTTGGTGATGACCCGCCACAAGCCATCCGGACGCCGCACAATGTCTTCAACCTTGGTGAAGCGCTCCACCTCGGCTCCCAGCTTGCGCGCCGCCTTCGCGTAAGCATGAGTAACGCCGGAGGGGTCCAGATGCCCGTCCTCGGAATTGCGGACGGCTCCGACGAACTGCTTGGGATCGAGCAAGGGCATAAGGCGGGCTGCCTCCTCGGCAGAGATTTCCTCCAGGTCGAGGCCCAGATAGCGTCCCTTGGCCACGACCCCGCGCAACCAGTCCATGCGCGCCTGTGTTGCGGCAAGCAGCACCCCGCCGGTCACATGCACCCCTGTCGCCTGGCCTGAAAGCTCCTCGATCTCCTTGTAGAGTTCGATCGTGTATTTCTGCAGCTTGGCAACGTTCGGATCGCCATTGATGGTGTGCATGCCGCCCGCCGCATGCCAGGTTGATCCGGAAGTCAGTTCGTCGCGCTCCAGAAGCACGATATCGGTCCAGCCTCCGCGCGCCAGATGGAACAGCACGGAGCAGCCGACGACGCCTCCACCGATGATCACGACTTTCGCATGCGATTTCATGATTATTCTCTGATTTCAGTCAGTTGGGTGAATTTACGGATTCTTTTTCGCAGGAAGTTGAATCAGCATGGCAAGTCGGCCATTCACGGTTCGCCCTGGCCGATCTCTTGCTTGCGCCTGGCAACATAAGCTTCCAGCTCCTCGCGAACCGCAGCATCCATGGCGGGCTGCTGGTATTCCTCCAGCGCCTTCTTCCACAACTGCGTCGCGCGTGCCGTTGCATCGAGCGCGCCCGCTTCCTGCCACGCCTCATAGTTCTGCCAGTTGGACAGGATCGGCTGGTAGAAGGCAGTGGAATAGCGCTCCAGCGTATGCGCCTCGCCGAAGAAATGCCCTCCCGTTGGCACCTGCCCCAACGCCTCGACGGCCAGTTCCGCTTCGTTCACCTCGATCGGCTTCAGGAACTCCATCATGTGCTGGATCATCTCGACGTCGATTATGAATTTCTCGAACGAGGCCGTGAGTCCGCCCTCCTGCCAGCCCGCTGCGTGGTAGATGAGATTGCCGTGGCCAAGCACCGCGCCCCAGAGCGCCATCAGCGTCTCGTAAGTGCCTTGCGCGTCGGCGGCGTTGGAAGCCGAACCCGGCGTGGTGCGGTAAGGCAGCTTGTAGCGGCGGGCCAGTTGTCCGGAGGCGATATTGGCCTTGGTGTTTTCCGGCGTGCCGAAGGCCGGAGCGCCGGACTTCATGTCCACATTGGAAGTGAAGGCACCATACATTACCGGCGCACCCGGCCGGACCAATTGGGCAAGAACGATGCCGAACAATGCCTCGGCATTCTGCTGGGCCAGCGCGCCGGCGAGCGTCACCGGGCTCATTGCACCCATAAGGGTGAAGGGGGTGATGCAGACGGACTGGCCATGCTCGGCCATTGTGATCAGCCCCTCGGCCATCATGTCATCGAAACGCCGTGGCGAATTGACCGAGATGATCGTCGTAACACCCGGGTCCCTGGCCATCTCGTCCAGCGTAATCCCGCGCGCAATGGCCATCATGCGTATGCCATCCAGTGCCCTGCCCCGGCCGATGGCCGAGACATGGAAGCTCTTGTCGCTCAGCGTCAGGTTGGTGAAAGAGGTGTCGAGGTGCCGCGAACTCGCGGGCAGTTCCACCGGTGCGCAGACCTG
>CAZTJY010000156.1:0-6842 GCA_964613725.1 uncultured Parapedobacter sp. | reverse complement strand
ATTTATATACAATGCTTTACAATGAATTTTAAAAACTTAACGCATCACTAGTATTGAAGAATAATGAAAGATAATATATACGATGCAATCGTGATCGGCTCAGGGATTAGTGGGGGATGGGCAGCGAAGGAGTTGACCCAGAAAGGGCTGAAGACCATCATGCTGGAGCGGGGGCGGAACGTGGAGCACGTCAAGGATTACCCGTCTGCTACCAAACATCCCTGGGAGTTTCCCCACCGGGGCGGACGTACCCAAGAGATGATTGGGGATTATCCGGTCTTAAAGCGGGATTATCCGCTGAACGAAAAGAACCTTGATTTCTGGGTCAATGAAAAAGAAAGCCCCTATGTCGAGAAAAAGCGGTTTGATTGGTACCGCGGTTACCACGTCGGTGGCCGTTCGCTGACGTGGGGCCGCCAGAGCTACCGGTTCAGCGACCTCGATTTTGAAGCCAACGCAAAAGACGGGCACGGTGTGGATTGGCCCATCCGGTATAAAGACATAGCGCCATGGTATAGTTATGTCGAGAAGTGGGCGGGCATCAGCGGCAACCGGGATGGCCTCAATGTGCTTCCCGATGGTGAGTTCCTTCCACCAATGGAAATGAATATTGTCGAGAAGGACCTCGCGGCCCGGATAAAATCCCATTACAAGGGCAAGCGGCACTTCATCATCGGTCGGACGGCTAACCTTACGGCCCCCCACGAGGGCCGCCTCAATTGCCAATACCAGAGCCAGTGCTGGCTCGGGTGCAACTTCGGTGGCTACTTCAGCACGCAGTCGTCGACCCTGCCCGCTGCGGTGGCCACCGGCAACCTGACGTTGCGGCCATTTTCCATCGTCACGCGGATACTGTATGACAAAGACACCAAAAAGGCCAAGGGCGTGGAGATTATCGATGCGGAAACCCACCAGACGTATGAATACTTCGCCAAGGTCGTATTTGTTTGCGCTTCGGCGTTCAACTCCACCTGGATATTGATGAATTCCGCAACCGATGTGTGGGAAGGTGGATTGGGCAGTAGCAGTGGTGAGCTGGGCCATAACGCCATGGACCATCATTTCCGTTGCGGCGCGAGTGGCCGTGTGGAAGGGTATGAAGACCGCTACTACTATGGCCGGCGGCCTAACGGACTGTATATCCCGCGATTCCGCAATGTGGGCGATGATAAGCGAGACTACGTCCGCGGCTTCGGATACCAGGGGGCGGCCGGCCGCGGCCGGTGGAGCGGCGAAATTGCCGAGATGAGCATCGGCGGCGAATGGAAGGACGCGATGTGTGAGCCCGGGGCCTGGTCGGTAGGTTTCGGTGCGTTCGGTGAAATATTGCCTTACCATGATAACCATATTTCCCTGGATAAAACGGTGAAAGATAAATGGGGGTTGCCGGTGTTGGCGATGGACATGGAAATCAAGGAAAACGAGTTGAAGATGCGCAAGGACATGATGAACGATTGCGCGGAGATGCTCGAGGCCGCGGGCGTGAAAGATGTGGGTACCTTCGACAATACCTACGGCTTCGGCCAGGGCATCCATGAGATGGGAACGGCGCGTATGGGACGCGATCCCGAGACGTCGGTACTCAATGGTAACAACCAGGTTTGGGATGCGTTGAATGTGTTTCTAACCGATGGCGCATGCATGGCCTCCAGCGCGTGCGTGAATCCATCCCTTACTTACATGGCCCTCACCGCGCGTGCCGTGGATTTTGCCGTAAGTGAGCTCAAAAGAAAGAACCTGTAGGGCCATTGGATGGCCGGTTCGAGTCAGATAACTATTAAAAAAATATCACCAATGAATAGAAGAGAAGCGTTGACAAGGGTTGCCTGGATCATGGGCGGGTCGGTTGTCGGGGGTAACCTGTTCCTAGAGGCGTGTACCCGCAAAGCTACTCCGGGTGTGCAAGGCCTTTTTGAGGCGGAAACCGTTGATTTTTTAGGCGATATCGCCGATACCATCCTGCCACCCACCCATAGCCCGGGGGCAAAGGAAGCCGGTGTGGGGTCGTTTATCCCCGTCATGGTGCGCGATTGCTACACCCCGGAAGCGCAGCAAGTTGTCCTTGAAGGTCTCGGTAAATTGGAGACCGCATCGTCACAGGCGTTCGGTCGGAATTTTCAGGCACTGGATGCCGTGGAGCGCACCGAACTGTTGGCCGCGGTCGACAAGGAAGCCAAGGAATACCAGCGTAGCAAGTCAGGGGACGCACCGGACCATTATTTCCATCTCTTGAAGCAACTCACCTTGCTCGGCTATTTCACCTCGGAACTGGGTGCCACCAAGGCGCTGCGGTATGTCCAGATTCCAGGCAGGTACGATGGAAACTACCCTTATAAGAAAGGAGATCGGGCGTGGGCACTTTAACGGACTTGTCGTTTACCCACGGACTGCTGGCGCTGCTGGCGGGCGTAGCAGCCATCATTTTGCTAACCACCCGGTTTAAGGTACATGCCTTTTTTGCCCTGTTGGTGGCCTGCCTGGTGGTGGGCCTGGGCATAGGCCTGCCTTTCGGTGAGGTGCTGGCTACCGGTAAAACCGGGTTCAGCAACATCATCGGTTCTCTAGGCCTGATCATTGTCTTCGGCACGGCCCTTGGCGTCATCTTGGAGCATACGGGTGCCACGCTGGTGCTCGCTAACGGGATCCTGCGCCTGACCGGCCGGCATCGGGCGGCGCAGGCCATGAACGCGACAGGGTATGCGGTGGGGCTGCCTATTTTTTGTGATTCGGGTTATATCGTGTTGAGCGGGCTGAACCGGAGCCTTGCGCGCCAGACGGGAACGGCGATGGCCCTGATGGCGACCTCGCTTGCTGCGGGGTTGTATGCCGTGCATTGCCTCATCCCGCCCCATCCGGGTGCGGCTGCGGCTACCGACACCCTGGGGGCCGATTTCGGCCGAGTGATTCTGTACGGCATGCTGGTGGCCATCCCCACCGCCTGCAGCGGCTGGCTTTGGGCGCGCTTTGCAGTGCGTAAATTTCGGTCATCGGGGGAGCAGGCCGGCGGGGAGGATGAAGCGCAGCGTGTGACACCTGCGCGGCTTCCCGCGCTGTGGCTGTCGGTGCTTCCGGTGGTAGTGCCCATCCTGTTGATCAGTATCCGTTCATTCACAGCCGGGGAGGGTGCATCACAGGCGATGCAGATCGTCCGGGCGGCAGGCTTGCCGGAGGCTGCGTTGGGCATCGGGATATTACTGGCATTGCTGGGCAAACGCCAGTGGAAGCAGGCGGACCTCAACGCATTGTTGCGTAGCGCCGTCGAAAAGGCGGGCGACATCCTGCTGATTATCGGTGCCGGAGGGGCTTTCGGTGCGCTGATCGCCCGGACAGACCTTGCCGGTCACCTTGCAGGAAATGGCATGGTCGCTAGCATGGGCATATTTTTTCCGTTCCTGGTTGCGGCGGTACTGAAGACGGCCCAGGGCTCATCGTCGGTAGCGATCATCACATCGGCCACGATGGTGCTGCCAGTGCTGCCGGCACTGGGACTTGACCATGAGGCAGGGAAGGTATGCGCAGTACTGGCCATGGGTGCCGGCTCGATGATGGTTTCACACGCCAACGATTCCTACTTTTGGGTGATATCGCGGTTTTCAGGGGTTGACATGGCAACGATGCTACGGGTATACACGGCCGCCACGTTCGTCATGGGCTGTGTGGCGGTCGGTGCGATCTATCTACTTTCCCTTTTCCTTTAGACGTTGTGGCAGATTCCAGAACGTTTTTATATCGTTGTACGATCTTTCGCAGTGGCACGGTTTAACCGAAACAGCTGGCACTACCCCAAATATCCCATAGCGATGTCTCGTCCTGAAAAAACTTGTGTTTTACATCCACTTTATAATATTAAGTATAGTTATTCAGGACAAGACACGATTTAGTGCCCGATTCCATCCAAGAACTATTTATACGAATAATATCCACTACTACCTTTTCAAGGCCTTGCGGCGGTGAATGATCGAAACGGTATCTCGTGAAAGTCGTCTGCCAAGGTGTATGAAATCGTCCACGTAACGCATCCCATCGAAGATTCCATCGATCAAATTCTTATCAAGGATCAAGCAGACGCCGAGCTTAAGATATTGCTCCGGCAAGCATTAGGTCAGTTGACCAAGCGGCAACGCGAGGCGATTTTCCTGCGTTTTTTTGGCAAGATGACCTTTCAGGAAGTAGCGGATATCATGTCGATGACCCTCAAATCTACATATAACCTGATTTCTAAAGCACTTGACGAGTTACAAAAGCATTCCTGATGCTTTTGGTAGGTATCGTTGCCATCTTGGCGTAGCAACAAAAGTGAAAAAAGTTGCCTGTTCATGTCAAGTCATTTGCCAACGCAGATGACGCAACCAACCCACCTGGTACCAATTCTGTGCGCTAATTTTTGGGAATGCAAAAGGAGATTCACTACGGATAATCCCAACTACTGATCTCTAAAAAAACAACTGCCTCTATGCCTTGTTGTCACAGAAGGTCATTGCTAAAAATATGCGTTCACCAGGTGGAAAAAAAAGAGTAGTCATTACCAATGTATCACCAAAGGTCGAAGAAGGTCGGTTTCCGGCCAAGGCGGTCATTGACGAAGATATCTGCATTTCGGCCGATATCGTCGGCGATGGGCACGATGTTATCGCGGCAAGTGCATATGTCAGGCATGCCGCTGATCGATTGTGGCGGGAGTTACCGATGCGGTTTGACATCAATGACCGTTGGCAGGCCACTTTCAGCGCTGAGCGAATGGGAACGTATACGTTTAAGGTTGCTGCTTGGGTCGATCATTATACCACGTGGAAGAATGGGCTTAAAAAAAAATATGAGGCGGGACAGGATATAGCGGTTGAGTTGCAAATCGGGGCCGGACTATTGCGGAAAGCTGCCTCCGCGAACAAAAGGGAAGCGGTGCGGCTCAATGGCTGGGTATCACAGCTGGAGGAGGGCACCGATTCCGGGCAGGCCGTATCGTTGGCCAGCAACCCCGAAGTCGCTGCAGTCATGTACAAGCACCGCTATCGCGACACCGTCACCGAGTATCCAACCACGTACCGCATCGAGGTTGAGCGAAGAAAAGCGGGCTTTAGCACATGGTATGAGCTGTTCCCTCGATCTGCATCGCCAGAAGCAGCGCGCCACGGTACCTTTAACGACGTTGCGAACTTGCTGCCTCGCATCGCTAGGATGGGGTTTGACGTGCTTTATTTCCCCCCTATACACCCCATTGGCGAAGTGAATCGCAAGGGGAAAAACAACTCGTTGGAAGCAAATCCGGGAGATCCCGGTTCCCCATGGGCAATCGGAAGTCGCTTGGGGGGTCACAAAGCAATTCATCCGGAATTGGGTACGCTCGACGATTTCAAAGCCTTGGTTAAAGCTACCAGTGACCATGGCATTGAAATCGCGATGGACATCGCTTATCAATGCGCACCCGATCATCCCTATGTTAAGGAACATCCGGAATGGTTTACATGGCGGCCCGATGGTACGGTGCAATTTGCTGAAAATCCGCCAAAGAAATACGAAGATATACTGCCTTTCAATTTTGAAACCGATGACTGGGAAAATTTATGGAAAGAGCTCAAGAGCGTCATTGATTATTGGGTGGATGCGGGCATACGCGTGTTCCGAATCGATAACCCCCATACCAAGGCGTTTGCTTTCTGGCAATGGATGATCGGTGAGGTGAGAGCCGAGCATCCTGATGTGATCTTTCTGGCAGAAGCGTTCACCCGGCCACGCGTTATGGAACGACTGGCAAAGGCTGGCTTCAACCAGTCATATACCTATTTTACCTGGCGCAATACCAAACAGGAAATCGAGCAGTATATGATTGAACTGACCTGTACGGAAATGCGCTATTACTTCCGGCCGAATTTCTGGCCCAACACGCCCGATATCCTGCCGCCGATACTTACCCATGGAGGCGAAAACGCACACATTATGCGGGTGATCCTTGCCGGTACGTTATCGTCGAATTATGGGCTTTACGGTCCCGTTTATGAATTCGGCATCAACACGCCGCATGGCGTAAAAGAAGAATACTTAGACAATGAGAAATACGAAATTAAGCATTGGAACTGGGATCAATATACGCGTATCGGCGATATCATCACCCGGCTAAACCGCATCCGGCGAGAAAACGCTGCACTGCAGTCTACTTGGAATATCCAGTTTGCCGACACCAGCAATGACCAGATTATCAGCTATGTAAAAACAGATGCAAGCACGGGAAATCAGCTCATTGTTGTGGTAAATCTGGATGCCTTCCACACGCAGGGCGCCCATATACGCATTCCCATGGCCAAGTTGGGCATGGGGAGCGATGAACATTACATGGTCAAAGACCTATTGGGCGGCGGTAAATACCGATGGTTCGGTGATTTCAATTATGTAGAATTAAATCCATACCTCATGCCCGCGCACATCTTTACTATTATAAAAAAGCAGAACCATGACTAACAGACTGGACGATCAGTTACATTGGTATAAAGATGCCATAATCTATGAGTTGCATATCAAAGCTTTTCGCGATGGCAACGGCGATGGTATCGGGGATTTCGTGGGGCTGATGGAGAAGCTCGATTACTTACAAGACTTGGGTGTGACGGCAATCTGGTTGCTGCCGTTTTACCCATCGCCCTTGCGCGACGACGGCTATGATATCGCTGATTACTACACCATCAATCCGTCGTACGGGGACATTAAGCAATTCAAGCGGTTTTTAAACGCCGCACATAAAAGAGGGCTTAAGGTTATCACCGAGTTGGTCATAAACCATACCTCCGACCAACATCCCTGGTTTCAGCGAGCGCGGAAGGCGCCCAAAGGATCCGATAAACGTAATTATT